>CALKXI010000028.1 GCA_938003965.1 uncultured Chlorobiales bacterium
GGCTTTGATGGAATCAATCGGCAGTTCTTGCGCAAAGAGCGAGGTGCTCAAAAGAAGCAATAATCCGAGAACAAAAACGAGTTTTGTCATGGCTTTGATTTATGAGATTGAATGAGATGTAAAAGGTTGCGAGCGTCTGACTGTGAAGATGACGGTGTAAAAGCAGGTGAGATTAGATGAGCAGAATGCAGAGTTTATGAAGTGAAATAAGCGATGCAGGTGGCGAAGCGTTTTCACAAACGGTTACTTGTTGGTAGTAAATGGTGTCAGAAAAAACACTCGAGTCGATGTTGAGTTGCAAAAGCGGGGAGTCAATATCAATGAACTTGATGTGATGTTTAAGTGGTGCACGCTTGATAAGTTCGTCAGGGGCGGAAACACATTTTGAATCAGTTTGCGCATTGACTTCTTGATGAACAAAGTGATAGTGTATATGGAGTGCAAACACATTCGTCGTATCTGCAATAAAGAAAACGAGGAGTAATCTTGTCAGAATCGTTTTCAGAAATGTTCGTTTCATCGTTAGCGAATAATCGCAAGTTTCTCGGTTTTGTTGATGCTTTCTTTGGGCGTTTTGATGGTGATTCGGTAGATGTAGACGCCATTTGCGACTAAGTCGCCGTCGTTGTCGCGCCCGTCCCAGCGCACACGATATAAGCCCTCGCCATTGCCGTTAAACGATTCGTTAATGGTGGGCATCACATCAATTTCTTTAATCATTCTGCCTGCAACGGTGTAGATACGAATTTTGAACTCCGTCGGGCGCGACTCCAATTCGCCCGTCATTCGGAACGCAAAGAAGGTTTCGTCGCGAAATGGGTTCGGATAGTTGTAAAGATTTTGGATTTTGAAATCGGATTCAACCGAAAAGGCAACGACGGATTGCGCACTATCGGCAAGGTTGCCCGAAACGTCGCGCACCGTAACGCGAAGCGTATCGCGCCCATCAGGCAGTTCAGGCGTGAAAACGACGGTTGCGGTTTTGTTCATCAGCGTTGCAGGCGTAAACGAGACGCGCGAATCGCTGAAGTAAATAGGCACTTGACCGAGTTTGATGGAAAAAAGCGCAGTGTCAGCAATCGGAATTGGGCTATCGTCGGTTGCCGAAATAACAATGCGCGGCTTTCTTGGCACGAGCGCGCCGCTTGTAATGCGTTGTCCGTTGAAAGTGATGTCGACCTGTGGCGAGAGCGAATCGCCTGCAATGAACACTTGCCGAAATGCTTGATTATTGAATCGCGAAACTTCTTGAAGACGATTGTCGGGGTCTAACTCCGCCTTGAAAATTTGATTGCCTGTAAGCGTCGTTGTTGGAACAGTAAAATTCACCGTTCGGCGTTGGCTTGGTGAGAGTGCGCTATCCATCACAATGCTTTGCAAGAATCGGCGTGCAGGTGCATTTGGCGATTGCACCGATAAATCAATACGAATCGGGGAAATCTCTGCCATGCCAATGTTTTGCAGTTGAAGTTGCAGATTGAGAGGTTCGCCTTGCCGCACAGTGTCGCGCATGGCGGCAAACAGTCGGTTTGAGGTGGCTAAGTCGCCGGTAGTGGTGAAGTTCAGCGAGAGCGATTGAAGCGACGGCGATACGCCGTTTGGCACATCTCGAACAAGGCGCACGCGCAATTTTAGGAAGGGATACTGCGCCGCTGAAAGGTTCATCAAGTTGTATTGATTGCCTTGTGAAATTGTAAGGAGCGAATCGCTTGTGCCGTCGCGCCGAATACCGATAACGGTAATGAGAATTTTTGCGTTTGGTGAAGGCAAGGAGGCTTGCCACGAGAGCATGCCCCAGTGTGCGGCGGGTCCAATCGGGTCGGTTTCAATTGTTGCAACTGGTCTCGGAACACGGATGACGGTATCAATCCCGGTCGGACGAAGTGCGGAGTCGCACCCGCCGCTTGGCAAACAACGCCGTCCCCAATCTTCAAAATAAACGCGCCTATCTTTTGAGCCTGCAAACACCCACGACTCACGGAATCGGAGCGAACCAAACCGCACACTGCCTAATTGCACAAAGCGATTCAAGACTTCAGGCGCAAACGGCAAAAACGCAAAGCCATCAGGAATATCTTGCACGGCATCAACCAATGCGACCATCAACACGGCATGTTGCGGCAAACTGTCAATGAGCGCAAGCAAGCGCGGCACAACCGTTGTGTCAGGTGGACCATCTACACCAACAGCGCGCAGTAAATCAAAATTCTGAACAGGCGTTGGATACAAACTTTTTGCCGTGTCTAAAATCGAGACATTCAAGCCGCGAATTTGAGTGGTAAGCGGCGGAACTTGATTGAAGCGCACACAATCGCCGACGGCAATTTCATAAAAAAAGCGTCCGAAATAGTCATACATCAACGCGCCGACTGAACGCAGACGAAGTCGCTCTTCGCCGCTTTCAATCGTAACGCCATCGGTATTGACGCGCACATTTTCAAGCGTGTTCAAACCAATTTGTTTGCCACGCAGGCTCCAACGAATGTGGTGCATGGCGCCGTTCAGCGTATCAAAACGAACCGTTTGCACGCGCCAAGGCGTTGTGCTCCCGTCCGCATTTCGGATTCGCACACGCCAATAGTAAGGAATGTTCAAAATCGGATTGAACTGCGGTCGCCAAGTCGTGATGAGCGTGTCTTCTTGCAAATCGCCGCTGATGCGCTTGGCAGGGCTCTCGAACGACATCGTGGTGTCTAACTCAAACTGATAGGTTCTGCCGTTGCCTAATCCTGCACTGCTACTGATGATGCTGAACGCAGGCCTGCTTGCAGGCAAAATGGAAAAGTTATACGGCATCGTGCCAACCACATCGTTCGGAAAAACGATAATCGTTGTGCGGGCGGTGTTGTTGGCAGGATTAACTTCATCAATCGCGCCGTCTTCATTGACACGAAATTCTAACTCGCGCGTGCCGGTGCGGTTGCGAAAGTTCAGCCGAATGATGAGCGAATCGCGCACTAAAATTTTTGAGAAGAGCGTATCGGCAATTTTCGTAAATGCGCCGCCGCCTTGTGCGCGTTCATAAATGCGCAGGCTGACGCTATCGGGCGAGGCAATGCCAAAGTTGCGCGCCGACACTTTAACGAATTGGTCGTCCTCTTCATAAATCGTTTGTGATTGAAAGGCAATGTCGTTGGGCTGAATATCAAAGTCGGGCTTGCGCGGAACAACAATGGGCTGTGCGGGGTCGCCTTGAATGTTGTATTGGTCGAGCGTGCAAATGTTAACTGCCGACCAAAAAAACGTTTGCGCTAAAAGCGTTTGATACGCCGCGTTCCAAATTAAGCCGACTTCGCGAAGCGTATCGGCAATGGCGCGATAGACAGCCCGATTGAGCACATCGTCTGGACCGACGTAGCCGTAGCCTGCTGTGCCAACAAAGTTCGTTGCGCCTGCTTGCGGGAGAAAGACGAATGTTTCGCCGAAGGTGCGACGATTCGGCTCGGCAAAGCGTCCTGTGTGGCAAGTCCAACTGAAAATTAGCGGATACTTACCATTGTTGCGAAGCACTCGTGGGTCGCCGAGTGTGAAATCCCACGTCTCGCTTCCCGCGTGTCCAACGAAGTTAATGACTGCCGTCCCTGAATTGATTCGGTTTTGAATACGCTCTGCCGCAAGCGAACTGACGAAGGGGTTATCGTCGTCTCTGAAAATGGTATCCACAATGCCCGCCGTCGGTGGCGGCAAAACGGACGCGTTGATGATGTTCAAGGCATTGGCGCGAAAGAGTTGTTGCTCAAAACTGCCAATCCCGCCCGTGATGAAAAGAAACTGCTTATACCACGCTTGCGAGAGCGGTCGGTTCGCCATCTCAATGAGTTTATCGACGTAAATCGTCGCCTCTTCGAGCGTTACTGATGGAACGCGCCCGATGTGCATTTTCGGCACATTCACAAACGGACGGCTCGGCGAATTTTCAAAACTCACAAACCAAATTTCGCTCACAGGGTTGCCATAAACGGGAATCAACGGCAACTTTCGGAGCGGCTCTGCAAAACCGAAATTGTTCTTCGGGTCCCAAGTGCCACTGCCCATTAGCAAAACATACTTCGGGCGCGGCAGTTGCCAGTTGTTGTAGGCATATTTGAGAAACTCTTGAATGGCTTTCGGCGTGAAAAAGCCGTCGCTAAACTCGGCATAAACTTCTTCGGTTGTAACCACTTTCGTGCGATAGCCGCCGCCTAACGGTGTTTGACGAAAATTTGCTAAACGATTTGCCTGCGAAAGAAAAAGCGGGTGCGTGATGATGATGTAATCGGCACCGTTGTTTGAGTTGCGTAAGTCGCCGTTTTGATGCGCACGCACAACCGGCGTGAGATAGGTGCGGGTTGCGATGTAACGTTTGCCTGACTGCGCGTTGAATCGAAGCGTGTTCCCGACTTGCGCCACATTGGTGAGAACCGTGCTGTCGGAAAGGTTGTAAATAAAGTTGTTGGAACTTTGTGCGTTCGTGAGCACAATATCAGCATTGGTGCTTGAAGCAAATTCAAACTGTTCGTCGGCAGGCGGAAGCGTGTAGAGAAAATCGCTCGTAATCTTGAACCAATCAAAATCCAGAACACTGCTCCCTGTGCCTTGTGTGAGCCGAAGTGTTAAGCGGTTTTCGCCTGCTTGCAAAAGCGATGTGGGAAAGGTTGCGGTGCGAATCACTTCGCCACGAGTGCCTATTGAAATCGTTGTTACAAGGCTATTGTTGAGAAACACATCGAGCGTCGACGGTGTGAAAGTCGCACTCACGACGCGCAGTTGCAGGTCGCTGTTGCCTGTTGAAGAAGGGTTGCGAACGATGAACGGCTGAACGAGTGAATCGCTTGTGTTGAAATCATTGACTTGTAAGCGTTTCCAAATCCAGCCTTCGCCCGGCACGCGCTCGGTAGTGATGCTATCAAAACTTGTAAAGCCTGTTACGTAAATCGTATCGCGCTCGTAGTGGCGCGTGTCGCGGTAGGTGCTTTGTGGTGTAGAGTTGTTTGGCGTAGCATTTTCTTCCGACATGCGTCTGCCCAATGCGCCGCCCCAAGTGAGCCAAAAAACGCACGTGTCGGAATGCACATTGAGATATTCCGTAACGGTTCCTGTTTGCAAGCCTGAGTTGGGATTGAGAATCGGCTCCGGCTCGCCACGATTGATGTAGCCGATGAACTCGATAATATCCGTTGGGTCGAGTTGATTGTCCTCTTCGCCGATAACGCGAATCGGCACTTCCCGTCCTTTGAAGTAGAGTTTGAACGTGCGCGGATTAACGCCCGATAAGTTCAAGCCTGAGGCGGCAAGCGTTGCACCTGTTACTCGATAAACACCATCTTTGGCGGTGTAGATTTTGAGATATGGATTAGCGGGGTTATACCACGAGGCGGTTGTTGGACGAAAGGCGCGAGGCGGTTCGGCTTGTCGCCACGTTTTGGCGTCGCGGTAATTGATGAGCAAGCGTTTGAGCGTTTGCTCGTCGAAGTCGCTCGTGGTGTGTCGCTCTGTGGGCGTGAAGGTGGAAGCAGGTGGCAGGATTTCCAAATCCAACTTCACCAACCGATTCCACACCAGCACGCGCTTGTCGGGTTGATATTGCACAGAAGAGACGCGAATTTGTGCAACATACTGCCCGCCGATGTAAGTGTAGCCTTCAACTTTGGCAAGGTCGGCAGGATAAAGCGTTGAAGATTGGTAGAACGGATTATCTAAAAATTTTTCCTTGTAAGCAATTGCGATGCTATCCTGCGACTCAAACGGCGAGAGCGTAATGCCGTTGCGTTTTTCCGTTGTTAGTGCTTTTGCCTGCACGCGCACCGTTGCGCCATCGGGAATGCCAACAAAAACGAATTTCGTTGCAATCGTGGGCTGATGCTGTTTCCCGACCACTTGCGGCGGCAGAAATCCGCCATCGGTGCCTCTGAACGCAAATGATGAAAAGCGAGTGTTTTCAACGCGAGTGATGGATTCGGAAAGGTCGTAGGCTTGAACGTAGTGTGTCAGTTTGGTGCGCGACTGTGCAACGGTTGTAAGGGCGGTCATCAGAAACGCGCCTAACAGCACTAAACATCGAGCGTGCAATGGCATGTTTATTGAGTTAAAATTCGGAGCATTTGAACTTGAAGAAAGAGCCAAAGAAACGAGAAAACATACAGTTTTCAAATACCTTGATTCTTCGCAAGCCAATCGGTGAAAGAACTTTCGTAGAGAAATCCTTAACTTGCGCCCTCAATTTTTTCAAATCCATCAATGAGCAAAGGCACACTGCGCAAAGGCGAACTACTCTACGAAG
>CALKXI010000029.1 GCA_938003965.1 uncultured Chlorobiales bacterium
GGAAGGAAAAGGATTAGAGAAATTAGGCTTCGCGCCAGGCGACGCAGTTGGCTTTTCAGCATTTGAGTTATACAGTTTCAATAAAACCTTTATCGAGATGCTTCACAAAGCCCTTGCAGGCGAAAGCGTTGAGTTTGAAACGTTCAATGTTTTCATGGACAATCATGTGGCGTTCAAACATTTCCTTCAACCCACGCGCAACGAAAAAGGTGAGGTTACGGGCGTGCTTGCCATTAGCATTGATTCAACAGAAGAACATCATGCAAAAGAAAGTGAAGCGCGCTATCGTGGATTAGCCAACAACATTCCGGGGGCTGTCTTTCAAGCCGAAACGCTGCCCGACCTATCGCGAAAAATTATGTTTGTTGGGGAAGGCGTTCGTCATCTCGGCATTTCGCCCGAAGAGATGATTGGCTACAACGACATTGCTGCACGATTTCTACATCCCGATGACTTACAAAATTTCATGAACGCTATTGGGGAATCACATCGCACGCTGAAACCATTTCGCTGGGAAGGGCGCGCACGCATTCGTGGCAAAACGGTTTGGATTGAAGTTGCTGCGACCCCGCGCCGCTCCGAAGAAGGCGTGGTGTATTGGGAAGGCATCATTTTGGATATTTCCGAGCGAAAAGATAACGCCGCTAAACTCACCGAAGCCCTGCGCATTGCTAACATCGCCACCGTCGAAGCAAACCTGCAAAAACACGAACTCATTTTCAGCGACAGATACTTGGAACTGCTTGGCACCACGCTCGAGCAACTCGGCTCTCGTGTGATGAAGTTTGATGAAATTGGAAAAGGCTTCATTCTCAAAGAAGATATTCCGATTGTCGCAACGCAACTGGCAAAAGCCGATGTCGCCAAACGGCAACGCGGGTTTGTCAATGAACCGTTTGAATACCGCATCAAGCGTGCCGATACAGGTGAAATCCGAACGCTCTATGTCTTCAAAACCGAAGTCTTCTACGACGGAGAAGGAAATGCGACGCACGCTGTCGCCACAATTCAAGACATCACCGAGCGCAAAAGGCTCGAGGCGGCACTGCGCGAGTTGAACGAATCGCTCGAGCGACAAGTGCAAGAACGAACGGCAGAATTGCGCAAAAGTGAAAGTCTCTATCGCACTATTGCGGAAAACTATCCGAATGGCGTGGTGGGCATTTACAACCGCAGTTTCGTTCTGCTCTTTACTGACGGCAAGGAATACCAACGCTTGGGAATCGATGCCGCGAATTTAATTAACCGTTCGCTCTTCGAGATTTATCCCGAACACATCGCACCATTAATCGCGTCATATTTTAATCGTGCGTTCAACGGTGAAACTGTTAGCTTTGAGTTATCGCTCGGTGGAAGCGATTACTTTTATCTCGTCTCGCCCATTCGCGCCGAAACCGATGTGATTGAGCAAATCCTTGTCGTGGTGCAAAACATCACCGAGCGCAAAGAAGCCGATAGGTTGCTTCGCGAAAATGAAGAACGATACCGATTAGTGCTTGAACAAACAGGACAACTCGTCTACGACATGGATTTACTAACAGGCAAAATCAAGTGGTCGGGGGCAGTCGAGAAACTCACGGGCTATCTGCCTTCTGAATATCAAATTTCCCTTTCAGAGTGGGCGGCAGAAATTCACCCCGACGACCGAGCCGCCGCCACAAGCCAACTCAAAGAGACCATCAAAAGCGGAGACCCCTATTGCGTTGAATATCGCTACCGACGCAAAGACGGTTCATACTTTTGGGTTGAAGACAACGGCGTTTATCTCAAAGACCATGCAGGCAAGCCTATCCGAATGCTTGGCGCAATGAAGGACATTACCCTTCAAAAAAACATGGAGCTCGAGAAAAAACACATCACTGAAAAAGCCATGCAGGCGCAAAAGTTGGAATCCATCGGAACACTTGCCAGCGGCATTGCCCACGAGTTCAACAACCTGCTTGCCATCATCTCGCTTGCCAATGAACAACTGCAAATGAACACTAAAAACGAGGAGATTCTCAAAAACGCGCAAACCATTCAAAAGACCGTCGAACGCAGCAAGCATATCGCCCGACAACTGCTCGACTTCTCGCGCTCGGAGCAAACGGAAAAACAGCCGATTGAACTCTCGCGGCTCATCAATGAAATCACAACCACGCTTCGCCGTCTGCTCAAAAAAAATATCACCGTGCAAGCCGTTCAATTCGTCGAGCAAGCGTGGATTATGGGGAACGACAAGCAACTCTATCAAGTCTTGCTCAATCTTGGCATCAATGCAGGCGACGCCATGCCGAATGGCGGCATTTTGAGTTACGGTCTTTCCACCTCGCGCTACAACGGTAAACTTTATGCTGTCGTCAGAGTTCAAGACACAGGCACAGGCATCGCGCCCGAAGTCAAAGCCAGAATGTTTGAACCGTTCTTCACCACGAAAGGCGTCGGTAAAGGCACAGGGCTGGGGCTTTCTATTGTTCACGGCATTGTGAAAGCACACGACGGACAAATCGAAGTCGAGACCGAACTCGGAAAAGGCACAACCTTTACACTCTTATTCCCAATCTTGGAACCGTCGAAAATTGAAGAGCGCGAAGAAGTCAATACTTCCGAAGTCAGCGGCGAAGAAACCTTGCTGATTGTGGAAGATGAGCCGTTTATGAGAACACTTCTTGCGAAAATGTTGCGTGCCAAAGGCTACAACGTTCTTGAAGCCGCCGATGGCGAAGAGGCTCTCACGCTTTTTGAAAAGCAGAAAAAACAAATTGACCTCGTGCTCACCGACATGGGAATGCCGAACATGGACGGCTACGAACTGCTCGAGAAACTTCGCCGCATAAAAGAAAACATCAAGGTTGTCGTCATGACGGGCTACATGGATTCAGAGCAAACTCAAAAACTCGTCAAAGAACAAATCGACATTGTCTCGAAGCCTTTTGATATGACGGAAATGTCGGCAGTCATTCGCAATGTGCTCATGCGCTAACGGTTGATGTTGAGTAAGTAAATGCGAACAGCAGAGATTATCTTCGCAACTTTCACCATCAACCATGTTGCACATGCACGCATTTCGTTTTCTTCTTTTTATCACGCTCTTGTTCAGCCTTTCATGCACTTCGCGCAAAGACGCTACATCGTTTCGCGCGGAAACGGTTGTGATTGGAATTGCGAACGACTTTGACCATCTCAACCCACTGCTCATTCAGTTTTCCATTTCGCGCGAAGTTTGCATGCTCTTATTTCCAAAACTTGTTCAAGCCGAGTATGATTCAGCAAGCGGTGAAGTGCGCTTTTTACCGATGCTCGCAACCCGTTGGGAATTTTCAAACGACGGCAAACGCGCCACATTTTTCCTGCGAAGCGACGCCAAATGGGAAGACGGCACG
>CALKXI010000030.1 GCA_938003965.1 uncultured Chlorobiales bacterium
GAAAACAACGGACAGCCCGTTCCGACGCGCCTTTCCATGAAATTTTCACGAAACGGACAACTGATTGGCTCAGGTCTTAGCCCTTGGGTTCAGAATTTCACAGGGTCTGTTCGTCATACCAACAACACGCTTGCCAGCGGTCCATGGCGTCTGAGCGGCAAAACCGAAGATGCGTCGCGCGATTTGCTTCGCGACATCATTCAGAAAGCAGGCGGACGGTTTCCATCAGGCACCTACACCATCCTCTTTGAATTGTTTACCAACAACAACGATTTGACGCCTGTTGATGCGCTTCCATTGACTTTCGTGATTCAAAACCTACAAGAAGCGTATATCGATTTGATTTATCCGACAGCCGGCATTGAGCCGACGGAAATCAGCAACCCTTATCCGACGATTCGTTGGCAAGGCAATGCCGCATCTTATCGTGTGCGCATTTTCCAAGACCCGACCGCTTCGGCAAACATCGCACTGGTGCGCAACACCGTGCCGATGGTTGATGCAACCGTTGTATCACCAAGTTACCAATATCCAACAGGTGGCGTGCGCCAATTGCAAGCCGGTCAGCAATATGTGCTCTTGATTGAAGGCGACATTGGGGGCGGCAGACGTGCAGAAGCTATCGCCGTGTTCCGTATGTCGGAAAACCTTTCGGGCACGAGTGCTTCGGCAACCAACAGCCCTGCTGTTTCCGACGAAATTCGCCGCCTCTTGCTTGAAAAATATGGGTCAGGCGCGCCCGATTGGCTTCGCGACCCACGCACACGCTTCGTTTCTTTTGACGGACCGATTGAAGGCGTTCAATACACCAACAGCACCGACGGCGAAGCACTCGCCCGAGCCTTAAACAAGTAACAGGGGGGAAACAACGATGAAACTCTCAAACACACTATCTATGAACCGAATTATTTTAAGCACGCTCGCTCTGCTCTTCTCTGTGAGCCTTGCAACCGCAAGCACGAACAAGACGAAATCGTCTGAACCCAATCGCACACCTGTTGCCGATGTCGCGATTGTGATTAAAACCGTCAAAGATGTTCAAGCCAAAAGCGGAAATATGCCGTTCAAGCCTGCACAACGCGGACAAAACTTGAACTCTGGCGACGCGGTCAAAACCGGCGACAAATCGTTCTCGATTCTGCGCTTTGTCGACGGCTCGGTGATTCGCGTTCAAGAAAACTCGGAAATCAAAGTGCGCGGCGAAAAAGCCGATGGCAAAATGGAAAAGACCGTCGACATCAATTTCGGCAAACTTGGCTTCAACATCAAGCAAAAGCCAGGCGAACAGTTCCGCTTCACTTCTCCGACTTCGGTCGCGTCTATCAAAGGCACAAACGGTGCATACAACAGCGACAGCGAAGGTTCTTCACTCACCATTGTTGAAGGAAAAGGTGAATTCGAAACCAAAGACGGAAAGAAGTACGAGGTTAATTCAGGCGAAACTGCTTTCGTTGACAACAAAGGTCAATCAGGAAAGCGCAAAGCCACGCAAAATGAACTCAACAGCGCAACCACCAGCACCAAAACAGGTCCGTTCAAGGTTCGCTTCTTTGATGCTGACGGCAACGAACGCATCATTGAAATCCCCGAACAAAACTAAGGGCTGATTTTTAACGCGGAATGTCTCAACAAAAAGCGTCTGCCACAAACAGACGCTTTTGTATTTTTGAGAAATGACTTTTCTATGACGCTTTCACTGCGAGACTGTTCTCATCGGATAAAAGCGCGCGCGCTTGAATTGGGATTTTCCGCCGTCGGCATTTCACGCGCCGAAGCCCTTTCCGATGAAGCACGAAAATTAGAGCAGTGGCTCGCGCGCGGCATGCACGGCGAAATGCGCTATATGGAAGAAAATTTTGAAAAGCGCACCAATCCCAAAGTTCTCATGCCCGAAGCCAAATCCGTTGTTTCCGTGCTTGCGAATTACTTTCCTTCTCAACTCTCTCATTCCACCAATGGCAAAATTTCCATCTACGCACAAAGCAAAGACTATCACATCGTTGTCAAATCAAAATTGCAAACCCTCTTCTCGTTTGTCTGCGACTTGGTCGGGAATGTGAATGGACGCGCCTTTGTCGACTCCGCTCCGACAATGGATAAAGTCCTCGCACAGCGTTCAGGCTTGGGCTGGATTGGCAAACATACGAACCTCATTTCTCGACGGCTCGGCTCGTTTTTTTTCATCGGAAATTTACTGCTCGACTGCGACCTCGATTACGACGCGCCCTACCTTCAAAACTACTGTGGCACTTGCACCGCTTGCATTGACCTCTGCCCAACACGCGCCATCACGCACGACGGTCAAGTCGACGCCCGCAAGTGCATTTCCTACCTGACCATCGAACTCAAACGCAACTTCACCGACGAAGAAAAATCCATGCTCGGCGAATGGCTTTTTGGGTGCGACATTTGTCAAGACGTCTGCCCTTGGAATCGTTTTTCAAAGCCAACTGCCATTCCCGAATTTCAACCTAAACCCGATGTTCAACGGCTTTCCGCTGACGATATTTTAGACCTCACAAAATCTTCTTTTCAGCGCATCTTTGGTGAAACGCCCCTATTCAGAACAGGACTACGCCGCTTGCAGCGCAACGCCGAAGCCGTCAAAGAAAATTTGCGTTCTAAAACTTTGCGTTCAAATCGTGCAGCATCTTAACGAAGGCATTGCTTGAATCGCTGTGGCAGGTCAATGTTGAGTTCTGTGTTGAAGGCGGCTTTGCACTCGTCGTAAAGTTTTTTTGAGTTCGGCTGTTTGATTTGTTTTGACGAAGACCTACTGCAGGCAAAGGCTTCATGCACGAAGTCTTTCACAGCGCCTGCTACAGTTGCCTGACGAGTGAAATGCCAAGGTAGGTCGCAAGAAAACAAACAATCAGTGAGCTTGCGACGTTTAGGAGAGCGACGAAATACTTTCCGTTCAGAAGGAGCTCGACGGTTTCAAAACTGAATGTAGAAAATGTGGTCAATCCGCCCAAGAAGCCTGTTGTGAGTGCGATTCGCAATGTTGGAGAAATTACACCGCCGCGCAAGGCCACTTCAAAAATAATTCCCATGATGAACGAGCCGATGACATTAACCGCAAGCGTGCCATATGGGAAAGCTTTCCCGAGCCACGCGTTTAGCCCGCCTGAAATCAGGTAACGAGAAATACAGCCCACTCCACCGAAGAGTCCAATCAACAGAAGCGTTAGAATTTTACCCTGCTCCATTTCGTTATTGTTTTCCTTCGCGCTGCTTGCGCTGATAGACGATTTCTTCGTAAATACTGATAAGTTCGTTGTAAATCCCAATTCCGATAATGGTCGGCGCCCAAAGTCCAACGAAAATGCCTGCAAGTTCATGGTTAGGGCTTGTGGCAAAGACAAAAAGGTAAATTGAAAGTGCAATTGATATTCCTGCGCCTAAGAAATAATAGATTGGCTTCATGAGATTTGCTTGGAATTGATACAGTTGAAGAATTTAAGCAGGATTCGTTTCAGTTTTTGTAACTTCGTTCATCACTTTTCACAACTCAAATATATTTCACACATGAAGATTTTGTCTTTTGTTCTCGCGCTTTTCGTCTTTATCGGTTGCGGCTCTGAAAAAAAAGAAGCCCCAAAGCCCGCTGTCGTAAAAGTTTCTTTTAAGATTGATGGAATGGTTTGCAGCAGCTGCGAAAAATCGATTGAATCAAAATTGACCAAGATTGACGGCGTAAAGTCTGTGAATGTGAGCCAAGAAGTTGGCGGTGCTGATGTTGAGTTTGACGCATCCAAAATCAGCGCCGAAAAATTGATTGCAGATATTAGCGAATTAGGATACAAAGTCTCCATCCAGTCATCACAACCATAATTTAGCAGTATGCAGAAAAACGAGTTTTACAAGGGTTTATTTTGGGGAACGCTACTTGGCGCTGGAATCGGAACAGTAATGGGCATTTTGTTTGCGCCGCGCAAAGGTGAAGACACACGTCGCGTCTTGCTCGAGAGTCTGAACGCCGGATTGAACCCTGAACCTGATTTTCCGCTTGGCGATATGCCCGTTCCAAATGCTATTCCGCCCAAGGAAGGCGCAATGCCCGCCGATATAGAAAACGAAGCTAAACGCCGTGCCGAGGACATCATCGACGAAGCACGCATCGAAGCGCAACGCCTTATCCGTGAAGCCAATGCTCTGCTACGCGAAGCCGAAAAAGCAGGCAAAGGCAAAACTAACGGTTTGTAATTTTTTGATTGAATCTCTTCACAGATTCCTGTATGTATATGACTACGCTCAAAGAAGTCAAGGCAATGCGAATCAACACACTGGCGGAGCACCAAAGAGTGATTGCTAAACTCTTGACCCACCTTGGCAGAATGTACCACGACCTCAAAGAGAAAAATCATTTCGCTTATCACAGCCGAGGAATACGGCATCGTTGAAGGATTCGTTTATGATTACAAAAAAAACGAATGGCAAGTATAAAAAGGACACAGGAGAAGGAACGACCAACCCGTCGTTCTGCGATACGCTCAATTTAGACTTAGCAACGCTTGTACGACACCGATTACAACAGCGTTCACCCATTCTTCTATCAATCCTTAACCAACTGCTTCGCCGCTGATGCTCACTTACGCCGCAAGAAATTTAGATAAGCGCGAAAAAGCTGTTATCCTCCTTCATGCGTTTCCGCTTTCCGCTGAGATGTGGCTGAACCAACTTGATGCACTTGCCGATAACGGCTACGCCGCGCTCGCACCAAATGCTTTCGGCTTCAATGATTCGCCCCCAAAACAAGATTGGACTTTTAACGACTATGCCGACGCGCTCAACCACTTGATGCATGCACTCGCGATTTCACAAGCCACGCTGGTTGGAATCTCAATGGGCGGATACAAAGCCTTCGCCTTTTGGAAAAAGTATCCCGAAAAAGTCCGCTCGCTTGTGCTTTGTGCAACGCGCGCTGAAGCCGATTCGCCCGAAGCCAAAGCGGCACGCTTCGACTTTATCGACGCAGTTTTGAAGAACGGCACAGAAGAAGCCGTTACGCGCATGATTCCCAAACTTCTTGGCGAAACTTCTCATCGCTTACGACCTAAACTTGTCAAACATGTTGAATCCATCATTCGCCAGCAATCACCGCAAGCGATTGCCAGAGCGCTCAAGGCCCTTGCCTTGCGCGAAAGCTCGGTCTCGCTTCTTGCGTCTATCACGGTGCCGACGCTTGTTCTTACAGGCGCGGAAGACATCTTGATGAGCGACGCCGTTATGAAAGTCATTCACGATGGCATTCCAAATAGCCAAATGAAAATCATCGACGGCGCAGGTCACTTACCAAACCTCGAGCAACCCGACATCTTTAACTTGTACCTTTTAGAACACCTGCACAAACTTTAAGGCATGTTTCTTTTCATTGAAGGCGCAATGCCCGCATTAAGCTTTGACAATTTCTTGCTCACCTTTATCCCGCTCTTTGTTGCCATTGACGCGCCTGGCGCCTTGCCGATTTTCATTAGCCTTACTCAATCTTTTCCTGACAACAAACGTCGACGCCTCACCACACAAGCCGTGCTCACCGCCTTTGGTATTGCAATTATGATTATGATTGGCGGACAGCAGATTTTCGGCTTTCTCGGCATTAGCATTTCCGATTTCCGAATTGCAGGCGGCTTAATTTTGCTCTTAATCGCCATTCGCGATTTGGTGCAGTCCGGCGCCGATGAATCCAAACAGCCCGCTGACCCTGAAAATGTTAGCATCGTTCCGCTTGGCATTCCCTTGATTGCTGGTCCTGCTGTGCTGACGACTTTGCTGATTCTCAACGACACTTACGGCTTTTTAATGACAACGCTCTCGCTCGTTTTGAACCTTGTAATTGTGTTTTTGCTCTTCTACTTTTCGGAGTATGTAAGGCGGTTGATGGGACCAAACGGCGCAAAAGCCGTTGCTAAAGTCGCATCGCTCTTCATGGCGGCAATCGCCGTCATGATGATTCGCGTCGGCATTTTAGATGTAATTGCTCAAATCAAGTAATCACAGCAACCGTTTGAGCACGTCGGCAAATCGTGTTGCCGCCTCCCGAACTTCCTCTATCGTGTTGAACTTTGAAAACGATACCCTCACGCTTGCACGCGCTTCGTGCTCGGTTTTTCCAAGTGCCAAGAGCACATGCGACGGCTTCGCCGTTCCGCTGGTGCATGCGCTTCCGCTTGAAACAGCAACGCCTGCCGCATCCAACGCAAGCAAAAGCACATCGCCCGCCAGTTTTTGTTCGGTTGGAATTGGAAACGAAAGGTTAATGATGTGCGGTAGTTTATTGGTTTCGTCGCCGTTCAAAGAAAACGGAACATTCAGTTCAGAAAGCGAATCAAGAAAGGCTTTTTGAAGCAACTGTGCATGTAAGTTTGTTTGTTGGAGATTTTGTTGAGACTGTTTGAACGCTTTGGCAAGTGCTACGCTAAATGCGACATTTTCCGTGCTGGCGCGACGATTGCGCTCATGCGTTCCGCCGTGCAAGAGCGATTCGATTTGAACGCCTGTGCGAATATAAATTGCTCCAATGCCTTTTGGCGCGTAAAATTTATGCCCTGAAATCGCCATCATATCAACGCCAAGTTCATCAACATGGAGTTTCAACTTGCCTGCGCTTTGCACCGCGTCTGTGTGGAAAATTGCGTTGTAGGATTTGGCAATTTCAGCGATTTCCTTGATGGGGTTGATATTGCCAAGTTCGTTATTGGCGTGCATGATGGAAATCAGGTTCAGGCAATTTGGACGGATTTTCTGTTTGAGGTCGTCCAAGTCCAACCGTCCGTGCGCATCGTGCGCAACATATTCAACCGCTACGCCGAACTTTTTTTCAAGCCACTCGACCGTTTCCAAAACTGCCTTGTGTTCCAACTTTGACGTGATGATTTGAATCGGCTTGCCAAGCGTTGCCAACACAACGCCTTTAAGCGAGAGGTTATCGGCTTCTGTTCCGCTCGATGTAAAAAAAACTTCCGACGGCTTTGCGCCGATTTCTTTCGCCAATTCTTCGCGTGCCAACTCGAGCGCGTTTCGTGTTTGCTGTCCGAATGCATGAATGGAAGAGGCGTTTCCGAACTGCGTTTCAAGAAATGGCAACAGTTCTTTGACGATGTCGGGCTCGACGGGCGTTGTTGAGGCGTTATCGAGATAAATTCGTGTCATTCAAGTTTTCAATCTCTTTTGAGAAGTTTCAAACGGCTTTTTTATGTGGCAACAACGACGACCTTTTCTTTGAACTTTTCGCCGAGAAAATCAATCGAGTGTTGCTCAATGTGTTCAGGAAAAGCGAGTTTTTCTGCGCCATCAATTAGGGCTTGTCCGATTTCTTCTTCTAAATCGCCGCCTTTAAGGCAAAGCAGTTTGCCGCCTTTTTTGAGAAGCGGTCGGCACCATGCGCACAGTTCAGGCATTGCCGCCACTTGCCTGCTGACCACCACGTCAAACTTGACATGCTTTAATTCATCGGCGCGCGATTTTTGAGCAAGCACGTTTTTAAGTTTAAGTTTCTGAATCATATCCGAACATGCTGTAATTTTTTTTCCGATGGAATCAATGAGCAAAAAGTAGGTGTCGGGAAAGGCAATGGCAAGTGGAATTCCAGGCAAGCCTCCGCCAGTTCCTAAATCTAAAACGCGCTCTTTGGGCTTGAAGTTGTGAAAGAGTGCAAGCGAAAGCGCGTGAAGCACATGCTTTGTCAGCACAGCGTCTTGATCTTTTCGTGAAATGAGATTGACTTTTTTATTCCAGTCCAAAAGCAATTCAGCGTATTTCCACAGTTGTGCTTGTTGATGTTCAGTCAGTGAAAGTCCTTTTTCGCTTAGGAGTTTAACAAGATTGGTGAGTTCCGTGCGGTTCAAATCACATCGTGGTTTTGTTTCTGAAAGTTTGTCCAAAGATATGTATTTTTATTCTTTCACATTTTTAGTCTAACGCGTCTTTTGTGTGGATATGCCAAACAGAGTTGTTTTCTTTATCGCTTTCGGAACGCTCTTGTTGCTGAGTGCTTGTCGGAGCACAAAAGAAGCAACAACGCTTGATACCGAGTCCATCATACGCGATAGCCTTGCGAGCGTAAATGGCAAAGCCTTTTTCATCAAAGGAATTGACGCATATAACCAAAAGTCATTTGCAGAAGCACTCACAGCGTTCAAATCTGCAGAGCCGTTCATTTTCACAGGCACAAAGTTCAACGCCAACGATAAAGCCTTGCTCTACAATGCGATTGGCAAGTGCTTTTTCTTTTTAGGCAGTGCCGATTCCGCTTCTTATTACTTTACCGCTGCGCAAATTATTGAACCTCAAAATTACGAAGCCTACAACAACTCAGGCTACATCAAATTCATTCAGCGCGAATACGATTTAGCGATTTCTGATTTCAAAAAAGCCCTCTCGATTAAACCTGACTACAACGAAGCTATTGAGAACCTAAAACTTGCCGAAGAGTTTAAGTCAGGCAAACTCACTTGGGACGCCGAAGCACTTTTTGAGAAAGCCGAACAAGCACAAGATGTTGAAGAGAAAATTTTACTTTACTTGCGTCTCTCACAGTTGCAACCCAATTTTGCTGATGCCAAAAATAATCTCGGCGTTTCGCTCTTTCGCGCAGGTCGGCTTGATGAAGCGATGAAAGTGTTCACTGAACTCACGACGCAACATCCTGATTACGCGATGGGCTATAACAACTTAGGCTTCGTTAGCGAAGCCAAAGGCTTAAAAGATGAGGCGACTCGGTATTATCGCAAAGCCATCGAGCTCGATTCGCGGTTTGTTTTAGCGTTGGAAAATTTGTCGTCGGTTCTTTACGACCAAGCCGATTACGACGGTGCAATCAAAGCCGCCAAGGAAATTCTGCTTTACGAGCCGAATAACAGCGACGCCAAAATGCGCATCGCCATGTGCGAAAAGCAACTCAAAAACAAACGAAAGAAAAAGTAACTTTTACTCTTATACCACAATGGAACACGAACGCACGCTACCGATTGCTGCTGCGATTGAACGTACTTACGCCGACGAGCACCCAAACCTTTTTGCGGTGATTATGGCAGGTGGTTCAGGCACAAGGCTATGGCCACTTTCGCGTCGACACTTGCCTAAACAGTTTTTGGATTTCTTCGGCGACGGCACCATGATTTGCAAAACTGTTGAGCGACTTAAAGGTCTCGTGCGCGATGAAAATATCGTCATCGTTACCAATTCTTCTGGACGAAAACTGGTGCGCAAACAGTTGCCGAACATTCCGAAAAAAAATATCATCGTTGAACCAACCAGCAGAAACACAGCTCCGTGTATTGCGCTTGCGACCGCCTTCATCAAAAAGCGCAATTCAAATGCAGTAATGTGCGTGCTTCCTTCCGACCATGTGATTCAAAATGTCGCACGCTTTCAAGAAACCTTGCGTGCCGCCGTTGAAGTCGCAGAACGAACCGCCGCGCTCGTTACCATTGGCATGAAGCCCACGCGCCCCGAAACAGGCTACGGTTACATTCAAGCCGAAGATACCAACCCTGAAATCACGACGTCCATTAAAGTGCGTTTCGGCGTGAATGCGCACAAGGTTAAGACCTTCGCCGAAAAACCCGACATTGAAACCGCTCAGCGCTTTTTGGAAAGCGGCGATTTTCTCTGGAACAGCGGCGTGTTCATCTGGCATGTCAATGCGATTAGCCGTGAGTTCGAGCGCTCTATGCCACAACTTTATCTCGATATGCAAACCATTCAGAACGCCATCGGCACGCGCGCTGAAAGGAAAACGATTGAAAATGTTTATAGTTGGACGCACCCGATTTCGATTGATTACGGCGTGATGGAAAAAGCCGACTGTGTTTATGTGCTGGAAGGCGATTTTGATTGGTCAGATGCAGGCAGTTGGGACGAAATCATGAAGTTCCGCGACCATAACTTAGAGCGTGAAGAAAATCGTAACCTCTTGCTTCAAGATTCTGCCAATACGCTTGTCTTCAAGCCTAAACATAAAACCGTTGCGATTATCGGCATTGAAGACGCGATTGTGGTAGAAACATCCGACGCCTTGCTTATCTGCAAACGCGGTCGCTCGCAAGATGTTAAAAACATCGTCGATGTCTTGAAACGCAAAGAAATGGAACAATACATTTAACGCGACTACAACCATGAAAAAATGTGCTTTTGCTGTTGTGCTTCTTTTTGCATGGGCAAGTGTAGCATTTGGACAGTTGTCAAAAGTTACGCCTGCGCTTGCTACTCGGTTGAGCACCCTTCCAGACCATGCTGAGGTGAAAGTGCTTGTAACGCTTTCGCGCAAATCATCGGCAACTGTTCGTCCTGAAGACCTGCTCTCAAAGCGCGCCATTAAACGTCGTCAAAAAATGGTTTCGGCGGGCGTTCTGCCAAGCATCATTACAAGCGAAGATTTGCCCTTTGACCCTGCGGACCTACACGCTCTTGAACAGGCCGGTCTTCGCATCAAACATCACTTGAAAGGATTATCAAAAGTCAGCGGAACAATTCGCAAATCTGATTTAATTCAACTCGAGTCAGTTTCGTCTGTTCTTGAAATTGATGCCGTTAAAGCCTTTCGCCGTCCGCCCGAAATTGAAAAGCCTTCGTTGCCTTCTCCGATTCAACCTTCAAGCACACTTTCACCGCATGTGCTGAACTATGGTCCCTCGTTTGGGCAACTTAGCCAACTCAATGTGCCTGCGGTGCATGACTTAGGCTACACAGGTCAAGGCGTGCTCATTGCTAATTTTGATGCAGGATTTAGCAACCTGACGCACGAAGCGTTTAGCACCATGACGATTGTAGCGCGCAAAGATTTTGTTACAGGTCAAAACAATACCGTCGCGCCTCATTCACATGGGACACTCACACTTTCCGTTGTTGGCGGTTTCAAAGAGGGACAACTTATCGGACCTGCGTTCAATTCGCATTACGCGCTTGCTCGCACCGAAGACGCAGGCTCCGAAACGCCTGTTGAAGAAGATAATTGGGCGGCGGCTGTTGATTGGGCAGATAGTTTAGGCGCAGATATTATCACCAGTTCGCTTGGCTACCTTGATTTTGACCCGCCTTTTCCGTCATACACTTGGCAACAGATGAACGGACAAACTGCTATTAGCACACTTGCCGCTCGCCGTGCAGCGCGTCTTGGGATTGTGGTTTGCAACAGCGCGGGCAATAGCGGCATGGTTGCGCTCCCTGCCAATACGCTCGGTGCACCTGCCGATGCCGATAGCATTTTAGCCGTTGCCGCTGTTACAAGTTCAGGTGTTAGAGCCAGTTTCAGTTCCGTCGGTCCAACCGCGGACGGCAGAATAAAGCCTGACATTGCGGCACAAGGCGTCGGCGTTCGCTCTGCTGCATCCAGCGGAAATAATTACACTAACGCGAGCGGCACGTCGCTTTCTTGTCCGCTCATTGCAGGCGTTGCCGCACTTGTGCTTTCGGCGCACCCAAACTTAACGCCAATGCAAGTTATCACCGCGATTAAATCCACGGCTTCAAACGCCAACGCGCCCAATCGCGAAATTGGCTGGGGAATCGCTAACGCGCTTGCAGCGATTAACTTCTTTCCGCTTTCTCATCACCAAACGCCGCTTGTGCCAAAGGACTTTGCGCTTCATCAAAACTACCCAAATCCGTTTAATCCAACGACTGTTATCAGTTACAATCTGCCGAGCGATAATGTTGCCAAGTTGGAAGTATTTGATATGATGGGCAGAAAAATTGCGACGCTCTTTGAAGCACAGCAGACCGCAGGCGTTCATCAATTTGTGTTTGACGCGCAACGCTTTGGACTTTCGTCTGGTATGTATTTTTACCGATTGCAAGCAGGTGCGTTTGTGCAAACTAGAAAGATGATATTCGCGAAGTAGGCGCGTTCATTGTGATTCTTCGCTTTGCTCCGTTCAGAATGCCCTGTCGTTCCGAGCGTAGCGAGGAATCCATTGGATTGCTGAAAAAATGATGCGATTTGGAAAATCGGTTTTCGCGCAACTATATTTGCGTTCAACAATTTGTTCATTCACAATTTCTTATTTGAGTTGTCATCAAGAAAGGCAGAGGGTTCGCGCCCAACGAAGCCTTAGCAACCGTTCAAGGCAAGTCTCAATCACAAATTTGGAGTCTTGTTTGAAAATGGTGCTAATTCGCGCCCGTTCAACAAACGATGGGAAAGATGACAGAAAGAACACGCTCAACACCAAAGTTTTGAAGCCTCTTTCTGCACCCGTCGGAAAGAGGCTTTTTCGTTTTTCTGATTTTCGTATTTCGTAAAGCCGCTTTCCGATTCACGCACCCCAATGCCGCTCTTGCTGACTCGCTCGTTTTTTTCTAACAACTAAACTCACCACACCATGTCAGCATCAAACGGAAAGCCACGCAATTTTCGCTACGAAACCTTGCAAGTTCATGCAGGTCAAATTCCTGACCCAACAACTAACAGCCGCGCTGTTCCGATTTACCAAACGACTTCTTACGTGTTCAACAATTCCGAGCACGGTGCCAATCTTTTCGCGCTCAAGGAGTTCGGCAACATCTACACACGCATTATGAATCCAACGAGCGATGTGTTTGAAAAGCGCGTTGCGGCACTTGAAGGCGGTGTTGCCGCACTTGCCGTCTCCAGCGGACAAGCGGCACAACTGATTGCCATTTCAACGCTCGCACAAGCCGGTGAAAACATTGTGTCAACCAGTTACCTTTACGGCGGCACTTACAACCAATTCAAAGTCTCGTTCCCGCGATTAGGCATCAAGGTGAAGTTTGTCGACGGCGATAATCCCGACGATTTCAAGAAAGCCATTGACGAGAAAACCAAAGCGATTTACCTTGAAACTATCGGCAATCCGAAATTCAACATTCCCGATTTTGAAGCCATAGCCAAAGTCGCGCACGAGGCTGGCATTCCGCTCATTGTCGACAACACCTTCGGCGCGGCAGGCTACCTTTGCCGACCGATTGAGTTTGGTGCGGACATCATCGTCGAATCGGCAACGAAATGGATTGGCGGACACGGCACAAGCATCGGCGGCGTTATCGTGGATTCAGGCAACTTTGATTGGGGTAACGGCAAGTTTCCGATTTTCACCGAACCCAGCCCCGGCTATCACGGTTTGAAATTCAATGAAGTATTTGGCAAAGGCAATGCAAATGGCTTTCCGAACATTGCGTTCATCATTCGCGCGCGCGTTGAAGGCTTGCGCGATTTAGGCCCTGCGCTCTCGCCGTTCAATTCGTTTCTCTTCCTGCAAGGGCTTGAAACGCTCTCGCTTCGTGTAGAACGCAGTGCTTCTAATGCGCTCAAACTTGCGCAGTGGCTTGAACAGCACGACGCCGTTTCTTGGGTGAGTTATCCCGGCTTGCCCTCGCACCCCTATCACGCGAATGCGAAAAAGTACTTGCGCAACGGTTTCGGCTGTGTGCTTTCATTCGGCGTGAAGGGCGGCTTTGAAGCGGCACAAGCCGTTATCAACAACCTTCAACTCACCAGCCACCTTGCCAATGTTGGCGACGCAAAAACGCTCATCATTCACCCAACGGCAACCACGCACCAACAGCTCAGCGAAGAAGAGCAACGCTCGGCAGGCGTTACCCCCGAACTCTTGCGCGTCTCGGTTGGCATTGAACATATCGATGATATTATCGAGGATTTTGAGTATGCGCTGTCCAAAGTTGGCGTAACGGCGTAGTTCGTTCTGCGATTTGGCGAAAAGGGCGGAAGCCAACTCCGCCTTTTGCTTTTTAAGTTTTGCTTTGAAATTCGCGCCGAAGTTCTCTATATTTGCGGCTCTTTTGAACCAATTTTTTCAGATTAACGACATCAATGCCTCAACACAAATCAGCCGAAAAGCGTGTTCGTCAGTCCAAACGACGCAATGCTTACAACAAGCAAAATAAATCAGAAATGAAGTCGCTCATCAAAACAGTCAAGAAAATTGTTGCCGCCAAAGGCTCGCTCGAAGAAGCAAATAAAGCCTTGAGCGCAGCGTTCAAGAAACTTGACAAAATGGCGACGAAGGGCATCATTCATAAAAACAACGCAGCGAATAAGAAGTCAAAGCTGACCAAGCTTGTTAAGACATTGAGCGCGCCTGCACAAGCCTAAACGATTTTCAACCGAGAAGCCGAAGCCCGCACTTCGGCTCTTTATCTTCCAACAATACACAATACGCCTGTTTTCCGATGCTTGCCTATCTTATCGGAACGCTTGCTGAGAAATCTCCCGTTGAAATCGTTGTAGATGTGGGCGGCATTGGCTATTCCGTTAGCATCACGACCAGCACGCATCAGCAACTCCCTGCGCTCGGCGAAAAAGTCAAACTCTTTACTTACCTTCATCTTCGCGAAGATGCCGTTTCGCTCTACGGCTTTGCCACCGAAGAAGAACGCCAAGTCTATAAACTTCTCCTGACGGTTTCAGGCGTTGGACCGAAAATGGCGCAAACGATTCTTTCAGGTATGAACGCAGGCGAACTGCGCGAAGCCATCATCGCCAATAATGTTCGTGCCCTTACAAATCTTTCAGGCGTTGGAAAAAAAACCGCTGAGCGGATTATGGTCGACCTGCGCGATAAAATCACCAAATTGGATTTGAAATCCTCAATCGCGATTCCTGTTCAAAGCGATACACAGCAAGCACGAAGCGACGCCTATTCAGCACTGCTTGCGCTTGGCTATTCAAAAGCCGTTGCCGAAAAAGCCTTGCGCGCCGCCATTGCCGAATCGCCGAACGCCAAAGTCGACGAACTTATCAAACTTGCTCTCAGAAACACACAAGAATAACACGCAAGAAAACTTAACGACATTTACACCGATGTTCACCTATCAAGATGCGATTGATTTTCTCTTCCCGCTACACCGATTTGGCATGAAGATGGGATTGGAAACGATGGAAACACTTTGCAAAGCATTGGGCAATCCTGAACGCAAAATGGGCAAAGTGATTCATGTGGCAGGCACAAACGGAAAAGGCTCTACGTCGGCACTGCTTGCGTCAATTGCCAAAGAAAGTGGCGAGAAAGTCGCGCTTTACACTTCCCCGCACTTGATTGACTTCACGGAGCGCATTCGTCTCAATAGCCTTCCGATTCCACAAGAAGCTGTTGCCGAATACACGCGCTTTTTGCGTCCGCTTGCCGAATCCACAGGCGCGACTTTTTTCGAGGTTACAACCGCCATTGCCTTCAAATACTTTGCCGATAGCAATGCGACGCTCTCCGTCATTGAAGTCGGCATGGGCGGACGGCTCGACGCCACCAATGTCGTTCAGCCAAATGTATGCATCATCACACCAATAGGGCTTGACCATACCGAATGGCTCGGCAACGACATTCCGACGATTGCACTTGAAAAAGCGGGCATTATCAAGCAAGGTGCAAGGACGATTCTCTCGCATCAAACGCTCGACGCGATGGAAGTTTTAACACGCGCCGCCAAAGAAAAAAAATCGAAACTCACGATTGCGCCGTCCATTACGCGCATTGGCTCAGCGACCAGTTCTATCGGCAAACTGCGATTCCATTTGCATAGCGCACGCCAAAGTTACTACGGCTTGGAAACGCCGCTCTGGGCGGAGTATCAGCGCGAAAACGTGCGCACGGCGATTGTCGCCGCTGAATACTTGAACTTTTCTGAAAGCGCGATTCGCAACGGACTTCTGAACATCATTGAAAATACAGGGCTTCGCGCCCGATTGGAAGTCGTTTCGCGCCGTCCATTGATTTTGCTCGATGTCTCGCACAATCCACATGGCATTGAAGCAACGGTTGAAGCCTTGAACAAGCATCGGAAGGAGTTTGAAAACTTATTCGTTGTCTTTGGGGCAATGCAGGATAAAGATGCCAAAAGCATGCTTATGAAACTCGGGGAACTTGCTTCTCGATTTTTCTTTGCGACACCGCAAACTGAACGCGCGCTTTCTGCGGCGTATCTTGAAAATCTCTCTCACGAACTTCAACTTAACGGAACGGCATTTACTTCAACCGACGAGGCAATTTCCGCCGCAAAGTCTCTTGCAAACGCTTCGGATTTAATTTTGATAACAGGTTCATTTTACCTTGCGGGTGAAGCCATCAATCGATTTCCGATTGCTCATCAAAACGCTTCGGCTTGATTTCTCTAAACCTTTCTCTCTTTAATGATTAGGCTCTACTACAAGCGGTAATTCAATCGTGAAACTTGCGCCTTTGTCTTTTCCGTCGGAGTGTGCCCAAATTGCGCCGCCATGCATTTCGACAAGTTGCTTGACGATGGAAAGCCCAAGCCCCGTGCTCGATTCGCCACCCGTTGGCTTTGCCGAAAGCCGCTGAAAGCGTTGAAACAGCCGATTTTTTTCTTCTTCCGAAAAGCCCTGCCCTTCGTCGCTCACTGAAATTTGCGCGACAGGTGTATCGGTAATTTTCTCACCACGCTCGCAACGAGCGACGCGCACGCAGATTGTTTTTTCAGGATAAGAATACTTAATGGCATTAGAGATGAGGTTGTCGACAATTTCGCGTAATCGGTCTTCATCTACAAATACGATGATGTTATCGGCAATCTCTTCTTTTATCTCAATGCGTTTTTTTGCGGCACGATGTTCATAACTGGCAACGATGAGCATGGCTAACTGCCCGACATCCACTTTTTTGCGATTGAGCGTAATGTTCCCGCTTTCGATTTCGCTCATTTCTAAAACCTTCTCGATACTGCCGAGCATTCGCTCTACAAACTCAATGATGAGATAAAGCATGCGCTCTTGCTGATGCTTATCGAGCGTCGCTAAAACGCCTTGCACAAGGTCTAAAATTGCGGTGAGTGGATTTTTGAGGTCGTGCGCCGCAATCGCTAAAAGTTCGCTTTTGAGTTGATTGGCTTCTTTGAGGGCGGTATTGGCTTCGGCGAGCATTTCATTGGCTTTGGCAAGTTCAATGTTTTTAAGGCGATAAATTTCGGCTTCTTGAAGTGCTTTCTGTAAGTTTGCACGCGCATCTAAGGCGTGAACGCGCTCCTCGCTTTTTTCCTCGAGCAGTTGTGCTTGGGCTTGTTGGAAAATTTTGAAGTATGCAAAGGCTTGTTCGAGGTCGCCTTTGGCTTCAAACACCGTAGAGAGTTCTTTGCTTATCTCGGCAAGATATTTTTTGGAGCGTAGTTCTATTGCCGCCTCACGTGCTTTGAGCAGATAGTCCAATGCTTTCTCTCTTGCTTGTTCATCTTGACTTTCTTGATTGTAAAATTTTCCGATGTTGAGCAAGGTTTCCGCCTCAAAGAGTTTATCGCCGACTTGGCGCGTAATCTCTAAACTTTTTTCGTAACACGAGAGCGCGTCGCTGTGTTTTCCTTTTTTGACGAAGAGCAATCCAAGATTGTTGAGTGCGTTGGCTTCGCCTTGCTTATCACCAAGTTCGGCGTAAATCTCACGGCATTCATTGTAGAATCGAATCGCCTTATCGTCTTCTCCGAGTTTAGCATAGACAAGTCCGAGATTGTTGAGCGCATTAGCATAGCCTTGAAGGTTTTTACATCGACGAAACCGCTCGATGCCGCGCAGTCCGTAGTCGCGTGCTTCGTGATATTTTCCCAATCGGTAGTAAATAATGCCGATGTTTGTGAGCGTTGCCGCTTCGCCTTGTTCATCTCCAAGTTGCTGACGAATTTCTAAGGCTTTGAAGTAATAAGAAAGCGCGGTTGGATAATCTTCCAAACGGAGGTAAAGGTTGCCGATATTGTTGAAACTTGCGCCGACGCCTTCCTTATCGCCGTTTTTTTCTCGTAACTCAATCGCGCGCAAGTGGCAGTTGAGGGCTTCAATATCATTTCCGAGTCGTTCAAACGTGTTTCCAAGCCAGTTGATTGCCTTAGCTTCGCCGAGTTCGTCGCTTGCTTCCGACATTTCTTTAACGGCTTCTAACAGGCGCGCTTTTGCTTCAGCGATTTCCCCCAAGACCCAATACGCAACACCTTGATTGAGCAGACTATACGCTCTGCCTTTCGCATAATTCGTTTGCTCCGAGAGCGCAAGTGCCTCTTGACCAAGTTTGAGCGCGTGTTTTGGATTTTGAAAATGTGCCGCCCAACTCTGCGCGTTGAGCGCATCAATCTGCGCCACTTTTTTTGACGACGAAAGTAACTCTGATTCGATTGGGTTTTGATGATCCATTTGTCCGTGGATTTTAGGCTTTCAAACTTAACATAAGGATTTTCCATTTTCATCAGAAACGGGAAGTTTCGCCTGATGCGCTCGGCGGGCAACAAAACAAAAGCGCACGGCTTCATTCCGTGCGCTGGGCGATACGCATTTTGTATCGCTGATGTGTATCCGTTCTTGCTCCCGAAGGATTACAACGGCGGATTGACCGATTCTCTCAAAACTAAGTTCTTGACTTTCACCCCGATGACTTGGCTTCCACGAATGGGTTGCGTGAAGATTTGTCGGGCATCTACTTTGAAATTTCCATAGACATAATCCACTTCTTTTCCATAAGGCAACCAGTCCCAACGGGTGTTGATTTCAAGGTAAAACCTTGCGTCTTGGTCGTAGTCGTTTTTGATTTCAAACTGAATTGCGCGTTCATTGAGATGCTGATAGCGATAGGAAAGTAAATTTTGATGTCCGTCTCTGATTGGAATCCAGTCGCTCCATGCGGCGGGTTCAGCAGTTTTTGCGGCGGTAAGTAGCATTACGACGGCGAGCAAGGCGAAAAAAAGCGGGAATTTGACAATGCTTTTCATGATGACCTCCAAATACGAATTAATTGATTTAATTATGATTTCGGAAGTCTGGCAGATAGAGGCAAAGTGTCGGAAGGTAATGTAAAATCCCTTTCGGCAGGTTGCGTGTCGTCAGACACTTCAAACTTGTAAAGAACTTTTGACTTCCTTTACGATGCGTTCCTAAAAGAGTTCCCATTTTTCAAAAAAAATTTCAACTTTTTACGGTTTGTTGCACATCGCTTGATTGAGTATTTTAGAGCCAATTTCTTCAGGCTCAAATTTTTAACTTCTTCTCGTTTTTCCAATGCTTGCCGTGCCGACTACGCTGAATACCAAAGATTTTCGCGTCTCGCTTGTCGGTGCAGGTGCATTGGGCACGGCGATTGCACAGCGGCTCTCGAGCGTTGGCTACCGATTTCTTTCAGTCGTTAATCGCACCATGAGCGACGCTCAAGCTCTTGCAGGAAGTCTCGGCGTTCCAGAGTATTCCGACACACTTGACGCAATTTCCCCGAACACCAATCTTCTTTTGCTGACGGTTTCTGATTCTGCGTTGCAGTCAGTTGCTGAAAAATTGGCGACGCTTCGCCTTCCTTTCCACCACTTAACGGTGGTGCAATTTTCAGGCGCACTCACGACCGATGTGCTTCGTCCACTTGCTCAAAAGGGGGCACACACCATTTCACTTCATCCGTTTCAAACTTTTCCAAAAGGGGTTTCTTCTCACGATGCTGAATCGCTCTTCAAATGCTTTTTCGGCTTGCAATCCGATGAACTCGAGGGCATTGAAGTTGGAAAAAAAATTGCGCACGACTTGGGCGGAAAAGTGATGCTTGTTCCCAAAGAAGCCAAGACGCTTTATCACATCGCCGGCGTAATGGCAAGCAATTATCTCGTAACACTCGCAAGTTTGTCGTCGGAAGTTTTCGCCGCACTTGGGCTTTCGCCGAAAGATGTTGCCAAAATTATTGAGCCGATTATGCGCCAAACGCTGAACAACATTGCTTCTGCACCAACCATTGCCGATGCACTCACAGGACCGATTGAACGCGGCGACGCACAAGTCATTGCGCGACACTTGCGCGAACTTTCCGAACAAGTTCCGCACTTGCTTCCGATTTACGCCGCACTTGCGATTGAAACCGTCCGCGTTGCCATTCACAAAGGCTCAATTTCACAAGGCGATGCTTCCGAAATTTTAGACATGCTCGAGGACATCACTCGTCGCGAAAGCACCTCTGAACAGTCCTCTTCCTCAATTTGAGTCATAATTTATTAACGCAACATCTTTCCATCGAAAGGCGTAACTTCGTAGCGTTCACAAGAAAACTAAGAGAGAACAAAGCACTTTCAACAACTCAAACTCATTTAGCCATGCGACACATCACCATGCGACACATCACTGTTTTTTCACTGCTCTTTCTTCTCGCTGTTGCGGCTGGTTGCGGCGGTCAGAAAGCCATTCAAAAAGCCGACCTCGGCGATGTTCCTGATTGGTTTATGAATCCGCCTCGCGACAACAATCCCGATAACCCCAAAATGCTCTACGGCGCGGCAACCGAAGTTTCCCAAGATATGCAGTTCGCCATTAACAAAGCCGAAACCGCCGCTCGCTCCAACATCGCCCGCCAAGTCGAAACGACTATCAAAGGCTTAATGGCAAAGTTCCGCGAAGAAACAGGCTCAGGGCAAGACCCACAACTTTTGCAAATGTCCACAGAAGTTGAAAAGAACATCGTCAATACCAAACTTACTGGCACACGCATTGCCAAACAGCAAATTGTTCGTGATGGAAATCTCTTCCGCGCCTATGTGCTCGTCGAATACTCCACCGAAGCGGCTAAGCGCGCTTTGATTGATGAAATCAAGAAGAACGAACAAGCCTACACACGCTATCGCGCTTCAAAAGCCTTCGCAGATTTAGAACAGGAAATTGAAAAGCAAGAGCGATAAGCCTGACAACTTTCGTGTCAAAGAAGCGACTCTTGTAGTCGCTTTTTATTTTCACTATTCATTAACTTCTGTCGTCATTTTGAGTGAAGCGAAGAATCCACATCTGTGCAAGTCAGTTTAATCGGTCTCGTGCTGTTCCAAGCATCAAGGCAAAAGGAGCATAGCGACCACTGCGCCTGTAACGCCGCAAGCAAAATTCACCACGTCGTTATCTATCCAATGAACGCCTTTGATGAGTTGGTTTGGAACGGTCGTGCCGTCGTCGTTGAGGTGATGGGTTTTTTCGGTGATTTTATCGCGATACTGGTCGTAATACTGTGCTTGCAAGGTGCCGCCGAAGTAACTATCGACCAAACTTCCAACAAGCCCCGCAACGCTAATTGCAGTCAGGACTTTGAGCAGTCCCGTAGACTCAACAAGCGTCATGTTGGAAAGCCAGCCGCTAATGGCAATCACGAGTGCGCCCAAGAATGCGCCCGATGTGCCGATGAAAGTAATGCCGCCCGATGTGCCCGCAGGAACAGGTTTGAAATTGACGATGGAAATTGGATTCGGATTGCGAATCATCGTGCCGATTTCGGTTGCCCAAGTGTCGGCTTGAACTGCCGCCATAGTGCCGAGATAGCCGAAGTAAAAAAGGTCGCGCCACGATTCATTCGGAAGAAAAGGGTAAGCGAGCATTAAAATCCAACCGACGCCGCCGTTGGCGATGACTTGCCCCATATCGCGCTGTGAGCCTTTCTCAAAAATCAAATCAAATTTTTTCTTGCGCGCTTTGCCGACTTTGGAAAGAATCGAGGAAAGGAAAAAGAACGTCAGAATCGGAATCGTCCAAACAATGCCGCCAATGCTGAAAATCGTTGATGCTAAAAGAAACGTGCAAACCGAGCCACTGCCGTTTAGGAATTTGAGTCCCAACGAAAGGCGCGCAAACATAAACGAGATGCCAACGCCGAGAACGATATTCTGCAACATCGGCGCACCGTAGCGTTCCAGCACAGCAAGGAAAAACGCGACCGAAAGCGGAACGGTCAAATTATCTGCGCCACCTGAAACCAGCGATTCCGCTGCCGTTGCGACCAATGCAAGCGCAAACGCAAAACTCATCAAGGCTGTGCTACTGAACTGCGAAAGCACATCGGATTGCGGCTTGAAGAACATCAAACACCCATAAATCACCAGAAAACTTACCACAAACATTGCCAGCGAGCCTTCAAGCGATTTGACCGTGCTGAACTTATATTGGTGCGGGTTTCGAACATGCTCACCCACAAGCGAAGCGGCGGCATCGCCTAAACCCAAAACGAGCATGGAGGTTTGCAGAATCCAAACATTCCAATCCCAACAAAGCACCACAAGCAAGAGAAATGCAATCGGAAAATAGACCGTCCCGTAGTTGAGCGATGAGCGTGAGTCTGAATCGGAGTGTTGTTCGTGAAGCGAGGAAAGCCAGCCGAAGCGCGTTGCGAAAATGTTGAAGGGAATGAAGAGCGCAGGAATCAAGGCAGGGTAAAATTTCTCTTTGAAAAAATACGGCGCGAAAAAAATAAAAACGCCTGTTGCGATATGCACAATTTTGCGCGTGTGCGACGGCGAAACGCCCGCAAACCGTTTGAGCGATTCACTGACAGCAATGAGAAAAATCAGGGAAGCAAGTGCGATGAGAAAAGCGAGAAAGTCGGTTTCCGACGATGGCGTAAAGTTCATTTTTAAGGACGGATAACTTCAAACGGTTTTTGTGAAATTAAGCAATCGCATGTCAATTTTACGCGTTGCGATTTTACAGGTGCGATGTATTTTGCAGTATCTTTTCAAAAACCAACCAAAAGTTTAGCGATGCCAAAAGCAACAAAATCCATAAAACTGCCTGCGTTTCAAAACGAGCCGCCAACCGATTTCAGCAATCCAAAACACGAACGCGAGATGCGACGTGCGATTGAAAAAATTCGCGGCGAATTAGGCAAAGATTATCCTGCCCGAATTGGCTCGGAACTGCGAAATAAGTCGGAGCAGAAACTCATTTCAACCAATCCGTGCAATCATCGCGAAGTCGTTGGAACTTTCCCATTGTGCGATAAAACCGATGTTGAACATGCGATTGGCGTTGCAACCGAAGCCTTTGAAGGGTGGAAAAAAACACCTGTTGAAAAGCGTGCTTCATACCTCTTGAAAGCCGCAGAGAAAATGCGCAAGCGCAAGCACGAGTTTTCAGCGATGATGATATTTGAAGTCGCAAAAAATTGGGCGGAAGCCGATATGGACACTGCCGAAGCGATTGACTTCATGGAATTTTATGCGCGAGAAGCCATGCGCTTGTGTGCGCCGCAACCTGTTGTCAAATCGCCGAAGTGGCTTGGCAAGGAAGTCAATGAACTCGTCTACATTCCGCTTGGCGTGGGCGCGATTCTTCCGCCATGGAACTTCGCCTTGTCGATTATGGTCGGCATGACGACCTCCGCGCTCGTGGCAGGCAATACCGTGGTGCTGAAACCCTCGCCCGATGCGCCCTTTGTGGCAGCAAAGTTTGCAGAGTTGATGGAAGAAGTGGGATTGCCAAAAGGCGTGCTCAATGTGATTTATGGCGGCGCGGAAGTTGGAGAAGCGATGGTCGAGCATCCAAGAACGCGATTTATTTCCTTCACAGGCTCAAAAGCCGTCGGATTGAAAATCAATGAATCGGCGGCGAAGTTGCGCGAAGGGCAAAAGTGGATGAAGCGCGTCATTGCGGAAATGGGCGGCAAAGACGCAATTATCATTGAGCCTGACGCTAATCTTGACGAAGCCGTTAAAGCCACAATTCAATCGGCGTTTGGATTTTCGGGACAAAAATGCTCGGCGTGTTCGCGAGTGATTATCAACGAAAAAGTTTATGATGAAGTCGTTGAAAAATTGGTCGAGCGAGCGGGCACGCTCACGCTTGGCGATGCGGTCGAGAATCCCTCTATGTCGGCAGTCTCGAGCGAAAAAGCCTTCAAGAAAATTTCCGAATACATCGAGATTGGCAAATCGGAAGCGAAATTAGTTTTCGGTGGAAAGGTCGATGCAAGCAAAGGCTGGTTCATTGAGCCGACGATTTTTGCTGACGCCGAACCAACGGCACGCATTGCGCAAGAAGAAATTTTCGGTCCTGTGCTTGCGTGCATCAAGGCGTCCAATTTTGACGAGGCGTTGCGAATCGCCAACGATACAGAATACGGCTTGACGGGTGGCGTCTTCACGAAAAACAAGAAAAAGTTAGAACGCGCCAAAGAAGAATTTTTCGTCGGCAATCTTTATCTCAATCGCAAAATCACGGGCGCGCTGGTGGGCGTGCATCCTTTCGGTGGATTCAACTTGTCAGGAACGGATAGCAAAGCAGGCGGGCGCGATTACCTCTTGAACTTCTTACAAGGAAAATCCATCGCTGAACGCATGGGTTGAATCACACAAGGCATTTGACATTTGACAATAGTGATACGAACAATACAACTAACGCTTCTCTCACTCTTACTGCCATCGCTGGTGATTTCACAAGAACGATTGTGGAAATCATATAGCACGCCTGACGGCTTGCCGAGCCGCTACATCAACAACATTTTTCAAGACCGAGATGGAGCGATGTGGTTTGCTACCGATAAAGGCGTTGCGCGCTACGACGGCGCAACCTTCACAGCCTTTGACCACGAAGACGGATTGCCTGAAGACTTCGTTACTGTTATCGCTCAAGACTCAAACGGTGTGGTGTATTTCAAAACCTTCGAGAAAGGCTGGGCGAAACTTGAGGCAAACATTATTCAACCTGTTTCTGATGACGAAGCAGAGACGGCGTTGTCGCTTCAGAGCAAGCCGCAACAGCGTTTCTACGACAAAAATCTCAACCGACTCACAACTCCCAATGCCAAAGACGGCAAAGCGCAATTCAAATGCACCGATGGTGGAGAGCCGTTTGTGGTGAATTGCACTTTTGAAGATAAAGAAGGCACACTTTGGATTGGCACATTCGGGCAAGGCGTGAAAAAAATGCGTTCCGATAGAGTAACCCGCTACACCAAAACAAGCGGCTTACCGAGCGACGAAACAAATGTGCTCTTCAAAGATGCGCGAGGGCGAATTTGGATTGGAACAACACAAGGCGTTGTATTCATCGACAAGGCAGGCGTTGTCGCGCTTCCTACAAGCACCAGCGATAATGAAAAAATCAACACCGTCGGATTTGCTCAACAGGGCGATACAATTTTTGTTGCGGGACTTCACTACTTGTTTCGGCTTCGAGAGGATTTGGAAAACATTGACCGCCTATACAAGCAGTCATTACAACGCATTACTGGCGGTATCTCTACGATACGACACTCGAACAAAGGATTGGCTAACAAAACAAACGTGCTGTGGGTTGCAACATATGGGTCGGGCGTGCATTGCGTTGAGGGAAATGCACGAAAAACTTTTTATCTCGCTGACGGTATGGCAAGCGATATGATTGAAACAATAGATGAAGGCGTTGCCTCAATGTGGTTTTCGTCGCGCAATACGGGCGTCTCAAAATTGCAAGACGGTAAGATTCACACTTTTACGACGAAAGAGGGATTGCCGTCAAACGTCGTGTTTTCTGTGTTCGAAGAAGTCGACAAAAAAGGCGACACAACCGCGTGGATATGCACAGGCAAAGGACTTTTACGCTGGAATCGGGGTGGAAAAAAAGTCTTCACCGTGCAAGACGGGTTAAGTCATGACGTCGTCCGATATGCCTTCCGTCAAAAATCGGGAACGCTGTGGGCGGTAACGAGAAAAGGCTTGTGTCGGCTTGAAAACGAAGCGGAAACAAATGCACGGTTTGTGGCAGTCGGTTCAATTCCGATTCGTCCGAAGTCAGAATCGGCATTATCGAACATGTGGTATGACGACGAAGAGGAAAATTTATGGATAACAACCAGCGACGGCGTGTTGAAGATTTCGCTTCAAGGCGTCTCTCCAATAGCGCAAGAGCCAACAGCACGCATTTCAAAAGTGATGGTTGATACGCTGAAATTTTCATCACCAAGTGCGTTAGGAGAATTTGAGCATTGGCAGAATACCGTGTCGTTTACGTTTGCAAGTGATAGTTACAAAGAGCCGCAAAATGCGAAGTTTCGTTTTCGCTTGAAGGGGTCTGATAAAACTTGGTCAATGACAAGCGAGCCAACGGTAGTCTATCGCAATTTGTCTGACGGCAAGTATGAAATGGAAGTCTTTGCCATCAATGCCGACGGCGTAGAATCAAAAATGCCCGCAAGACTTGCGTTTATGATTGTGCCGCCATTATGGAAATCAAAATGGGCAGTTGCGCTCTATGTGCTATTGCTGATAGGTGCAGTTTGGGCAGTGCGATGGATAATTCAAAATTGGAACATCATCTTGGAAAATCGCAAGAACCGCTACATCAGTCACTACGAACTGAAACATCTCTTGGGCGAGGGCGGAATGGGAAAAGTTTATCAAGCCATAGACCGCAGAACAAAGCAAATCGTTGCGATAAAGGTGCTTCACGCCGTGCTACTCAACGACATTGAAAATCGAAGGCGATTAACCAACGAAGGGCAACTCTTGCGCGGATTGCATCACCCGAACATCATCAAAGTCTATGAAGTCGGCGAAACACAAGAGCAAGTTTATCTCGTAATGGAATACTTAGCAGGCGGAACGCTCAAAGCCTATTTGAATGCGCATCACCCAATCTCGCTGAAAAAAATCCAACAATTTGCGTTACAAATTTGCAGTGGGCTTTCAGAGATTCATAATCACGGCATTGTGCATCGCGATTTGAAAACCATGAATCTGATGCTCGACGAAAAAGAAAATGTGCGAATTATGGATTTTGGGCTGTCTAAATCGACGCTCATCTCGATGAAAACGATGCTTGGCACAATTATCGGCACGCTTGGCTATGTTGCGCCTGAACAAATTACAGGCACGATAACCGACGCACGAACCGATATTTTTTCCTTTGGCGTGGTGCTTTATGAATTATGCACGAATCAACAGCCCTTCACCGGGGAAAACGAAATGGCAGTCATTCACGCTATCTTTAACCGAACCCCAACTCCGATTTGCGACCTGCGCCCCGACTTGCCGAAAGCCATAGAGCAAATCGTGAACAAATGTTTGCAACATGACTTGGCAATGCGCTACCAATCTATCGAAGAAGTGCGGCAAGATTTAGAAAATCTCGTGAGCAAAAAAGACGAATCGCTTGTATAGCGACTGTTTAAGCCAGAACACAAAAGATACGGATTGAACGGCTTACACAATCATTTCGAAGACAGTGAGGAACCCAAGGGAGTTGAAAGTTACGACGCATAGATTCATTCTTAACTCTTATCATTCCTTCCACAAGATTTGTCCGTCTCGTTCAGTCGTCTTGATGAGCGGTTGTGTTTTCGCAAAGCGATAAAAAAACTTTCTCTCTACCCTGCGCATGAACGGCGAAAGTTCCGCCACAACAAGTTTCGGCTCTGCCTGTTGAATCCACTTTTCCAATGCCGCTTTTTCCTGCTGACGAAAGCGCAAGAGTTTGAGAAATATCACATCGCTTTTGAAAAATTCGCTCTCCGAAATGCCTTTCAAATACTGCGTGCAAACCATCGTCGCTCGTTTCGTCAAGATTTTACAATGCTCTATGGACGGACGAATGACAATCGCACTATTTGTTTTCAAAGATTCACTTCGGTTTGCTTTCTTTTCAATCGGCACTTGTTGCGCAACGCTATCGCTCGTTGAAAATTGAACGAATGCGGTTGGCGTTAAGCCGAAGGTTTGAAGTTGCTTCTCGATTCGCGTCCAATCTGACCGCTTTGTGCCTGCATCAATCAAGAGCGTTTCGCCGCCTGCATTCACGAAAATTGAAGTGCCGTCATAAACGGCATTGAAGATGAATTTTGGTGTCGGCGATTTCGGTTCAAACATTGGAAACCATACTGCCACATTGATTGCCACAAGTGCCGCAATTATCGATTTGGCGCGGGTTTTCGGGTTGCGAAGTTGAAGCAAGGCAAGCACTGAAAGGTAAAACGCAATCAAAACGAGAATGTTCGGCTGAATGGCAACTGCCACAATCGGCAACTGGCTAAACCACTTTGCAAAGAAGATTGCCCAATGCACGAAGTAATAGACGCTCACGGCGTAAGGCGTCGCCAATGTTTGCGAAACAAGATCGAAGAGAATCATCGGAATGGCGGCATAAACGGCAAGGCTTGTGAGCAACACGACGGGAAGATTTGCCAAGATGCCGAGAAACGCCGTCGAGCCGAAGTAATACGCAATGAGCGGCGAAACGCCCATTGAAGCGGAAAGCGTCAGCGCGAGCGACTCCCACACATACTTCGCAAGTGCCACGATTGGCTTCAGCCACTTTGTTTCTGTTTCAAACGAAATCCATTCCGAGAGGCGCGGATAAACGAGCAAAATTGAGGCGACTGCGCCCGTCGTTAAATGCACGCTTGCGCTGAATAAGGCACGCGGGTCGAGCGAGAAAATCACAATCAAGCAAAACGCTAAGGTATTGAGCGGATATGCCTTGCGCTCAATCACCTTTGAGAATCCGAAGACCAACGCCATAATAACGGCTCTGACAACAGGCGGCGAGTTTCCTGTGATGTTGCTGTAAAAGAAAAGCAGTGCTGTCGCCAAGCCAAAAGCAATCCACTTCCCTGCCTTCGTTGTTTTCAATCGCTTGAATACCAAGTCCAACAAGAGTACTAACAAGCCAATATGCAGTCCTGAAATCACGAGCACGTGAATTGTGCCTGTTCGTTGAAAGGCAAGTTTAATTTCGTCGCTCAAATCGCTTCGCTCGCCGAGAATCAAGCCTTTGACGAACTGCTGTTCATCACTTTTTGGAATGAGCGTTTGAATTGTTTCTGAAAGTCGCTCGGCGGTCGGAAGTGTGATGTAGCGTTCGTGGAAAGAAAGATTAGTGTTGCCTGTTTTTTGAATGAGCGAATCGTGCTGAACGGCAAGCAGGGTGAAAATGCTTTGTTCGTCAAGAAAGTTGCGATAATTGAATTCGCCTGTGTTCATGGCTTTTTGTGGGAGTTTCAATTTGCCGCTTATCCAAATTTCGTCGCCGAGTTTCAAGTCGGTTTTTAGGTTGCTATAAAGCCTGACGCGCACTTTGCCGCTGACGATAGTTGTATCGCCATTGCGCACAAGTTCTTGGGCGTGGAGCGTCCATTGAGCAGTGCGATTTTTCTCGCTCACTTTTGAAGCAAGCGTTCCTTTGAGCCGAACCGTTTGATTAGCAAAATGGACAATGTCGGTTTGAGAAATGTATTTCGTTTTGAAGTTACTATAAGCGCAAAAGGAGGAAGCGATGAGAAAGAGAACAGTAGCGAGTTCAAAGGCGCGCAGGGTTTTGCTTTTCTTGAACGTTGCGAGCGCGTCAAGCACAAGCGCGAGGATTAGCAGTGCGAAAGCGAGTGGGAGCAATAGATTCATGCAAGCAGGAAGGCGTGCGCCGATGTAGATACCAGCGGCAATCGTAGCAAGGGCATAAAGCGAGGGATATGCCATTGGGGGGAAGACTTAGTTCATCCAAATTGATGAGATGCCAAATAAAATTGATGCAGCGATTGCGCACCAAGAGAGACGCACAATCATGCGAATTTGCTTTTCCATTTTCTCGATGAGCGCGTCGCGTTCTTCACGAAGCGATTCATACTCCAAAACAATCGATGCTTTTTTCAGGAAATCTTCCGAGCCTCGTTCTAATTCTTCAGCAGTGAAGTTCGCGCGTGGGTCTTGCATGTTGTTACCTCCAAATATGATTAGCTTCCATTCATTTGTGAGAAGTTTCGAGCAAATTACGGTTTACAGTTGCTTTCGCGCTCTTACGAGCCGTTGTTTGAAGGGCAAAAGGATTTGATTTTCCCTCTGCCCTTCTTGCGTTTAGTGCGTTTTGACTTTATCGGAACGCTTCGATGCCCGTGATGTCTGCACCGACAATGAGCGTATGAATTTCGTGCGTGCCTTCGTAGGTCTTGACGGATTCCAAGTTCATGGCGTGGCGCATGACGGGGTATTCGCTCATGATACCATTTGCGCCGAGCACTTCGCGTGCAAGTCGGGCAATGTTGAGCGCGATTTCAATGTTGTTGCGCTTTGCAAGCGAGACTTGTTGGAAAGTCATTTTGCCTTCGTCTTTAAGACGACCGAGTCGCCACGCCAAAAGTTGCGCTTTGGTGATTTCGGTAATCATATAGACGAGTTTTTCTTGAATGAGTTGGAATCGCGCGATGGGCTTATCGAATTGAATACGCTTGCGTGCGTAGTCTAATGCTGATTCGTAGCAAGCGATTGCCGCGCCGACGCCGCCCCATGCAATTCCGTAACGTGCTTGGGTCAGGCATGAGAGCGGGCCTTTCAAGCCTTTGATGTTCGGCAACATTGCTTCTTTCGGGACGCGCACATCTTGCAAGATGAGTTCGGACGTTATGGAGGCGCGAAGCGACCATTTGTTTTTCATTTCAGGCGCGGAAAAGCCTTTGGCGTCGTTAGGCACGATGAAGCCGCGCACGGCGCCGCCTTCATCTTCATTTTTTGCCCAGACGATTGAGATGTCAGCAATCGTGCCGTTTGTAATCCACATTTTTGCGCCGTTGAGAATGTAGTCGTTACCGTCTTTTATGGCGCGCGTTTTCATTGAGCCGGGGTCGCTGCCGCTGTCGGGTTCGGTTAAGCCGAAGCAACCAATGAGTTCGGCTTTAGCAAGTTTGGGCAAGTAGTAATCTTTCTGCTCTTCCGAACCGTAAGCATAAATCGGATACATCACAAGTGCCGATTGAACGGAAGCAAAACTTCTAATGCCTGAATCGCCGCGTTCTAATTCTTGCATCATCAAGCCGTAGGCGACGTTGTTCAGCCCTGCACAGCCATATTTTTCGGGCAGTGTTGCGCCGAAGAATCCCAGTTCCGCCATTTCTTTGACAAGTTCAGTCGGGAAGGTTGCTTTTTGGGCGTGTTCATCAATGATGGGAATGACGCGGCGGTCGACCCACTCGCGCACGCTATCGCGTACAGCTTTTTCTTCGTCGGTATAAACGCCATCGTCTAAGTTGTAGTAGTCTGTATTGATGAGGGTTTCGACCGATTCTCCGTTGTGAAGCATAGTTTGACAAGGTTTAATTCTGTGAAAAATTTTGGCGCAGTGAAGTTACAAAAAGCCGTGTAGACAAAAAGCCGTGAGCCGTAAAATTTTCAGCAAAAGATTTTCGCCAAAAGATTTTCACCAAAAGAAAAAGGCGAATATAGTGATTCGCCTCTTTGTCGTCCTTACCGTCAGCAGGTTGTGGCTTTGTGGTGCGATTAGTAGCGTTTGTTGAACCCGCCACGCTCGCCTCGGCTGAACCCGCCACGTTCGCCGCCACGGCTAAAGCCGCCGCGCTCGCCTCGGTCGCCGAACAGTTTCTTTTCGGGTGGTCGTGCGTCATTGACGCGAAGTGGACGTCCGTCCAAATCTTTGCCGTCCATTCCTGCTTTTGCTGCTTCTGCCGCTTCATTTGAACCATATTCCACAAATCCAAAGCCTTTGCCTTGAATGATTTTCACAGAAACCACATCGCCATATGATTCAAACGCTGAGCGAAGCGATTCTTCCGTCGTGTTGTAGTTGAGATTCCCGACGTAGAGTTTGAGAGCCATTTTAAGAATCAGTTGAAAGTTATCAAGATACAAGAACGACTGGACGAGGCGGAAACGAAGGACGAGAAGAGACCAGACCAGAATTTAGAGGAGTGATTCTCAACAAATGCCACGCTAACGACTCACACAGTCAACAGTGAATCTACAACCTTTACAGTGCCTATCCAAATTTGCATGAATTATTTACCTTGTGATAACATTCAATTTTTGCACGCACTTTCAGTGCTTCATTAATTCAAATTCACCGACTCAAATTTATGAGTATCGTCATCACGAACCTCGTTTATGCTTATTCCAACACTACCAAGCCGATTCTCAACATTCCTTCATTTGAAGTTCAGGACGGCGAAAGCGTAGCATTGGTTGGAAAATCAGGGAGCGGTAAATCTACGTTGCTTAACGCGATTGCAGGCATTATTGCCATCTCGCAAGGTTCTTTGAAAGTGAATGGTGTTGAACTCTCGTCGCTTTCTGAAACGGAGCGCGACGCCTTTCGCGCCGAAAACGTTGGCTACGTGTTTCAAACCTTCAATTTGCTTCAAGGTCTAAACGCACTTGAAAATGTGATGCTTGCGATGAGTTTCACAAAAAAAATTTCTGATGCTAAATCACGCGCAAAGCAACTGCTCGAGCGCGTCGGCTTGAGCGATAAGCAAACACATAAGCCGCGCGAACTTTCGGTTGGGGAGCAACAGCGGGTTGCTATTGCGCGCGCCATCGCCAACGAACCCAAACTTTTGCTTGCTGACGAGCCAACCGCAAACCTCGATGAACAAAATACCGATTTAGTTTTGAGCCTGCTCAAAGAAGTTGCTTCCGAGAACAATCGGATTTTAATTTTAGTTACGCACGAGCGCGAGGTCGCAGCCAGTCTTCCCCGCTCGGTCGAGCTTAAATCGCTCAACCATGTATAATTCTCATCGCTTATTTTTTTGAATCTTTTTTGAGCGGTGCTATGTTTTGCTTGTGTTATGTTAAACCTTCGTTGTCGGTTTGCGTAAAGCGCACTCTGTCAAAACTTAATGGATTTATCAACCCTTTGACCTTTTCAACGCAATGAACAAGAAAACTCTCTTCACGGCAATTGGTTTGATTTTTATTGGAATCGTCATTGGCGTCACCGCCTTGACGGGCTTGCAATTTACGGGCATCGGCAGTGCGCAAGAGCACAAGGGTTCAGCCGCCATTGGCAACGCCACTTACACGCCAACACCAGCCATGATTTGGCTCAAATCTATGAACCAAGCTTTTATTGATGTCGCCAATATCGTCAAGCCGACCGTCGTCAGCATTGATGTTTCGGCAAAGACAAGCACGGCGCGCGTTCCGAACGACCGCTTCCACAACTTCGAAGATGAAGGTGAGAAAGAAGGCGACCTGTTCAGGTTCTTTTTCCGTCCGCCAGGTGGGCTGAATGAAATGCCAATTCGTGGCTCAGGCTCGGGCGTCATCATCTCTGCTGATGGCTACATTATCACGAATCATCACGTCGTTAAAGATGCCGCAGATAAAGGCACAATTACCATCATTCTTGACGATAAACGCGAATACAAAGCCAAGTTCATCGGAAGCGACCCCTTAACCGATATTGCCGTCGTTAAAATTGACGCACAAGATTTACCCGTGATTGCGTTTGGAAATTCCGACAGCGTTCAAGTTGGCGAGTGGGTCTTGGCTGTTGGCAATCCGTTCAGCCTTGCTTCGACGGTAACGGCAGGCATTGTGAGCGCAATTGGCAGAAACATCGGCATTATTGGCGACAGTTACGGCGTTGAAAGTTTTATTCAAACCGATGCGGCCGTCAATCCAGGCAATAGTGGCGGCGCGCTCGTCAATGTTGAAGGCAGATTGGTCGGAATCAACACGGCAATCGCCACGCGCAGCGGCGGCTATCAAGGATACAGTTTCGCCGTTCCCGTCAACATCGCCAAAGCCGTTGCCGAAGATTTAATCAAGTATGGCAGAATTTCTCGCGGCTACATTGGCGTTCAAATCAAGCCTGTTGATGCAACGGCGGCAAAAGCACTTGGTCTTTCAAAGCCCGAAGGCGCATGGGTTCAGCAACTTGTTAAAGGTGGTGCTGCCGAAGGTGCCGGCATTAAGGAAGGCGATGTGATTATCAGCGTTGACGGACGCAAAGTATCTGCACCCAACGATTTGCAAGCCTACATTGCGCGCAAGCATGCTGGCGACGAGGTCGTCGTTAAAGTCTGGCGCGATGGCAGAGAGCGCGATATTCGCGTAACGCTCAAACCCCGTAGCGATGAGCAACAAATCGTCTCTACCACGAAGCCAGAGCCGAATGACACTGCCCCTCTCAAACTCAAAGAGTTGGGGTTAGACGTTAAAGACCTCACCGAAGCCGATAAAAAACGCTATGAAGTCGACTACGGCGTGCGCGTCTCTGACCTTCAACCCTTCGGACAAGCGGCAATGCGCGGCATTATGAAAGGCGACGTGATTTTGGAAGTCAACGGCGATAAAGTTCGCTCCGTTAGCGAGTTCAAATCGGCGATTGCAAAAGTCAAGAGCGGCGAAGCGGCGTTGCTTCGAATTCGTCGCGCCGATAAATCCACGCAATTTGTCGCTATTGAAATGGGCAAGAGCGATTAACCACAATCTCACTTCACGGGGCGCACACTCGCGCCTTTTTTTATTTCGTCAACTTTGAAATTCAATTTTGCAGTATGCTCAACCAAACAAAGTCTCGTGCGCTTTTTGAGCGCGCTAAACAAGTTATTCCCGGTGGCGTCAATTCGCCTGTGCGTGCGTTTAAGTCCGTTGGCGGCACGCCCGTCTTTATGCAAAAAGGCGATGGTGCGTATCTCATCGATGCCGACGGCAATCGATACATCGATTACATTGGCTCTTGGGGTCCGTTCATTTTGGGACACAATCACCCTGCCGTTGTCGAAGCCATTGAACACACGCTTCATCACATCGGCACAAGTTTCGGCGCACCAACCGAATTAGAGGTTGAATTTGCCGAATTAATTTCATCGCTCATGCCGTCTATGCAGATGGTTCGCTTGGTTAGTTCAGGCACAGAGGCAACGATGTCGGCAATTCGTGTGGCGCGAGGCTTTACAGGCAGAGAGAAAATCATCAAGTTTGAAGGCTGTTATCACGGACACGGCGATTCGTTTCTCATTAAAGCAGGTTCAGGCGCGCTCACGCTTGGCGCTCCTGATAGCCCCGGCGTTACCAAAGGCACGGCACAAGACACCTTGAACGCCACTTTCAACGATATTGAATCTGTTAGAAAACTTGTTCGAGAAAACCCCGATCAAATTGCGGCGATTATCATTGAGCCTATCGGCGGCAACATGGGCGTTGTGCCTGCACGGCAAGACTTTCTGCAAGACCTTCGCGACCTTTGCACAACGGAAAACATCGTTTTGATTTTTGATGAAGTCATGACGGGCTTTCGCGTTGCGCTTGGCGGCGCACAATCGCTTTACGGCGTCACGCCTGACATGACCACCATCGGCAAAATTCTCGGCGGTGGCTTGCCCGTCGGCGCATATGGCGGACGTAAAGACATCATGAGCCGTGTCGCGCCCGCAGGCGACATCTACCAAGCCGGCACGCTTTCCGGCAACCCGCTTGCCGTAAGCGCAGGACTCGCCACGCTGAAATTCTTACGCGACCACAACCCCTACCCCGACCTTGAAGCCAAAGGCAAAATGTTAGAAGAAGGATTCAGAGAGAATTTGAACAAACTCGATTTGAACTTATGCTTGAAGCGCGTTGGCTCGATGATGTGCCTCTTTATGACGGAACAAGATGTGGTGGACTTCAAAACAGCGACTTCTTCTGACACGAAAAAATATGCCGCTTATTTTCACGCCATGCTCGAGCGGGGCATTTATCTTGCGCCCGCACAATACGAAGCGATGTTCTTTTCCATCAAGCACGGCGACGCAGAATTGGAAAAAACGATTCAGGCAAATTACGACGCGCTCCAAGCCATCTATCAACGTGCCGCTTTAACATCGTAAGGTGAAACGCTTATCAAACCACTTTCCGTCATAATCGCATCGAGGCGCACGTCGCTTTTGGTTGTTGGCACTTGGTCTAAAATCTGAAACTCAAATGCGACGCCAAGTTTGAACGTGTTTGGGCTCAATCGTTTGAAAAATCGGTCGTAATACCCTTTGCCGTATCCGAGCCGATTGCCATTTCTATCGACCGCAAGAAGCGGCACGAGCACAAGATCGATTTGGCTTTCCAATGCGGACGGCACGCGCTCCACTGGTTCAAGCACGCCAAACGCATGGCGCGTTAGGTGATTAAGCGAAGCCAGTTCAACCGATATGAGTTCGTTTCCACTCACCACAGGCACGAGCAATTTTTTTTGTGAAGATATTATCCATTTCAATAACGGAATTAAATTTACCTCTTGTCGCTTCTCGTCTGAAATGAACGCATGAATGACTTTCGCGCTCTGGAATTCTTCCAACATTTTGATGTTTTGC
>CALKXI010000031.1 GCA_938003965.1 uncultured Chlorobiales bacterium
TGAGTGTTTGTAGCAGAAATGTCGCTCTTTGTTTGAGAGCAGGCGGAAACAAAATTAACGCTTCGTGCGTTACGCCGTAAGGCTCAATCAAATGTTTAACAAAAACTTAAACTTGAACCATCTATGCCAATGTATCATTACCGATGCGCGAATTGTGGTGCTGAAATGGAAATTCAGCAACGCATTTCTGAACCCGCGCTAACTTTATGCCCAAACTGTGAAACCGACGGTCTCAAGCGCGTCATTGGGCTTGGCGGAGGATTCGTGCTTAAAGGCACGGGCTTTTACAACACCGACTACAAAAATGCGGGCGCGAAAAGCAGCGAAGGCAAAGCCGCCGAAGTCAAAACAGAAACTGCAACCGCTACACACACTTGTGGCGCAGGATGCACACACCAAAAACTCGTGCCACATCATTAACTTGCAGAGCCTTCCCATTTCGGAAGGCGTTTTTGTTTCATCATCACAATGACCGATAGACCAAAAAAGAAAGTCTCTGAATCGCGCGTCGAAATGACGCAAGTCGTCATGCCCATCGACACCAACTATCTCGGAAATCTCGCGGGCGGACGCTTAATGCACTGGATGGATTTAGCCGCCGCTATTGCCGCCTCACGCCACGCCAACGCCGTTGCCGTAACGGCTTCCGTCGATACGCTGGTGTTCAAACAGCCGATAAAATTGGGCGAAGTCGTTATCATTAAGGCAAGTGTCAATCGTGCGTTTAAGACCTCAATGGAAGTTGGGGTGAAAGTATTTTCGGAAAACTTGCTTACAGGCGAAGTGCACGAGTGCAACAAAGCCTATTTTACCTTCGTGGCGTTGGACGCAAACAACCAGCGCATTGTTGTGCCTGAAATCGTGCCCGAAACCGACGAAGAAAAACGCCGATTCGAGAAAGCCGCCGAACGACGCGCTCAACGTTTGGCTTTGGCGTAAGTTTTAACAGTCAGCACTATTACAACAAAATAACAAGCGACACCAATTTGACGCCAATCGAGCATCGAACGATAATCGCGAGATTTCAGGGATTCAGGGCTTGTTTCGTTTGAGTTTCGGTGAAGTATGTGGAAAATGTGGGAAATATTACGAAAGGTAATGCGGAGGAAGAGGGACTCGAACCCCCACAGGCTTTCACCCGGCAGTTTTCAAGACTGCTGCCATACCATTAGGCGATTCCTCCATGAGTGCACGTCAGACGGTGCAGTTTCAAGTGGCCAATATACAAAAAATTGGGCAAAGACAACAAGTGTTAATTCAACTGCGGGTCTTGTGGAAACATGGCGACGATGGCATAATCGCCGCCTTTTTTGCGCAAGACGCGGCTCCACATTCGTGCGGCATCTTCTTCAAAAACGATGTGGGCGTCTGCGGGAAAAAGATACCAAGAATGAACTTGCATTTCGTAGGCTAATTGTCCTTCGCCCCAACCTGAATAGCCGAGGAAGAACTTGAAGCCTTGCGAGTCGACTTGGCGGGTGTTGATTAAGGATTGAATTTGTTCGAAATCGCCGCCCCAATAGACGCCATCGGCAATTTCGGTGCAATCACTGACGAGGTTGCCATAACGATGAAGCACGTGAATGGTGTTCGGCTGAACTGGACCGCCCCAGTAAAGCGGGAGATTGTCGCCGGTGTAATCATCAACGATTTCCTTCATGGTTAACTCGAGCGGGCGATTAAGAATCAATCCGAAAGTGCCGCTGTCGTTGTGTTCGCACAAGAGCACAACGGTTCGGCGAAAGTTTCGGTCTTGCAGGTCGGCATTGGCAATAAGGAGAATGCCGGTGCGCAGGGTCTCGTGTTCCATCATTGGTGAAAAGAGTTTAGCTCGCATAAGAATCAGTTCAAAGTGCAGCAGGTTTTATCTTACACGTTCATCTTTAATTTTCCAAAGGTTCCACCACGCGGTTTTCGGAGAGTGATGGTGCTCCCAGTGATAGCCAAAGAAGTAACAAGAAAGCATGGCCCAAGCGTGGTTGCGCGTTTGTGAGCGTGCGCGGTGCGGCATCATATCGGGCGTTTGTGGCGAGCGGTGTGGCAAATATGTGCCGAAGTAAAACAATTGCAATGCGCCCCAAAGGCACGGCACAACCCAAAAGAGCCAAATGCGCGTTTCAGGAATGCCAAGCCCATACTCAAAGAGGTTGTAAAGGCATGCCATGGTGATGAGTTGCGTCCAGGTCTTATATCGCCAAATGAACGAGCCGAACCAAACGAAGAAGTTTTGCGAGTGCGTGTTGAAGTCGGGGTCGGTTTCAGAAGCAGGCGCTTGATGGTGCTTGAAGTGATTGAGACGCAACCGCGTGTAGCTCATGGCGGCAAAGAGGAAACAAGCCACAAAGCCAATCGCATGGTTGAGCCAGCGAAGACGGCTGACCGTGCCGTGCATTGCGTCATGCGCCGTGATGAAAAGCCCGGTCGTCAAATAGCCTTGAAGGGCTAAGTGGACATAGCTCATTGGCGTCGAGAGCGTAAGCGAGGCGTTGAACAAAAGATAAACGAAATGAAAGAGCCAAAGCGAGATGATGCAAAGTCCAATCAGTGCGCCCATTGACAGAAGTGATGATGAAAAGTGTTGCCAAGTTAAGAAGAGGTTTCGTAAGATAAGATAGCGGCAAATGTGTTCGTGTGCATTGAAAAGCCCTGACAAAAGCCGTATCTTCACGCATATCGTGAACAAAACCGTTTTGAATATGATTCTGTTGAATGGTCTTACAAATCTAGATTTTCTGACGAATCTCTTTTGGTTTGCGCCGCCGTCGGAAGGGGGCGCAGAACCCAGTCCTTTCGTGCAATTGATTCCCTTCGTGCTGATTATCGCGGTGTTTTATTTCTTTATGATTCGTCCACAACAAAAGAAACAAAAAGAGCGCGAGAAAATTTTAGATGCGCTGAAAAAAGGCGACCGAGTAGTTACCATCGGTGGCTTACATGGCACGATTGTGGAAATTAACACGGAAAAGAAGACGGTGCTAATTGAAGCAGGTGGCGTCAGACTCCGCTTCGACCGCTCGGCAATCTCGACCGTTGAGAAGGCGGAAACTGGCGAAAAGTTAGAATCAATATGATTGTTTGTTCCACTCATGACCAAAGCAAGGCTCGTGCTCGAAAACGGCGCTCTTTTTGAGGGCGTTGCGTTCGGGCGCATTGGCGAAGCGCAAGGCGAAGTGGTCTTCAACACATCGCATACAGGCTATCAAGAAATTTTAACGGACCCGTCTTACAAAGGGCAGATGGTCTGCATGACCTATCCGCTGATTGGAAACTACGGCGCCAACACGCGCGATGTGGAATCTGAAAGGATTTGGGCGTCAGGCTTCATTGTTGGAGAACTCTCGGAACTTTACAGCAATTTTGAAGCCGAATTTGGATTGGACGAATACCTCAAGGCGCAAGGCGTGATGGGCATTAGCGGCATTGATACGCGCCGATTGGTGAGAATGCTTCGTGAGCAAGGTGCGATGCAAGGCGTTATCTCAACCGAAACGGACATTGCCAAACTTATCGCGAAAGCGCAAGCTGTTCCGAAAATGAACGGGCAAGATTTAGCCAGCGTGGTTACGCGTGGAAAGACTTTCACGCTTAAAGGCGATGCCCCAAACTACCGCGTCGTGGCGTTTGACTTCGGCATGAAGGAAAACATCTTGCGAATGTTGGTGCAGTCGGGCTGTGAAGTAACGGTTGTGCCTGCGCAAATGTCTGCCGAAGAAGTCTTGCGTCTGTCGCCCGATGGAATTTTCCTGTCAAACGGACCGGGCGACCCTGAAGCCGTTGGCTATGCCATTGAAACCATCAAACACCTTGCGAATCCGAAGAAAGCCGGACGAGAGATGGTGATGTTTGGAATTTGTTTAGGTCATCAACTCTTGGCGCTGGCATTAGGCGCGGAAACTTACAAACTCAAATTCGGACATCACGGCGGCAATCATCCTGTCAAAAATTTGCTTACAGGAAAAATTGAAATCACGGCCCAAAATCACGGCTTTGCCGTCAATCTGAAAACCTTGCCGAAGGTGTTGGAACTAACGCACCTGAACCTTTACGACCAAACCGTCGAAGGATTTCGGCACAAGAAGCTGCCGATTTTCTGTGTGCAGTATCACCCAGAGGCATCGCCTGGTCCGCACGATTCGCATTACTTATTTGATGAGTTCACGGCGTTGATGGCGAAATACAAATTTTGAAGCAGAACTTGTAAAACGAAACAACGCGCCGTATATTTGCGTCCTTTTCGAGGAAGCGTATCGCATGCGTTGCAATGAACTTTGTGCAGCGCAAGTTTGGACTCGGGGTGTAGCGCAGCTGGTAGCGTGTCTGTTTTGGGTGCAGAAGGTCGCGAGTTCGAGTCTCGCCACCCCGACAAAAGTCGCCAACCAATGGGCGCGCAAGTATGCAGAGATTCAGGTATCGAATTAAGCCTGTGCCTGTAGCTCAGTTGGATAGAGCAACAGCCTTCTAAGCTGTGGGTCACTGGTTCGACTCCAGTCAGGCACGCAAAAACGAGTGCGCTCAGAAAGGCCTTTGAAAGGCTGACGATGGTGATTGTAGCTCAGCTGGTTAGAGCGCCTGATTGTGGCTCAGGAGGTCGCGGGTTCGAGTCCCGTCTTTCACCCAAAGCACTGTCTCAAAAAGTTTTGAGAAAAGCGCACAAGTGTTTGAAATTCGACAAAATTTTGTATCTTTGAACCTTAACTTTGAACGGTTCTTTACAGTTTAGCGTTTGCGCTGAGCGAATCTGGCCCCATCGACTAGTGGTTAGGTCACTTCCCTTTCAAGGAAGCGGGACGAGTTCGAATCTCGTTGGGGTCACGGCATCAACGATTACATCATGGTTAAGTATTCCGAAAAGCCTTGTTACACGACAAGGCTTTTTTATTTTTCAGGGCATTGCATTCAGGGCATTTCAACAAGCATCTGACAGAAATTGGCGGTGCTCTGGCTCGTTTGTCAGTCATAAAGTCAACCGCAAAGTCAGAGACGCAGTTGAGAGGCGGTTGACAAAATGTGCATATGTTTCAGACGAAGCCAAAAATGCGCAAAAATGGAAAACGCTTTTTCCGATTTATGCGTATAAGAGGGCTTTGGAGCGTATCCAAAAAGTAAGAATTGGGAGGGAACGTTAGTGTTGGCACACTATTTGATGTTGAGGATTTGAATGATGAGAAGTGAGACAGTTGGAAGTATGGTATCAGATGCGCATGATTGTGAAAAGGTAATTGGATAATGTGGCAATATGGCACAGTGTTGCGCATGTGTGTAACAAGAAGGTTAGCTGAAACAAGAAAGTTTTGGTTCAATTCAAATTCAGGTTTCAATAATTTCAACCACAAGGATTTACAATGGACGCAAATTTTTCCGCTGATGCACAATCTGCTCTGAGACATAGCCGTGCTGAAGCCATACGGCTCGGACACGATTACATTGGAACGGAGCATCTGTTATTAGGACTGCTGTACGACAGAGGCAATGCTGCAAACATCTTGATGAATTTTGGGATTGACCTTGATGATTTGCGCAAAGCAATTGAACAGAATGCGCCGCCGACCGTAGGTTTGCCACCGTTTGGGAACATTCCGCTTACGAAGCAAGCCGAAATGGTCTTAAAGCGCACCTACATTGAGGCCAAGGCTACAAAGTCGAATGTGATTGATACAGAGCATTTGTTGTTGGCGTTGCTCTCGGACCCGCAGAATTTGGCAGCGCAGGTATTGAGTATGTATGAAGTTCAATACGAAGATGTCAAGAACGAAATTATGGGCAACATCTCACGTGAGCAACAAAACGAATCGGGAGAAGGCGATCTTGCTGAAGTAGGAAACGTGCCGATGTCAGAACCACCATTGCGGCGCGAAACCCAGCGCAGCACAGTGCAATCATCGAATCCGAAGTCCAAAACGCCAGTGCTGGATTACTTCGGGCGAGACTTAACCAAACTTGCACAAGAAGGCAAACTTGACCCTGTTATTGGGCGCGAAAAAGAAATCGAGCGCGTGGCACAAGTGCTTTCTCGCCGCAAGAAAAATAACCCTGTTCTAATCGGCGAGCCGGGCGTCGGCAAAACAGCTATCGCCGAAGGACTTGCGCTTCGTATTGTTCAGCGCAAAGTCTCGCCCATCTTGTTTGGAAAGCGGGTCATTGCGCTTGACTTGACGAGCATGGTTGCAGGCACGAAGTTTCGCGGACAATTTGAGGAACGCATGACCGCACTGCTCAAAGAACTGGCCGCTGCCAAAGATGTGATTTTGTTCATCGATGAACTGCACACGATTGTCGGCGCAGGAAGTTCGCCTGGCTCAATGGACGCGGCCAATATCTTCAAGCCAGCGCTGGCGCGTGGCGAGGTGCAGTGCATTGGCGCAACCACGCTTGATGAATATCGCGAATCGATTGAAAAAGATGGTGCGCTCGAACGCCGATTCCAAAAAGTCATGGTCGAGTCGCCAAGCATTGAAGAAACGCTCGAGATTCTCAACAGCATCAAAAATAAATACGAAGCGCATCACGGCGTTCGCTATACCAAAGAAGCCATTGAGGCTATCGTGCGCCTTGCTGACCGATACATTACCGACCGTCAATTTCCTGACAAGGCTATCGACGTGCTCGACGAAGCCGGAAGTCGAGTGCGATTGGCAAATGTAAAAGTGCCTGAAGAAGTCGTTCAAATTGAGCAGCAGTTAGAAGCCATTAAGAAGCAAAAAGCGGAGCTTATCAAAGCGCAAAAGTTCGAAGAAGCAGCGCGAGTGCGCGACGAGCAACATAAGTTGGAAAACAAACTCAAAGAGGCGCAAAAGCAATGGCTTGAGTCTTCGGACGAGGTCTATGAAGTCAATGAAGAAACAATTGCAACTGTGGTCTCAATGATGACGGGCATTCCGGTAACGAAAGTCGGCGCAGCCGAATCGCAAAAATTGCTCGAGCTCGAGCAAGTGCTCAAAGCGCGAGTGATTGGGCAAGATGAAGCCGTGGAGAAATTGGCAAAGGCAATTCGGCGCGCACGTGCAGGCATTAAAGACCCCAATCGTCCGATTGGCTCGTTCATCTTTTTGGGACCGACAGGCGTTGGGAAAACGGAACTCGCCAAAGCCCTTGCAAAAGCGCTGTTCGACAGCGAAGATGCACTCATTCGCGTCGATATGTCCGAGTTCATGGAACGCTTCAGCGTCTCACGATTGGTCGGCGCGCCACCCGGCTATGTCGGCTTTGAAGAAGGCGGAGAACTCACCGAAAAAGTCCGCCGCAAGCCATACAGCGTGGTTTTGCTTGATGAAATCGAGAAGGCGCACCCTGAAGTCTTCAATATGCTGTTGCAAGTCTTAGACGACGGCATTCTGACCGACTCGCAAGGGCGTCGTGTTGATTTCAAAAACACGGTTATCATCATGACGTCAAACATTGGTGTGCGCGATATTGAGCGCAAAGCCAGCGGCATAGGCTTCACAATTAATCATGAAGCCGAAAATTACAGCAGAATCAAATCCACCATTCAAGATGCGTTGAAGCGTGTGTTCAATCCTGAATTTCTTAACCGTCTCGATGATGTGATTGTCTTCCATCAACTCGAGCGCAAGCACATCACACAAATCGTCGATGTGATGCTAACAAGGCTCCATGAGCGATTCAAAGCGCTTGACATCAAGGTGGAAATTTCAGACAAAGCCAAAGAATTTCTTGCCGATAAGGGCTACGATGTTCAATACGGCGCACGGCCGCTTCGCCGAGCCATTCAAAAGCACTTGGAAGAGCCACTTGCCGAAGAAATTCTGCGCGCTAATCTCAAAGAAGGCGCATCGGTAAAAGTTGACCTCAACGAAGGCGAAGACAAACTGACTTTTACCATAGCAATGGCCAAACCAGAACCAGCTTCAAACGAAATTGAGCTGCAAAAGTAAGGCGAAAGATAACGCGCAAAAGAGCCTGTTTCGTGCAGGCTCTTTTCGTTTTAAGGCGATTGGATAAGATTCAAAAATTCGGATACGATTTTGTATTTTGTGTTTCAATTTTTCATGAAGCAAACCAAATCATGGCAAGCACAACTAAACCGGATATTTTGACCGAATTCTTTTTTCAAGCAACAGATTTTTTCAAGAAAAATCGCACGGCAGTTTTAAGCGTATTGGGTGCGATTCTTTTGGCAACAGCCGGCGCATTTTTTTGGAATCAACAACAAAACACCAAGAATCAAGAAGCCACGAGCAAGTTGGAAAGCATTATTAAGCGATATGAAGCGGGCAACTACAGCGGCGCAATTGAAGGCGACAGCACGGCGATGGGGCTGAAAGAAATTGCGAAAACTTATTCGGGCACGCCGTCAGGTGAGCAAGCGAAACTCTACTTAGCCAATGCGTACTTCCAACTTCGCAACTACGACGAAGCCCAAAAAACATTTGAAGGCGTTTCAAGTTCTTCGCCGCTTGTGAAAGGCTCGGCTCTGGCGGGTGAAGCGGCATGCTACGAACAAAAGAAAGAATACAAGAAAGCCGCTCAACTCTTTCGTCGTGCGGCAGACGCAGTTCGAAACGATGCCATCACGCCGATTTACTTGGAAAATGCAGGACGCAACTTCGAATTGGCAGGCGAAAAAAGCGATGCACTCGCCGTCTACGAAAAGTTGAAAAAGGAGTATCCTCAGTCAGCCGTCGCCCGAAGTGCGGAGCAAATTATTGCGCGCTTGAAACATCACTAAGATGATGCCGTGGGTTACGCTTTGCGCTGTGGCTGGCCTGCTCCTCTTTTTGTTTGGCTGTGAAGCGCAACAAGCAAGAACGCCTCGAATGTCAGATTCGCTTTCGGCAAAACCGCGCGTCCTTATTGAATCTTCACAAGGGCAGATTCTCATTGAACTCTTTGACGATACGCCGCTTCATCGTGATAACTTTATTCGTTTGGTCAGAGCAGGCTACTACGATGGACTCTGGTTTCATCGCATTGTGCCCGGCTTTGTAATTCAGACGGGTGGCGCAGAATATCGCGAAAAGCCGAATCCTGCCTTAGATACGCTTCCGCCGAAATCCATTCCTGCTGAAATTAAACACTCGCACAAGCGTGGCACAGTAGCCGCCGCACGCTTAGACGATGAGGTCAATCCGAAACGCGAATCATCAGGCAGTCAATTTTTTATCAATCTCAACGACAACCGCAGCTACAACGGGCGATATACCGTTTTCGGAAAAGTAATTGACGGAATGGACGTTGTCGATAAATTTGAGAAATTGCCACGCGACGGAATGAACATTCCATATTCACGTATTCCGCTAAAGTTCAAACTTGTCGAGTAACCAAAGACCAGTTTAATTTTTCTCGAACTCAACATCAACGACCATGCCTGACCAATTTTTAATTGAAACGCCACACGGCACGATTACAATTGAACTTTTTGACGACACGCCACTTCACCGTGATAACTTCAAAAAACTGGTTGCTGAAAAGTATTACGACGGCATCACGTTTCACCGTGTAATTCCCGGCTTCATGATTCAAGGCGGCGACCCACTTTCGCGCGACCAATCCAAGCGACACCTGCACGGCACAGGCGGACCGAAAGAACGTATTCCTGCCGAGTTCAAGCATAAAAACAAACGCGGCACGCTTGCAGCGGCTCGCGACGGCAACCCTGCCAAAGCCTCGTCGGGCAGTCAATTCTATATCAACGTTGCCGATAATGATTTTCTCGATTCGGCACAAGCTGGCTACACCGTTTTCGGAAGAGTGATTGATGGAATGGATGTGGTGGATAAAATTTCGCTGGTCAAACGCGACGCGCGCGATAACCCCATTGAGCCTGTTACGATGAAGATTACCGTCAAAGTCGCCTAAGCCATGACGATTATCGAGGTCATAAACCTAAGCAAGCACTATGGCACGAAAAAAGCCGTCGACAATATCTCATTCACCGTCGAGCAAGGTCAAGTATTCGGCTTTTTAGGTCCGAACGGAAGCGGCAAAACCACAACGATTGGATTGCTTCTCGGCATTATCAACAAAACAAGCGGCATCATTAAACTCTTTGAGAGCGACGACTTGGATTCGGCGCGGCTGAACATCGGCGCAACGCTCGAGACGCCGAACTTTTATCCGTATTTGAGCGGCTTGGATAATTTGAAAATCGTAGCGAAAATCAAACGCGCAACGGACGCACAGATTCAGAGCGCGCTCAAACTCGTGGATTTATCGGCAAGAGCCAACAGCCCCTTCCGAACCTACTCGCTCGGCATGAAACAGCGACTGTCCCTTGCCGCCGCAACGCTTTCCAACCCCGACATCGTCATTTTAGACGAACCCACCAACGGTTTAGACCCTGACGGAATCCGCGACGTACGTCAAATCATCAAACGCCTTGCCGACGAAGGCAAAACCATTTTCCTTTCAAGCCATCTTTTGAGCGAAGTCGAGCAAGTCTGCTCGCACGTGGCAGTGATTAAAAACGGCAAACTGCTCAAAAGCGGCAACGTGAAAGAGCTCATCAGCCGAAACCCACTTGCACGCCTGAAAGCCGAAAACCTCGAAGCCCTGAATGCAATCCTGAAAACTTACCCCGAAACCATTTCCGTAACGGATGAAGGCGACGGACTCTTAGTTGAGCTACAAACCGATAACCTTGCCGCACTCAATCAATTTCTTGCGGAAAAAGGCACGTATGTGTCGCATCTGTCGTTGCAAAAGAAGACGCTCGAAGAAGCCTTTATGGAAATCACGCAAATGCCCAATCATGCTTCACTATTGTCATGAGAAGCGGTGCAGAATTTGAATGTTACATTTTGATTACCCTTGAACCTTTATACCAAAACATTCAAGCGGTCAAATGAGCGAAAAAATAGACGAAATAGAAGCGGCAGTCGACGCAAGTCGACAAAAACGTGACGAGTTGGAAAAAAAACTCCAACAAGCGTTGGAACTTAGAAACACAAATCCAAAAGAAGCCCTTGACCTTGCCCGCCAAATCAGACGAGAAGCCAAACAACTGAATTTCACAAACGAAGAAGCCGAAGCGTTTCGTGCAGAAGCCTTGTGCTATGAACTGCTGTCAGATTTCAAACAAGCCTATCTCCATGCCGAAAAGGCAAAGGCGTTGTTTGTTCTGTCAGAAAACACCTTAGGAGAAGCGAAAGTATTATCGCTGATGGCAAATATCTATCTCCAACTTGGGCAGTATGATAGCGCGCTCGATTACAATGTCCGAAGCCTGACCATTTACGAAAATCTCAACTATGCCAAAGGTATTGGCAGTGCGCTCAACAACATTGGGCTGTCCTATTTTCATTTAGGCGATTATCAAAAAGCAAGGCGTTATTTTGAGAAAGCCTTAGTACACCGAGAAAAGCACAATCTCAAAAAAGGAAAAGCCTACACGCTCAACAACCTTGCCTCTGTCTGTGAAAAAGAAAAAGATTACGAGCAAGCCTTGCGCCTGCAACAGCAAAGCCTTGAAATCATGCGCGAGTTAAAGGATAAGCGCGGAGAGGCGGCGGTGCTATGCAATAAGTCCAAAGTCCACGCCGCCCTTGGAGAATTTCATCGAGCGATTGAACTGCAACAGCAAAGCCTTGAAATCGAGCAAGCCTTAGGCAACATTGTCGGCGAAGTCGAAAGCCTATTTGAACTGGGAAAAATTTACAGCAATCCGACTTTTGAACAAGCAGATGACCAAAAAGCAATTGCCTATTGGCAAGCAGCGTTAAGCAAAGCAGAGCAAGTTGGGGAAAAGGAAATTAGTTACATGATTCATCACGCGCTCTCGGAGATGTATGCAAAGCATCGCAACTTTGAAGCCGCATATCAACACTGCCGCCAATACAGCGAGCTCAGAGAAACTGTCATAAGCAACGACGTCTATCAAAAGGCACAAGGCTTCGAACTCAAAGTGGCAGAATTAGAGGACAAAAAAGCCTTAACCTACTACAAACTTCTATCCGATGAACTCTCGCTTTTGAATTTTTCTCTAAGCAAAGCCATTGAACTGAAGTCGGAACTGATAGGAATCGTTACACACGATTTAAGCAACCCTCTGCAAGCCATTATCGGCTACGCGCAATTAGCCAATGCGAAAAGTAAAGATGCGGAACAGGTGGTCAAATACACAACGCAAATCGAGCAAGTCGCAAATCAAATGCAGGCAATAATCGAGCATTGGTTGAAAGTCGCCGCCGATGAATCCTCAATGCGTAATGCAGGAAAAAAAGAAGTCAATCTAAATGCGGTGATAAAACATGTGCTCGATACAATGCGCGTTTTCGTCGAGAAAAAGTCGCAGGAAATTGTGCTCGATGAACAAGCGTCGGCAAGTGTATTGGCTGACCCGCAACTGCTCTATGAAGTCTTCGAGAACTTAATCAGCAATGCCATAAAATACTCGCCGATTGAAAAGAAAATCAGCGTTACGATTACAAGCGATGAACACATGGCAACCGTAAGCGTCAAAGATGAAGGGCAGGGACTTTCAGCAGACGATATGAAAAAACTGTTCGGAAAATTTCAGACGCTTTCCTCGAAACCCACGATGGGCGAGCGTTCAACGGGCATGGGGCTCTTTATCACCAAGCAAATTGTCGAGCTTCACCAAGGAAAAATCTGGGCAGAGTCGGAAGGCAAAGGCAAAGGTACAACGTTTCTCGTGCAGTTGCCCCTTTGCCCAACACACACACATCACTGAGCGGACTTTGCTTTTGCAGCCGCTTCCTCCGCTTTTTCTTCTTCAATGCTTTTCAGCGTGGCAGAAAGCAATTCGTGATAAATGCAGTTTTTATCCTCCTCAAACATGTTATCAATCATCACAGGCTTATTGCTCTCGGCAAGCGGATGCATGAACGGATAATCGGCGCAAAAATGCGGACGCACTTCGTAAATGCGGCACTTGTAATCTTGTCCTAAAAAAATGCAAGGACCTTCAGGCGAAGCAAGGGCAGTGCCAATGCACTTGCCCGAAGGGAAGTAGTCGGCGTCGTCGTCATATTCAGCGAAGAGCGTTTTGCCGTGCAGGTCGCTGAACTCAGGACGCGCGTTCACATATTCCTCAATCATTTTGGCTTGTTCGACATCGACCCAAACGCCGTTTTTACAGCAATTGGCTTTGCAAATGTGAAGATTCGTTACGCAACTGCGATAGGGCTTCATTCGAGGCTCGATTGGATAAGAGTTTGGATAAGTAGAAAAAATTTCGGCAAAGTTAATAGAGCGGTGGCAATTCTCTAAACTTGCGTGGCGTTATTCTTTTGCGAAGAGTTCATCAACATTCAATCTAATGCCGTTGGTTTTGTCGACGGCTTCGCCTGTGGCGAATGAAATGGGCTTTTCGTTTGGATAAAAAATGGTGAGCGTCTCGGTGAAAGGAATCACAAGCCAAAACGATTTGACGCCTGCATCAAAATACGCTTTGAGTTTGCGCTGAAAATCCTCGAAATCTTGCTTAGGCGAAGAAATCTCGACAATCGTCAGTGGTGGTTCGGAAAGCCGAATTTCATCGTTCTGCCAATCCAGTTTGCGCTTTGGATAAATGCACAGGTCGGGCACGAAGGGCTTATCGGCAAGGGAAAGCGAAAGTTCGCTCGCAAAAAGAAACTGCTCTGCATAATTCTTACTGAGCAATCCGCCTAATCGAAGTTGCAAAACAGAATGGTTCAAACTGGGCATCGGTTTTCCCCTTTCTAACTCGTAGTCTGAAATGGGTTCGGCGGTATTCATTGCGGTAGTGTTCATGTTTATCGAGGCTTGTGTTGTTGATGCTCAAAGGTAGCAAAATTATTATTCCACGATAGCATTATTTCACGATGGCGACTTTGAGCCGAACCGATTTTTCTTCGCCGCGTGCTGAGCGTGCCGTGAGCACAGCATAATAAACGCCGCTTTGCACGGAGCGCACATTCCACAAAATTTCGTCATCGAATCCGCCCGCGCTTTGTTTGGAACTTTCCCACACTTTTGCGCCCGTCATATCAAAGACTTTCACCGTTACCGTGCCCGACTCTTTGAGATAAAATCGGAACGCTGTTTCGGCGGAGGCAGGATT
>CALKXI010000032.1 GCA_938003965.1 uncultured Chlorobiales bacterium
ATAGCGCGATACGAGTTAAGCATTCCGCTTGCGGAAATTTACCTCAATGTGGCGTTTCGTGAGTCAAACAACCCTTAATCAATAACCAATCAATAACTCTTAACCGATTACCAAGTTTGAATATCAACTTAAACGACTTGAATCCTGCTCAGCGCGAAGCGGTTACAACCACAAAAGGCGCGCTGATGATTATTGCGGGTGCAGGAAGCGGAAAAACCCGCGTCATTACTTACAGAGCCGCCTATCTGATTGGTCATGAAAATGTGCGACCGTCGGAAATTCTCGCGCTCACTTTCACCAACAAAGCCGCAGGCGAAATGAAAGAGCGCGTCGAGCACCTCTTGGGCGGCGGCTCAACCAAAGGCATGTGGATAGGCACATTTCACTCAAACTTTGCGCGGCTCTTGCGCCAACACGCCTCGCAACTCGGCTTCACCAGCAACTACTCGATTTACGACCAAGAGGACTCAAATCGGCTCATCAAAGAACTGATGGGCGAACTCGGCATTAACACGCAGACGCTTTCGCCGAACACGGTTCAAAACGTGATTTCAAGCGCGAAAAATAAGTTCATACTCGCTTCTCAATTTGCCTCAACTGCGCGCGACTATGTCGAAGAGCAAGCCGCAAAAGTCTATCTGCGATATAGCGAACGCCTTCAAAAAAATAACGCGCTCGACTTCGACGATTTGCTCATCAAGCCGATTGAACTCTTCCTGCAATACCCCGACCTCTTGGAGCATTACCAACATCGATTTCAGTATTTGATGATTGACGAATATCAAGACACCAATCGCGCACAATACCTTGTCTCAAAAATGCTCGCCGCAAAGCACCGTAACATTTGCGTCGTGGGCGATGACGCGCAAAGCATTTACTCATGGCGCGGTGCCGATATTTCCAACATCTTGAACTTTCAAGGCGACTATCCCGAAGCCAAAACCATTCGCCTCGAAGAAAATTACCGAAGCACCAAAACCATCTTGAACCTTGCCAACGCCGTCATCAAGCACAACAAAGAGCAACTCAAAAAGAAACTCTTTACGCAAAACGAAGACGGCGATTTTGCCACGCTTTTAGTTTGCGAAGATGAACGACGCGAAGCCGATAAAATCGCTCAAACGATTCGCAACCTCAAACTCATGAAGGGATTTCAGAACTCGGACTTCGCCATTTTTTACCGCACCAACGCGCAATCGCTCGCGCTCGAAGATGCACTGCGAACCAACATGATTCCGTACCAAATTTTCGGTGCAGTTTCCTTTTACAAGCGCAAAGAAATCAAAGATGTGGTGGCGTATTTGCGCTTTATTCTCAACACGCGCGATGAAGAATCGCTCCGGCGCATCATCAATTTTCCTGCGCGCGGCATTGGCGAAACAAGCCTCGAAAAACTCCGACTGCTTGCCACCGAAGCACAACTGAGCCTTTATGAACTGATATGCAATGCGGTTCGATATGACCTTCCGCCGCGCCTCGTCTCGTCGCTCAACGAGTTCAGAATGTTAGTTGAATTGTTGGAAGAAAAATCGCGAAACGAAACCGCCTATGAGGTTGTCGCCGAACTTTATCGCCAAACCAAATTGCTCGAATTGCTCAAAGAAGAAAACACTGCCGACGCCAAAACGCGATACGACAACCTGCAAGAGTTCCTTTCCTTTGCGCGCCGATTCAGCGATGAAAATCCCGATGACCCCTCGCTGAAAGCCTTTGTTGAAAACATCGCCCTCGTCAATGAAACCGAAGAAAAAAACGGCGACACCAATAAAGTCTCGATGATGACCATTCACGCCTCAAAAGGCTTGGAGTTTCCTGTCGTCTTTGTTACAGGCTTGGAAGAAAAACTCTTTCCGCTCAATCCCGATAGCCAAAAAGAATTGGAAGAAGAACGGCGGCTCTTTTATGTCGCACTGACACGCGCCGAAAAAAAACTTTACATCAGTTACGCCAAAAATCGATACCGCTTTGGAAATTTTCAACCTACGCTCAAATCGCGGTTCATTGATGAACTCGATGCCGCGCTCGTGGTAACCGAAGACGGAAAATCGCTCCTCGATATTCGTGCCGACGAAAAAGAGCGAAAGCGCATTGTGCTCGACGACGACTACGCGCAAGAAGAGCAATTCACCTTTTCAAACCGTTGGAAAGAACAACCCGCAAAAAAATCAGTTGTCCCGAAACCCTCTGCCCAAAGCGTTTCCGATGCGCCTGCCTACAAAGCCGGCATGAAGGTCGCGCATAAAATGTTCGGCACAGGCAGAGTGGTTTCCGTGCAAGGCACAGGCGACGAGGCGCGCGTGAAGGTCTTTTTTAACCGCGCAGGCGAAAAAACATTGGTCGTCAAATTCGCAAACTTGACCGTTATGGATAATTAAATCTTTGCAAAACAGTTGCGGAATTGTAAAATCGCTTTTGTATCTTAACGCCATCAAAATGAACGCAAATCAGTAAGGAGTTCTCAAATGCAAATTTTCATCGCTTTCGTATTTCTCACGATTGTTACCGTCGTTTTGACGCTGCTGGCTTCGGGCATTATCATTTGGTTTATTGCTATCTTCAAAGAAATGTTCGACATCGTTACAGGCAAAGCCGAAGAAGTGAGCGAAGTTGCCCGACGCTGAACGCACTTTGCCACTACACAAAATCTATCACACAAAAACTTATCGCAAAGCAACAAGAAAGTTTGAAGTAACGCAACCTTTGTAGTTGTTCTTTTTATCCTTTTTCACAACTAACTTAAACTTTCATTGGAGGAAAACTTGATGAGAAAATTATTGCTCGTCGCGCTCTTTTTGGCAACTGCTGGCTTTTTGAGCGCGCAAGAAAAATCTGAAACCGGCACCGTCATGGATGCTGCGCCTTCGGCAAGCAAGCCTGCGACAAATCCTATCGTCCGAAACTCGATTGAAGCATTCGGCGATGTGCAGTATAACTACGATTTAACCACGCTCACGAACTTGGGCAATGCGTCGGCGGAGTTTGACGGCGAGTTTCTATGGTTCGGAAAGTGGGCAAGCAACAAAGTCTTCCGCGCAAGACTTGATGGGACTTTGAGGGATTCGTTTTCGGTGGCGGGATACACATTTTCGACCGGTATCCGTGATTTTGCGTGGGACGGACGATTTATGTATGGCGGTGCAGCGGGAAACGCGATTGTTAAAATCGACACTGGCTCTCGAGCAGTTGTGAGAACGATTACGCTATCGGGTGTGCCTACGGGCGTGAATGTTCGCGGTATCGCCTTTGACCCTGTGCGCAATGGGTTTTGGATTTGCGCCTTCGGCGGACCGATAGTGTGCGTCGATACAAACGGGGTAGCTATTCCGGGTGCGCAAATTGCGAATACGCTTCCAGGGAAATATGGACTTGCGTATGATGACTTCACGCCGGGTGGACCTTACTTGTGGGCGTTTGACCAATCAGGAACAGGTCAAAATGCGACGCTCTATCAATTTCGGTTGAGCGACGGACAGTTGGTCGGAACGCCGTTCAATGTTAGGAGCGTGATTACGAATGCAGGTCCAGACCCGTTAGCAGGCGGATTGTTTGTCGCCGATGGGATTGTGCCAGGGAAAGCCACGATTGGTGGAGTTTTGCAAGGCACGCCTGATAGGCTCTTTGGTTTGGAACTAACCACAACGGCGTTGAACGAGCTCAATCCATTCGATTTGGTGTCGCCGCCTGCGGGAGTAACGGTTACAACGACCGCAGGGAATAACACGCCCGTAACGATTTCGTGGGATACCTCGGCAACAGGAGCACGCTATAATTGGGTTTTCGCAATTGACTCCGTGAGCGCGCCAAGATTGCTCACGA
>CALKXI010000033.1 GCA_938003965.1 uncultured Chlorobiales bacterium
CTTGAATTGAGCCGCTTATATCAGTGGATTGGTGAACAAATTAGAGCCATCGTAGGACTCGGCAATGTCTATTGCGAAAAACAACAGTTTGATGAAGCCTTAGAAGCCTATCAAGAGGCGTTGAGATTACAATTAGAAAGCAAGAGCGAAAGCGCGATATTTGATATTTACAAGGGAATCGCGTTCATCTATGAGCAGAAAAAGAATTGGTCGCTTGCAAGAGAGTGGTATGAAAAAATGCTGTCAAGTGCCGAACACCACTCTTCTTACAATGCTTGTGCTCATGCTTGTGAATCATTAAGCCGTTGTGCGGAAGCCCAAGGAGACTACAAAAACGCACTCGAGTTTCATAAAGAGTATTGCCGCTATACTCAAATTCTAACGGAGAAGAAGCAGAACGAATTTTTCTTGCGTTCCAAAGCGACGTTTTTAGCCGAGAAAATGCAAGCCGAATCGGAAGAACTCAAAGCCCTCAATGAACGGCTCTTCAAGGCGCACGATACGCTTGCGACGATTATCTCTGAAACAGAACTTCAAAAAGCCGATTTAGAATTTCAAAATAGCCGCATTAAAGCACTTTTATCCGTTCTACCAGAAGGTATTTTGATTGAAGATGAACATCGCAAAACGCATATTGTCAATCAACGATTGCTTGATATGTTTGAGATAAAAGGGAAGCCGGAGGATTTTATTGCGAAGAGTGCAGACCGTCTGCGCGTGTTAGTGCGCAACAAAACTGTTGAAAGTGAGAAGGCACAGAAATTCTTTGAGCAAGCGTTTTATGAGCAAAAGACGACGGTAAAAAAAGAAGTCAGGCAAGTGAGCGGAAAAATATATGAATTTTCATTTATGCCGGTCTTTCATCGCGGAAATTATCGAGGAAGTTTATGGACGTTCGAAGATATTACGCGTCGCAAAATGCAAGAGCGAGAGCGCGAAATCACCATTGAAAGACTCAACGAAGCCAACACGAAACTACAAAACGCAAATAAACTTAAAAGCGAACTGCTTGCGATTGCCGTCCACGACCTCAAAAACCCGCTTAATGTGATTGGCGGATTTTCAGAACTAATCCGTTTAGAAAACTCATTAGAAACGGTGAAATCATATTCTGAGACTATTAGTCGGTCGGTCAAGCGAATGCTCTCGTTGGTTCAAGATTTGCTCCAATCGGCGAATAGTGAAAAGGAAACGATGATGAACTTTGAGCCGACGAATCTCAATCAAATTATTCACTACGTCGTGGCTAATCAAGAAATTTTAGCCAAAGAAAAAAATATCGCGATACATCTTCAAGAAAAAGATAAGTGCATCGTAGAAGCAGAGCCGAATAAACTCTACGAAGTATTTGAAAATCTGATTAGTAACGCGGTCAAATACTCGCCGAATGGAAAAAATGTAACCGTAACGATAGAGAAATTAGACCTTAAAAACAGTATGATGCGGCGCGAAAGCGACGCCAAATATGCAAAGTCGGGCATAGCGCATATTGTGGTCAAAGACGAAGGACTTGGCATGAGCGAAGATGACCTAAAAAAACTCTACCAACCGTTCCAAAAACTCTCATCAAAGCCGACCGCAGACGAGACGTCCACAGGATTAGGACTTTACATTGTGAAGAATTTAGTGGAAAAACATCATGGCAAAATTTGGGCAGAATCAGAAGGCAAGGGAAGAGGAACAACCTTTTTTGTGGAACTCCCCGCGATTGAATGAATGAAGAAAGAGTTGAACATTTTTCTTTCCGCCGTGATGTTCCTAACGCGCTTGCCCGTCTCGCGCTTCGTCAAATACGACCCCGAACACCTATCACAATCCACATGTTACTTTCCGCTTGTCGGAGCGTGTGTGGGAAGCGTTGGTGCAGGCGTGCTTGCAATAGCGGCGCAAGTAAGTTCGCCGATTCTTGCCGTTTTAATCTCAATGGCAACAACGATTTTGCTCACGGGCGCATTTCACGAAGATGGACTTGCCGATTCTGCCGACGGCTTCGGCGGTGGATACACAAAAGAGCGAACATTGGAAATCATGAAGGATAGCCGTATCGGAACTTACGGCGCAATCGCGCTATGGCTCTTTCTCACCGCAAAACTGCTCGTGCTGACCGAAATTTTCAAACAAGAGGATTCACTTGTGCTTTCAACGCTCGTTGTGGCACATCTGCTCGGACGCTATTCAAGCCTACCGCTGATTTATGCACTTAACTATGCGCGAAGCGAATCGACAAGCTCAAAGCCGTTTGCGCAAAAGGCATCGCTGAAACGCCTTGTGTTTGCAAGCCTCTATACCGTTCTCTTGTGTGCACTGTTGCTTGAAGAAGGATCACTCGTTGCAATCGGTGTATGCCTATTAGGAACGCTACTGGCGGGAAGATTTTTTCTAAAAAGAATCGGCGGAATTACGGGCGACGCACTTGGCGCGGCAAATCAACTCGTTGAACTCGCGATTTATTTGACAATCTACGTCGTTTCAGTTGCGGCTTGAAAAACTCATTCAAAAGCCGATTTGGCTCTTTGTAAAGGAGTTTGAAAACGTTATTCTCACAGTCCTGCGCAAGTTCAACTGTTAGACCTGCTCACAAAACACTATGATTAAAAAGCGAATGAACGCGCTCATCGAACAAAAAAAGTCATTTCTCTGTGTCGGATTAGACCCCGACGTGCAAAAAATCCCGACGCTCTTTTTGCGCATGCAAGACCCCATTACGGAATTCACGAAATCCATCGTCAATGCCACATCTGAGGTTGCAGTTGCCTACAAGCCGAACTTTGCCTTCTATGAAGCCTTAGGCTTGAAAGGCTTGCACGCGCTCGATGCCTTGATTCACAATTTGCCGAAAAATGTGATTACGATTGCCGACGCCAAACGCGCCGATATTGGAAACACCTCGCGCCTTTACGCCACAGCATTTTTTGAAACTTGGGGATTCGACGCCGTAACCGTGCCGCCTTATATGGGCTATGATTCGATTGAGCCGTTTCTTTCTTACAAAGAAAAATTGACCTTGATTTTGTGCCTCACTTCAAACAGCGGTTCAAAAGATTTTGAAGAACGGCGATTGGAAGAAGGCAAACCGCTCTATGAGGCGGTATTGGAAAAAGCGATTGAGTGGAATCAATTTGAGAATGTTGGATTGGTTGTTGGAGCAAATCGTGCTGAAGAATTAAGGCGATTGCGTGCGATAGCAGAAGGGTTGTGCTTTTTGATTCCGGGCGTGGGGGCGCAGGGCGGTTCGCTTGAAGATGCCGTTCGATATGGCATAGATGCGCGTCATCAATCTGCGCTCATCAATATCAGTCGGGCGGTGATTTATCCTGACGGCGAGTTTAGTTCGGTGAGTGCCTTTGAGAAAGCGGTTGCCAAAAGGGCAGAAGCGTATGTTACGGCAATGCGAAATGCGTTAGAGCAATCGGCAGTTTAATTCTGTTAAAAGTCGTTTTTTGAAAATCGAAAAAGCCGTATATTTAGGTCCTGTTTTTTGAGACACAGCACGGCGCGAGAGTGGCGAAATTGGCAGACGCGCGGGTCTTAGAAGCCCGTGCCGCAAGGCGTGTGGGTTCAAGTCCCTCCTCTCGCACACAAAAAGCCGTGCTTGCGCATATCACCGCGCAGTAATCATCTTGCCGAAGTGGCGGAATTGGTAGACGCGCTGGACTCAAAATCCAGTGTCCCTTAAAGACGTGTCGGTTCGAGTCCGACCTTCGGTACAAACAGCAACACAAGGCGACTTTCCAAAGTCGCTTTTGTGTTTTATATCCGCTCTGTTTTATATCTGCTCTAAAAATGCTCCTCTGGACATCAATCGCTCGGTTGCAATCAAAATCTCCTTCGCCATGAGCGTTGCAAACGCCTCCGATTCATTCACACAAGGAATGTAGTGCGCCGTTTTGAATCCTGCTTTTTTCAAGTGCGATTGCGCGTTGCCTTCGGTTTCGCTGTTGTCGGCGAAGTAGCCTGCGGCGAAAAGGTAAGCGTTTTCAATGCCGTTTTTCTTGAACGAAGAAATCGTTTGTGCAAGCGTTGGCTCCGTCCACTTGCCACCGACCTGATGGTTGAGATAAACAGGCTCAATGCGTTCAAACCGATTGCGCGCATCTTGCTCAATCGTTTGTTTCAAGAGACGAAACATCGTTTGATTTTCCGCATAGCCATTGTGGAAAGGAACAGGGTTGCCTTTGGCGTCGGAAATCACTGTGCCGTGAAGCGCAATCATTAAGCCCGTTTTTTCAAGTGGTTGGGAAACATGCGAAAAAATGTGGTCAGCATAAAGAGTCATTAAGGCTTGATTTTTGTAAAGCCCTGTAACGACGCGCAATTTCGCGTAAGCCTTCGCACCGAGTTCTTTCAAAGCAAAGCGACAAACTGCGCCGCAACTGAACGCCGACTCCATCGGATTCATCACAAGCGCAATGATGCCGTCATACTCGTTTTCGGCGTGCATGAGGTGGTGCAAAACATCGTGCGTGTAAGGCGGCATGGTCTCAAAGGCATTGAAGACACGAAATACAAAATCTTGTGAGTTTGCTTGTTGGAGTTTTTCTTCAATGCGCTTGGTTTGGCTTGCACTAATGCGGTTCATCGGAGAAGCGTAGCCTTCCTTTTTGGACTTTCGTGCTTGAACAACCGCGCCAATCGGCGGAATGAGAAGACGTGCGAGTTTGGGAATCGGCATGATTTCAGAGACGTGTGCGAAAATATGCTTCAGGTTCTCGTAATATGCCTTCACGCTTGGCGCATCAACTTCTCCGTGAGAGGAAACAACGACGGCAATGTTTTTCATGTTCGGCAATGTTCATTTTTGCAAAGTTACAGAAAAGCAAACGTAAGTTTATGTGCAAGCCAAATTTTTCGAATTTGGGATACAATCAACAAAAGTCTTTTGGCAAGCAAAGCGAGCACCTGAATTTGAGCGGGTTCGTGTAACGAAGTTATTTTTTCAGACGATTGCGCCGTTGCATTAAGGAACGTCTCCACCTGTTGAAGCGCGTAAGATACGAAACCAATGTTCATCAGAAAGGGCGAGAGAATCGGCGTTTGCGGCATCTTTGAGCCGTTCAAGTTTTCCAGAGCCGAGAATCGGCATCGGCTTTGACGGGTGTTTCATAATCCACGCCAACGCAACCTGTTCAAGACTTCTACCGAGTTCATTTGCGATGCTCAAAAGTTCAGAGCGGACGCGCCACGCCTGTTCGCCCTCGCCGAACAAACGCCCGCCCGCAAGCGGCGACCACGCCATTGGCGGCATCGCGCGTTCTTGTGCTTGGTCTAATGTGCCATCATACATCGGCGCAAGATGAAGCACGGAAAACTCGATTTGATTCGTTATCAATTTGAACGAAAGGCGCGACTGCAAAAGCGAGACTTGCGACGGCGTAAAATTTGAAACCCCAAGCTCCAACACTTTGCCTGACTTGCGAAGCGCAGTAAAGGCTTCGGCGATTTCATCAGCGTTCATCAGCGGATTCGGACGATGAAGCAAAAGCGCATCGAGATAATCCGTTCGCAAATTTTTAAGCGAGGTGTCAACCGAAGCCAAAATGTGTTTTGCGCTGATGTCGTAAGTTTTTAAGCGATGTTCAGGGCGGTTAGGCGAAACAAGTTTAATCCCGCACTTGGTTACGAGTTGCATTTTTTGACGAAGCGAACTTGGAACAATTGCGCCGAAGCGTTCTTCGCAGGTATAGCCGCCGTAGATGTCGGCGTGGTCAATCGTTGTGATGCCGAGTTCAACGACACATTCAAACAACGCACGCAAGGCTTCGTTGCTCAAATTCCATTGATTCATGCGCCACACGCCGAGCGAGAGGCGAGAGAGCGAGAGGCGTTCCGAGAGGTTTAATTTTGAAACCATTGAATATGAAGTTGAAAGAAATTAAGGTAACAGCGTCCATCCTTGAACATCAGCGAGTTCTGCTTCGAGGGTTGCTTTAAGCGTATCGAGAAAGGAAAGCAGTTCAGCGATTTGTTCGGCGTTGTATAGTCGGTCAAAATCATCAAGCGAATAAATGTCGTGCTCATCAGACCAAAGATGCACGAGAAACGCATTGCGCCAACGGCTTTCGCCCACGTCCCAATCGTAGCCTGTCAGTAATCTTGTTCGATTGGCTTCCAAAGTTTCGCTAACGACGCGCTCTAATCGGTCGTAAAGGTCTTGTTTTTCCTCGAGCACAATTTCAATCAGAACGCCGCGAATATCTTGATGGCAATAAGGGCGCAGGGCTTCGAGCAAGTCTTGTTTAGTCATCGTTGTTTAGTCATGGTTAGAGAGCAAGAGTTCAGCGATGCGATAGGGCGATTCGTGTTCAGAAAGTTTTTGTAGAAGCAAGGCTTGGCGCGATTCAGTCCAGAAGGTGCGTTGCCATTTTTCCGAGACGAGATGCTCGACAAATTCTTTGTCGCGCGTTTGTCGTTTTTTTTCGAGCAAGCCTTTGGATTTGAGGTAATGAGCGTGGGCTTCAATAGCGGCAAATAAGTCTGAAATGCCGATGCCTCGTGTGGAGACGGTCTTGATGATAGGCACGAGCCAAGAGTCGGCGGTATGGTCGCGCAGTTGCAAACTGCTCTCGAGGGCTTGAACGGCTTTGTCGCTATCGGTTCTATCGGCTTTGTTCATGACGAAGATGTCGGCGATTTCCATCAGTCCGGCTTTCATGGCTTGAATGCTATCGCCCGATTCGGGAACGAGCGCGACGATGGTGGTATCAGCGGCTTTGACGATGTCGAGTTCAGATTGACCAACGCCGACGGTTTCAAAGATGATAATGTCGTAGCCTGCCGCTTCAATGACGCGCGAGACTTCTGCAGCTTTTGTTGCCAAGCCTCCCAAACTGCCGCGCGTTGCCATTGAGCGAATAAACACGCCTGAATCGAGCATCACATCGTTCATGCGGATTCTATCGCCCAAGAGTGCGCCGCCTGTAAATGGACTTGTTGGATCGACGGCAATCACCGCAACAGTTTTTTGCGCTTTGCGATAGGCTTTCACAAGTTGATTCGTCAGCGTGCTTTTGCCCGCGCCGGGCGGACCTGTAATGCCAATGCGATAAGCAAGACGATTCTCCCTCAACAAGTCGGAAAGAATTGGCGAAAGCGATTCGTCGTTGTTTTCTACTTGGGAGAGCAATCGTGCAAGTGCGCGTTTGTCTCCTTGTTGGATTTTTTCAAAAAGCGATGTGGCTCGATTCATACCCTAAACTGAAAATTCGAAACTTCTCCGAATTGAAAGCGTTTTCTACCGTGCTGTTACAACACAGCATTATTGTTCATTGTCATTTCTCAATCTAAACATCCTGTCATCATCTATGAAGAATTCTCTCTTTTTAGTGTTGGTTGCTGCTGTAGCACTTTCTTTCAACACAGGTTGCAGTGAAGATACTGCATCAACACCAACCCCAACACCGCAAGCGAAGGTATTGGTTGCACATGCCTCGCCTAACGCGCCCGGCGTTGATGTGTTGGTCGATAACCAAAAAGTCAACCAACAACCGCTCACATTTCCGAACAACACAGGATACTTATCGGTCAATGCAGGCACGCGCAACGTGAAAGTGAATGTAGCAGGCACAACAACAACCGTCATCAATGCAGACCTTCCGCTTGAAGGAAACAAAAACTACTCGGTCTTTGCCGTTGATTCGGTCAGCAAAATTACGGCGTTAGTTACAACTGACGATTTAACCGCACCTGCATCAGGCAAAGCCCATGTGCGATTCATTCATCTTTCGCCAAATGCACCGGCGGTTGATGTCTCGGTTGTGGGTCAGCCCGCGGGACAGGGCTTATTCACGAATCGCACATTTAACCGAACCATCACCGCACAAGAGCAAGCCTTCACGCCTGTTGATGCAGGCACGGTGAACTTGGAAGTACGCGCTGCGGGAACAACCGATGTCGTCTTAAACCTCCCAAACATCAGACTGGAAGCGGGCAAAATTTATACCGTCTTTGCCAAAGGATTTTTAGGCGGTGAAGGGACACAAGCACTTGGCGCAGAAATCATCGTGAATAATCCCTAAGGTTTCAACATCCCTGTTTAAGCAGAAGCCTGAGCGAGTAAAATCGGTCAGGCTTCTTGGTTTTGTTGGAAGACTCTAACAAGCTGATTCCACAAACAATTGTCCGTTCATTACGGTAACGGCGTAGCCGCTGATGCTGACGGATTCAATCACGCCATTTTTGATAACAAGTTCCGACCACACCCGTCCGCCACGATTGATGACGTAACCTTGTTCAAGCGCAACGGAAACAACGCCGTCAGATTGAGGAAGGCGATTTTGCTTGAAAAGATAGCACGCAAGTTCGCCTTGTGCCGAGCCCGTAACGGGGTCTTCGTCAATGCCGACAGCAGGCGCGAAGAAGCGCGAATGTGCGGCACTCGTTGGGTGCTTGGTTTCGGTGGTGAAAACACAAACGCCTGTCAAGTCGCGTCGGAGCAAAAGTTGTTTAAGCATTTGAAAATCGGGCGACATTTTCAAAAGCGGCTCGCGATTGATAAACGGCAAGTAAAGATAGCGCGAAGACGAGATGAGCACTGGAAGCGATTTATCGAGTTGCTCGGTTGGAACGGAAAGCGTGTTGAACAGGTCGGCGATTTGTCCGTCAAATTTCTCGAAGGTCGGAACAGGAATACCGAACTTCACCATGACTTTTTTGTCGCGCCATTCTACTGAGACGGGCAAGACGCCGCTGCGGGTTTTGACGCGAAATTGCTTATTTGAGTTTTCTTCAAGTCCGAACATTTTTTCTTCGGCAAGGGCGTGAAAGGTGGCAATCGTCGCGTGTCCGCAAAGGTTAACTTCTTTTGTCGGCGTCAGCCAACGCAGCTCGAGGTCGTGTGTGCTATCGGTAGCGGGAAGGACGAAAGCGGTTTCGGAAAGATTCATTTCGCGAGCAATCAGTTGCATTTGCTCGTCGCTCAATCCGCTTGCATTGATTAAAACAGCAGCAGGATTGCCCGTAAAAGCACGGTCGGTAAAGGCATCGACGTGCTTAACAATGTATGAGTTCATAGTCATTTTTTGAATGTCAGTTTAAGGCGCGAAAGTTAGGAATGTTTGAGCGAAAAATCACGTCATACCATAAAGCAAAAATTGTATATTGGCACAAAGCAAAGAGAGTAAAAGATGGAGCAAACGCGTTCAATGACAATTGTCTATGCGCTGTTAGCACTTGTGTTTGCAACGCTTTTGGGGCGACTGTTTTATCTTCAAGTCGTAGAGCAAAGTTTTCTCAAAGAAGTTTCTTCGCAGAACTCGATTCGCAAAATTTCGATTGATGCGCCGCGCGGCGTGATGTATGACCGTAATGGCATTGCGGTTGTGGATAACCAACCTTTATACACGCTACAAATCACGCCATCGGAATTCAATAAAGAGTCGCTTCCGTTGCTGTCGGAACTGCTCGGCGTTTCAGAGTTGGAACTTGAAGCGAAAATTGCCGAAGGCAGAGCCTACAATCGTTTTGCACCGACAAAAGTCGTTCGAGACTTAACGCCGCTCCAATTAGCAAGGGTCGAGGAAAATCTGTGGCGGATGCCTGGTATTAGTTTCGCATTAGAATCCAAACGCAAGTACTTGCCGAATGTCAGAGGCGCGCACATTTTCGGATACGCAAAAGCGATTTCAAAGGCGATGTATGAAAAAGTGCCGAAAGAAATTTATGCACGCGACGACATCATCGGCTATCGTGGATTGGAAAAGTATTACGAAGACATCTTGCGTGGCACAAAGGGCACACGATATTTGCTCGTCAATTCTCTGGGACGACAGGTTGGCGATTGGGAAGGCGGCGCAAAGAATATCCCATATCAAACTGGAAACGATCTTTATCTCACCATAGATGCTGAACTCCAAGGCGTTGCCGAAAGCCTGCTAACCGCAACCGGTAAATCAGGTGCATTTGTCGCGATGGACGTGCATAACGGCGACCTTCTCGCATGCACCTCTCAGCCCGATTACGACCTCAATGTCTTAGGTGGATTTACCGAAGCCAGTGCGTGGCAAGCCATCGTCGGCGACCCTAAAAACCCTTTGTTTGACCGCACAACACAGACGCGATACCCGCCCGGCTCGACTTACAAAATGATTTCTGCCATCGCCGCTTTGGAAGATAGCGTCGCAACCCCTTCAACAACATTTTACTGCACGGGGCACTTCAAGTTCGGCAATAAAGATTTTCTCTGCCACGGCGGAAAAGGACACGGAAGCGTCGACATGACGCGCGCTATCCAAGTTTCGTGCAACTCCTACTTCTACAACCTTGTGCGCCGCATCGGCTTTGAGCGTTGGACGAAATACGGCAAGATGTTTGGCTTCGGTCAAAAAACAGGCGTCGATATTCCTGACGAACAAACGGCAACGATTCCCTCGCCTGAATACTTCGATAAACTTTACGGCAAGCGCGGCTGGACCGAAGGCTACATCATTAGTTTAGGAATTGGACAAGGCGAAATGGGTGCCTCACCGATGCAAATGGTCCGATACGCCGCAGCTCTTGGCAATTCAGGAACGCTCTTACAGCCGCGTGTCGTGCGCGCCTATCGCGATAAAAACAGCGGCGCTATCATTGAAATGCCGACTGTTCAAGAGAAACTGCCAATTTCACAATCAACCTTTAATGTCGTGCGAAACGGCATGCTTTTAGCCGTTGAAAACGGAACAGGCGGCAGAGCGCGCGTGCCTGGCATCAAAGTGGCAGGCAAAACCGGAACCGCACAAAATCCACACGGCGAAGACCACGCTTGGTTTATCTGCTTTGCACCATTTGAAAAACCTACAATTGCCCTTGCAGTCTTAGTTGAAAATGCAGGCTTTGGCGGGACAGTGGCAGCCCCAATTGCAGGCGAATGGCTCAAACGCTACTTCCAAAAATATCCGCCAATAGCGCAACACGTTGCAGAACAAAATGCAAAACCGCTTGCTGCCCGATGACTATCACTTCGATTGAACCGCAGAAAAATCGCAAAGACCGTGTCTCAATTTTTGTCGATGGAGAATTTGCATTTGGACTTTCGCTTGATGCGCTTGCGTTGCTTGGTCTGAAAAAAGGAGATTCGGTTACAGCCGAACAACTTGCCCAGTGGCGCGAAACAGCAATTTACGACGAAGCCAAAACTGCCGCCTTCACCATCCTTGCCCGACGAATCCATAGCGAAAAAGAAGTGCGCCAGAAACTCCGCGAGAAAAAATTTCCTGCTGAAATCATTGAAAAAGTAATTACTCGGCTTTACGAAATGAACCTGCTCAACGATGCTCACTTCGCAGGCGCGCTCGTGCGCGATAAGCTCAAACGCACGCCGATTGGAAAATCCGCGCTCAAATCTAAACTCTTTCAGAAAGGCATCGCGAAAGAAACCATCGACGATGTGCTAAGCGAAACCGACCTCAACAGCGAAGAACTTTGCACGAAAGCCGCTGAACGAAAACTTAAAACGCTCGCCAAAGAACCTGATGCTCAAAAGCGCACACAAAAACTGGTGCAATTTCTCATGCGTCGAGGCTTCGAGTGGGAAACCATTCGCAACACACTCCGAACGCTTAATCTCTGATTGTGTGGCGCAAAAACCACGTGATTTTCTGAACAAAGCAAAGCGACGTGAAGAGTCCATCGTAATGAATCGTGAGTGGTGAATAGTGAAGAATTGCGTTGTCGTTCCGACTTTTTTCTCATTCCTCGTTATTCATTCCTCATTAGTCTGTCATTCCGAACAGCGTGAGGAATCCAAATGAGTTGAGAATTAAGAGTGAAAAGTTAAAAGTTAAACGCACTGCTCACTCTTAACGCTTCACTATCAATTTTTAACTCCCTGACGCTTCGCTTCTCACTCCTCGCTCCTCGCTTCTCACTCCTCACTTCTCGCTCCTCGCTTCTTGATACTTGTGTTTTCCTTTCGCGTGCTTTTGAAGTAAATTATTCGGCTCAACTTTTAATGCAAATTCAATCCGAATGAACAAGTCCACAGCGATGCCTCAATCGCCCGAACAAGAAAACATGGCTCTTTATTACTTCGAGCGCGCCCGCGCACTTGCCGAAGAACTCGGCGCGAAGGATTTGCTCTATCAAACCCATCAAGCCTTCGCCGAAGAGTATGAACGCATTGGCGATATTGAAAAGGCTTACTACCACTTCAAGAAATTCCACGAAATTGAGCGGCAGGTCTTCAACGAGGAATCCGACAAGAAGATGAAGAATTTGCAAATCATTCATCAAGTTGAGCAAACCAAAAAGGAAGCCGAAATTCAACGCTTGCGCAATGTCGAGCTTGCCGAACTCAACGCAAACATTACTTCCAGCATCGCTTACGCGCAAAAAATCCAACAAGCGATTTTACCAACAAGCGAAAAAATCGCGACGGCATTTCCGAATCATTTTATCATCTACAAGCCGAAGGATATTGTTTCAGGCGACTTCTATTGGTTTCACGATTTAGGCGAGGCGAAAATCCTTGCAGTCTCGGATTGCACGGGGCACGGCGTTCCGGGGGCGTTCATGAGCATGATTGGCAACGCGCTTCTCAATCAAATCATCATAGAAAAAAGAATAACCGAGCCGAACATCATTTTGGAAGAACTCCATAAAGCCATTCGCGACGCACTTCGCCAAAGCGAAAATCCATCGGTAGAATTGCAAGACGGAATGGACGTATGTTTGGTGAAGGTCGAGCGCGAGCGGCTTATTTTTTCAGGCGCGAAACGCCCGCTTTACATCGTTCAAAAAGGCGAACTCACCGAACTCAAAGGCGACCGTTATAGCATCGGCGGACGACAACGCGAAACAGAACGCAAATTCACTGCGCACGAAATTCCAATTCAAAACCAAATGACCCTCTACCTGACCACCGACGGCTACATCGACCAAGCCAACCCTCAACGCGAAAGTTTCGGCTCAAAACGATTCAAAGAACTGCTTAAAGTTATTGCAACTTTGAACTGCGATGAGCAAAAAGAAAAATTAGAATCGGAACTTTTGGCGCATCAACAACAAGAGGCACAACGCGACGATATAACCATGATGAGCGTTGTCATCGGCAGTTAAAAGCAATCAACTTCAATCTGTTACGCAAAGCACATTTGTTCTACTTTCTCTCGAACTTCAATGACACGACAGATTGCGCACATTTTCGTCGAGCAGTCGTTCAGCGATAGAGCCTATCCCTACCTTGTGCCGAGCGAATTTTCCCAGTTGCTCACAGTTGGCTCGCGCGTGTTGGTGGCGTTTGGAAAAGGAGAAAGAAAGAAAGAACGATTAGGATTCGTTAAATCCATTTCAGAGCAAGAAAGCGAAGTGCCGCTCGGAGAAATTCTCGATATTTTTGACGACGGCAAGCCTGTCATTTCGACTTCGCTGATGCGCCTTGCGGAGTGGATTGCCGACTACTACATCGCCTATCCAATCGAAGCCGTTCTTGCCACATTGCCCGCCGTGATGCGCATTCGTCCGAAAGAAACGGTCATCTTGCGCGAGTTTTCACTGATTGCGCCTGATGAAAAAATCGTCAAGACTGAACTGCGCCGAAACATCATGCAAGCACTTTCGCGCGAAAAGAAACTCACGGTCAAGCAGTTAGAGCGGCGCGTCGGCTCAAAACATTTGCGGCTTGCGCTCTCGGAATTGGAGCGAATCGGATTGATCGAGGTGAAAAAAACATTCGTCCAAAAAGGAAAGCCAAAACTTAAATCGCTATTTTCTCTCCAACAAGAATACTCAAAAGACGAACAGACAAAGTTAATTGACTCGTTCAAACGCTCGCCGAAACAGCGTCAACAGTTGGAAAAAATTTTCGCACTCGGTCGCCCAAGTTTTTTTGCGGACGAAATTGGCGCAACCCCGAAAAGCCTTAAACCGCTCGTCGATAAAGAAATTTTAACGACGAAAACCGTCGAGACAACTGCTATGTTTGCTGATGCTTTCGTAGAAGCGCAAAAGCGAATTGAATACACCGACGAGCAGCAACTTGCTATTTCAAAAATTCAAGGTGCGATTGAGGCGCAAGCGTTCAAAACATTTCTCTTGCACGGCATTACGGGAAGCGGCAAGACTTGGATTTACATCGAAGCCATTCGCAAAGTGCTCGAGCAAGGCAAAACAGCGATTGTGCTTGTGCCTGAAATTTCGCTCACGCCACAAACGGCATCACGATTTCGCGCGCACTTTGGCGACCGTGTTCGTGTGCTACACAGCGCAATGAACGATTCCGAAAAATTCGAGGCGTGGAAAAGTTTGAAAGAAGGAAAAGCCCAAATTGCGCTTGGCGCACGTTCAGCCGTATTTGCGCCGCTGGAAAATTTGGGGTTAATCGTCGTCGATGAAGAGCACGAATCGACCTACAAGCAATACGACACTTCGCCGCGCTACAACGCGCGTGATGTGGCTATTATGCGTGCTAAATTTGAAAACGCCATCTGCCTTTTAGGCTCGGCAACGCCCGCAATTGAATCGTATTACAACGCTACAACAGGCAAATACGACCTGCTCACGCTTTCCAAACGCGCCGATGGCGCAACCTCGCCCGAAATTAAATTGATTTGGCTTTCAAGGGAGAAAAAAATTTCGCCCTCAATTTCTGAGACGCTTTTCTTTGAAATCCAAAAACGGCTCGAGAGAAACGAACAAGTCATCTTGTTTCAGAATCGGCGCGGCTATGCGGGAAGTGTGCAGTGCAACAGTTGCGGCACGATTTACACATGCCCTGCGTGCCAAGTAACGATGGTTTTTCATCTCAAAGAAAATCACTTGCGATGCCATTACTGCGGAAGAATCGAGCCAGCGCCGAAGAAGTGCAAAACCTGCGGCTCGGAAGAACTGCTTTACAAATCAAGCGGAACGGAAAAAATTGAGCAAGAACTGCAACACCTGTTTCCGAACGAAAAAATTTTGCGAATGGATTTAGACACGACGGGCAAGAAAGGCGCGCACGCGAAGTTTCTGCGTGAGTTTCAAGAAGGCAAGTCGCGCATCTTGCTCGGAACGCAAATGGTGGCGAAGGGTTTGGACTTTCCGAATGTAACGCTCGTCGGTGCAATTCTCGCCGATATTGGCTTATCGCTTCCTGATTTTCGCGCCAGTGAGCGGCTTTATTCACTGCTGTTGCAAGTCTCGGGCAGGGCAGGGCGCGCGCAAAAGAAAGGCGATGTTTATTTGCAGGTTCTCAATCTTCAAAACGAAGTGTTCCGATATGTTTTGAAAAATGATTATGTGCATTTTTTCGAGTATGAACTTGCGATTCGGCAACTGGTGGGCTATCCGCCGTTTGTGCGACTTGCGAAAATTGAGTTTTCGGGAAAGTCGGAATCGGAGGTCAGCGCAGGGGCAAAAGTGTTTTGTCAATTGCTCAAAGGCGTTTTGAAGGAAGAAGAATTCGAAGTGCTTGGACCTGTGCCAGCCGTGATAGCAAAACTTAAACACAATTTTCGCTATCAAATTCTCATTAAGCAAAAGCACGGTGCGCGGCTCTCAAAGCAAATTGTGCGCGGCGTCGAGTATCAATTTCGTCGGCGCGTTTCGCCAAGCGCGGTCAAGGTGGAGATTGACATCGACACGCAATCGATGATGTGAAGCGTTATCTTTACACTTACACAAGACTTCATAATTTCGTAGTCCAAACTAAACCATAGCGGCTTATCAATGCTGGAAAATCCAAAAATCAAACGCGCACTCATTTCTGTCTCCGACAAAACAGGCATTGTCGAGTTTGCCACAGCGTTGGAGAAAATGAAAGTAGAAATTTTTTCAACAGGCGGCACGCTCAAAACGCTTCTTGATGCAGGCGTGAAGGCAAAGTCCATTTCCAAACTCACGCGCTTTCCGGAAATTCTTGACGGGCGTGTCAAAACGCTTCATCCGAAAATTCACGGCGGATTGCTGGCGCGGCGCAATCTCAAAACGCACAAAAAGGAAGTCAAGGAAAACAAAATCGAGTATATCGATTTGGTGGTCGTCAATCTTTATCCCTTCGAACAAACCATTCAGAAAGAAGGCGTAACGCTTGAAGAAGCGATTGAAAACATCGACATCGGCGGACCGTCTATGCTTCGCAGTGCGGCGAAAAATTACGAATCCGTAACGGTTGTAACGGACGCTGGCGATTATCAATGCGTGCTTGAAGAAATGAAAGCCAATAAAGGCAGAACCACGCTCAAAACGCGCGCGGTGCTGGCGCAAAAAGTCTTCGCGCTCACGAGCCGCTATGACGCCATGATTGCCGACTATCTGAACAAAGAAATCAACGGAAAAGAAAAAGAGGAAGAAGGCTTAACCGCGACCTACACGCTTGCGCTCACAAAAGAAATTGACATGCGCTACGGTGAAAATCCTCACCAAAAAGCCGCGTTCTATGCGCTTAAAACCGCGCACGGCGATGTTTCCTTCGGTGAGTATTTTGAAAAACTTCATGGCAAAGACCTTTCCTACAACAACATTCTCGACCTGACGGCGGCAGTTTCGCTCTGCGATGAATTCGGACGCGAAAAGCCAACGGTCGTGATTGTCAAGCACACCAATCCGTGCAGCGTGGCGCAAGGGGATACGCTTTACGATGCTTACCGACGCGCCTTCGAGACCGATACTCAAGCCCCATTTGGCGGCATTATCGCCGTCAATCAACCGCTCGATATGAAAGCTGCCGAAGCGATGAATGAAATTTTCACCGAAATCATCATCGCGCCTGAATTTGAAGAGGGTGTTTTGGAATACTTGATGAAAAAGAAAGACCGCCGGTTGATTCGGCAGAAAAAATCCACAAAGCGCGATGGCTTAGAAGTGCGCGGAACGACGTGCGGGGTGCTTGTGCAAGAGCGCGATGTGGCGATGGTGAAAGACAATGAACTGCGAATTGTAACCCAGCGCAAGCCGACCGAAGCGGAACTCAACGATATGCTTTTCGCATGGCGTGTAGCCAAACATGTTAAGTCCAATGCGATTGTCTATGCCAAAGAGTTACGGACGGTTGGCATTGGTGCAGGGCAAATGTCGCGTGTGGATGCTTCGCGTATTGCGCGTTGGAAGGCAGGTGAGGCGAAGTTAGACCTTACAGGTTCGGCAGTTGCCAGCGATGCGTTCTTTCCGTTTGCCGATGGGCTGATTGCTGCTGCCGAAGCTGGTGCAACCGCCGTCATTCAGCCAGGTGGCTCAATTCGCGACGAAGAAGTTATCAAAGCCGCTGACGAGCGCGGCATTGCCATGGTCTTCACCGGCATGCGCCACTTCAAGCATTAACTTGAACGAGGAAAAGGGCAATGATAAAAATTGCCCTTTCTCTGTTTTTGTGCCTCTGTGCGCATCGAATCTATTGACGCGCTGTGATACTCCAACAAGAAATCTAAAAACAATGCGCGAAGTCTAATTCCTGCAATTCCCTTGGCTATGCAGTTGAGAATGCAATAGCCTAACCGACGTCAATATGAGAATCGCCAGTTTGAAGGGCTGAAAAGAGCTTGTTTCACTCTCAAAATGATATTAACAACTTCCGTTATTCAAACGGCAAGATTTTTTTGGGGACTTTTTTCGGAAATTGTTTGCGCTAAAAAATCTTCTCTCCCATATTTAAATCGCATTAACGCTCTAACAACAGCAAAGTCCTGCCCAAAGGGACTTAACCGCTGCTGAACAAGCGCAGAACATTCGTGATAACCGAGTAAAAAGCACGCCGAGCGTTTGTTATCGCAAGTTGAAGACAAATACAGAAACGGCTTACAAGGACCAGAAGGAAAAACAATCCTTTTTGAGTCCCTAAACAAGTGTCTTTGAACAAAATCTTTACCAAACTCATTTTCAGAACACATCTTTTGAAGGAGAAACGCAAATGTATGTTGTAAAACGAGATGGCTCGCACGAAGAAGTTAAAATTGAAAAAATTCTGCATGCGGTCTCGCGTGCGTGTCGCGGAATTGAAAATGTGGTGCCGCTGGAAGTTGCCAAGCGCACCATCAATGGCTTGCACGAAGGAAGCACGACGGAAGAATTAGACAACCTCTCGATTGAAACCGCCGTGATGTTGACGGTCGAAGAGCCGAACTACTCCAAAGTCGCGGCGCGAATGCTCGCCGAATCCATTCGCAAAGAAGCCGGACGCAATGAAGCCTTTCGTGATTACATCAAACTTGCAGACGAACTGGGGTTGATTGATAGTCGTGTGCGCATGCTTGCCGAAGAAGATTTAGACACGATTGAATACGCCATCGACCACGACCGCGACGACCTCTTCGAATACTTTGGCTTGCGCACAATTTACGACCGATACCTTTTGCGCCACCCCAAAACGCGCAAAGTTATTGAACGCCCGCAATGGATGTTTATGCGTGTTGCGCTCGGCTTATCCAAAAACATCACCGAAGCCATTGAGTTTTACGACATCATCTCGAACTTCCTCTACATGCCCTCGACGCCGACGCTCTTCAATTCAGGCACGCGCCACGCACAAATGAGCTCATGCTACCTTTTGACGATTGGCGACGACAGTTTAGAGGGCATCTACAAAGCCTACGCCGATTGCGCGCAACTCTCCAAGTGGTCGGGCGGCATTGGCATTGATTGGACGCCCGTGCGAGCCTCAGGCGCGCTCATCAAAGGCACAAATGGCAAATCAAACGGCATTATTCCCTTCCTCAAAGTGATGGATTCGAGCGTGCACGCTGTCAATCAAGGGGGCAAGCGTAAAGGCGCGGCGGCAATTTACCTCGAGCCATGGCACGCCGACATTGAAGCATTTCTTGAACTGCGCAACAACACCGGTGCCGAAGAACGACGCACGCACAACTTGAACCTCGCCCTTTGGATTCCTGACCTCTTCATGAAGCGCATTGAAGCCGACGCGCATTGGTCGCTCTTCTCACCAAGCGATGTGCCCCAACTTCTGAACACTTTCGGCGATGAGTTCGAGATGTGGTATGAAAAGTATGAAGCCGAAGGCAAAGCCTTGAAACAAGTTTCCGCACGCGCACTTTACGGCAGAATGATGCAAACACTTGCCGAAACCGGAAACGGCTGGATGTGCTTCAAAGACACCTCCAACAAACGCTCCGCACAAACCGGCAAGCCGGGCAACATCATTCACAGCTCAAACCTTTGCACCGAAATTTTGGAAGTAACCTCCAAAGATGAAACCGCCGTCTGCAATCTCGGAAGCGTCAATGTCGGCGCGTTTGTGCGCGACGATGGCTACTTTGATTTCAACGGTCTGCGCAAAGTGGTGCGTGTAGCGACAAAGTTCTTGGATAGAGTCGTCGACGTCAATTTCTACCCGACCAAAGAAGCGGCGGCATCAAATCATCGTTGGCGTCCAGTTGGACTTGGCTTGATGGGATTGCAAGATGTGTTCTTCAAAATGCGAATGCCCTTCGACTCGCCTAACGCCAAAGCCCTCTCGAACCAAATTTCCGAAGTGATTTACTACGAAGCCTTGAAAACGTCTGTCAAGTTAGCCGAAGAGTTCGGGGCGTTCCCTGCGTTCAGCGAAACGAAGTATGTCGACGGCAAACTTGCCGTGCATCTCGCCAAAGAATACGGCATCACGCCGACCTTGCACGAAGATTGGGACACGCTCGCCGAAGAAATCAAAGCGAAAGGGCTTCGCAACTCGCTCTTAATTGCCATTGCGCCGACGGCAACCATTGCGTCCATTGTTGGCTGTTATGAGTGCATTGAGCCGCAGGTCTCTAACCTCTTCAAGCGCGAAACACTTTCAGGAGAATTTTTGCAAATCAACCGATACCTCGTCGCTGACCTCAAACGCTTGGGATTATGGACACCGCAAGTTCGCGCCGCTATCATTGAAGGCGAAGGCTCAATCCAACACATTGAAGCCATTCCCGAAGATGTCCGCTCGCTTTATAAAACCGCATGGGAAATTTCACAAAAAACCTTGATTGATATGGCGGCGGAGCGGTCGGCTTTCATCTGCCAATCCCAATCTCTGAACCTCTTTATGGAATCGCCGACAATAGGCAAACTCTCGTCGATGTATATGTATGCGTGGAAAAAAGGTCTAAAAACGACTTACTACTTGCGCTCTCGCGCTAAAACGCGCATTCAGAAAACCACAACCGCAGGCGCAAAAGAAAGCGAGCCTGTTCAAGAAACCGTTGCCGCACTTGCGCAAGCCGTAGCAAACGCAAAAGCCGCAAACAGCAATGGACACGCAATCTCGGAGAACAAAACGAAAGATGCCGTTTCATGCTCGCTGGAAAATCCTGACTCGTGCGAAGCGTGCCAATAATTAAATCATTCACACTCAAAAATTTGTAACAACAAAACCGCAAACAATTATGATTTTGTCTCATGAACTTGACCTCACGCTGCGTCCGATGAAGTATCCGCAGTTCTTCAAACTCTACAAGGATTCCATCAAAAACATCTGGACGACAGACGAACTCGACTTCTCGCTCGATTACGAACACCTGCGCGACAGAATTTCAGCCAAAGAAGCGCACCTTATCAAACGCCTTGTCGCCTTCTTTGCAACAGCGGATAACATCGTCGGGCATAACCTCGTCCTGAATCTTTACAAGCATGTCAATTCGCCTGAATATCGAATGTTCTTAGGCAAAGTGCTCTTCGACGAAATGCAACATGTCGAAACCTACTTGCTCTTGGTCGATAGTTACATTCCCGACATTCGCGAGCGTCAAGAAGCCTTCGCCGCCTACCAAAATGTGCCATCGGTCAAGCTCAAAGCCGATTTCTGCTTCAAGTATATGGACACGATTCAGCATTTGGACAAACTCGATACCGATGAAAAGCGTCGCCAATTCTTGGAGAACATCATCTGCTTTGCCGCATGTATTGAAGGCTTGTTCTTCTTTGGCTCGTTCGCGTATGTCTATTTCCTGCGCAATCGCGGACTTTTGCCCGGACTTGCGGCGGCAACGAATTGGGTTTTCCGCGATGAAACCATGCACATTCAAGGCGCAATGGAAGTCGTGCAAGTCATTCGTGATGAGTATCCGCACCTCTTCGATAAAACCCTCGAAGCCAAAGTTCACCAAATGATCGATGAAGCCATCGCCGTTGAAATGAACTTCTGCGAAGACTGCTTGCACCACGGCATTACTGGCATTTCGCAATCGATGATGCGCGACTATTTAGGCTACTGCGCCGACCAACGCTTGGAGCAACTCGGCTACGAAAAGAAATACAAAACGAAAAACCCCTTCCCGTTCATGGTGCTTCAAGACGTGCAACCGCTTACGAACTTTTTTGAAAAGCGCGTGACCGAATATCAAAAAGGCTTCGACGCCAGCCCGAAAGCCGTAACCTTTGACGAAGAGTTTTAAGTCAGAACATTTCAATAGCCGACACCAAAACCGCGCCGCGAAATCTCAATCGAGAAAGTAACGGCGCAGTTTGGTTTTTTTACTCGATAAGCCACTATTCGATAAGCCATTTGAGCATTGCCCATTGCAAGGCTTCGCTGTGAAACTCGAAGCGCGTCCAACACGAGCGCGAAAGCCATTCAAAAAAACGGTGCGCATTGGTTGCCGCGTAAAACGACCCCGTCTTCATTTTGGAAAAAGAATCTAAACGAATGCTTGTCTGCAACGACGCTTCGTTCCAATACTTGCCAATAGACGCAAGGCACAAGCGTTCTAAATCGTTGCGGGGTGAAACGCAAGAAGCCAACTCTAAAAGACGCGCGCGCTGGTCGTAAAGCGCATCAAGATTTCCCCAAACCATCGCCCGCGAAAGCGCATACAAAATCACCAACGGAAACGGATAGTAAGGACTCACTGCGTAAGGATTCTCGAGAATCAAATCGCTTTCAAGGACGGTTTTCAAAAAAGCAATCGTTTCGCGCCGACCGTTGCAGTCCAAACGCTTGAAACGTTGCAAAAGCCAAAGAATGTGAGCCTGAACCACAATATCCACCTGCTCGATTTTTTGATTCGAGCATTGCGCTCTTGGCGGAAACCAAACAAGAAAAACCCCGTCCGCACAAGGCAAAACCGTGCGCTGAAAATCAGGCAGGCGAAATCGGACATTATCCAACCGATAAAATTCAAGGTCTTTGATGAGGGCGTTGAGATGGGTGGCATCGTCGAGCGCGAGGGCTTGAAAGGCGGTGCAATCGGCGTCGGGGTCGAGTTTCATCAAGCGAAGCGCGTTGAGATACGGCGCATTGTCGGGGAGCGAAAGCCCCGATTTGAATCGCCAATGATAAACGTGATGTCCCTTTTGATAGTGGTGCAAACTTTTCTTTGCGCGTGCGATTGCATCAAGCAGAGCGGGGGAGTGAATGGTGCAATGCGAAAGAATCGTGAGGATATTGGCGGTAATGAATTGATTGTGTTCGGGAACGGCGTTAAGCAGAACGCGCTGGCAGTCCCATTCTTCGCCGTCGAAGAGCGAAAGAAGTTTGCGCTCGATAAAGTCGTGAGTTACAAAGTCGTCAGTCATAAAGTCGTTAGTCATCGGCTTGTTCGGCTTCGGAGGCAAGGGTGATGGTGTCGTGATTGGAAAGTGCGCAAAGCCGTTCAATCAATTCTTGCAAGAGTGTTGTGGGCGTGTGCGAGGCTTGAACATAAAGGCACGAAAGCGTTTCGCGATTGTGATAAATCCAACTCGAGAGAATCTGCATTTCGTCAATTTCTTCTTTTTTGCATTCGGCGGGAGCGGTTGCGCCGTTGAAGTAAATCTGTTCGAGCATCGGCGAAAGTGTGAGCGCGTCGTCGAGCAAAATTTTTTCTTGCGCCGCCAATCGTCCAAACCGCACAAATAAAATCACGAACTCCTTACACACGTCGGAATAAATCGCCGAAGGAAGCAAAATGAGCACATTGTTTTCGTTGATGGACGCTGTAACGGAGGCTTGGCGATAAAATACACGTCGCAGGCTTTGAATACGCGAGCGCAGTTCGGCGGCGTCTTCGAAGCGATAGTCGGCGGCAAGTTGTTTCATCTTTGCGGTGAGCGTGTCGATAATTTCTGCGTCAACGCCTGAAAGAAATCGCCGCACGCGATTGAGTTCGCGTTCATATTCGCCCTTCTCGACGCGCCAACGCTCGCAGGGCGCAACACATCGGTGCAAATCCAAATACACGCACGCCCGCCCTTTACTTAATTCGTCGTCGGAACACTCGCGCAAAAGAAACGTGCGATTGAGCACGGTGAAGACATTGCGCACGCTTTCCATCGAGGGAAACGGTCCGAAATACTCCGCACCATCGTTCTCGACTTCCATTGCAATTTCAAGTCGAGGGAACTCGTGATTCGTTAATCGCAAAAATGGATACGACTTATATCGCTTCAAAAGTGTGTTGTAGCGCGGCTTGTGAAGTTTGATGAGTTTGGATTCGAGCAGAAGGGCTTCAAGTTCCGAGCCTGTGGTGCGGCAGTCAATTTTGCGCACATACATCACGAGTTCTTTGACTTTATCGGCTTTGTGCTCTGTGTCGGTGAAGTAAGAACTGACGCGCGATTTGAGGTTTTTAGATTTGCCAATGTAAAGCAGTTCGCCTTGTTCGGAGTAAAAGAAATAAACGCCGGGCTGTTCGGGCAGTTTAGGCAAGAGCGTTTCGCGAAGGGTGCGAATGTGCTTCGGCTCGCGCTTGAAGACGCGCAGGGCTTTGTATTGAAGCGAGAGAAGTTCCTCGAGATGCTCAATGCGATGTTTTTCTTGTGCGATTTCAATGAGTTTGTGAAGCACGCCAACGGTGGCTTGGCAGTCGCCTTTGGCACGATGCCGCTCGGTGATTGGAATTCCAAAGTATGCGGCAAGGTCGCCAAGATTTTTTTTGAGTTGTTTCGGAAGCAAGCGGCGCGCTAAACGCACAGTGCAGAGGGCGCGATTTTCCAAGCGTTCAAAGCCGTTGCGCTCAAGCTCGAGGTTAATGAAGGTGTAATCAAATGAACTGTTATGCGCAACGAACACGCTTTCGCCGAGAAGACGAAGCAAGTCGGGAAGAATTTCCTTTGCCGTTGGCGCGTGTTTGACCATCTCGTTGGTAATGCCGGTGTATTGCGAGATGAAGTAGGAAATCGGCATCTCAGGATTGATGAGCGATGTCAATTCGCCAACAACTTCGCCACGATGAACTTTCATCGCACACACTTCGATGATGCGGTTTGCGCGATTTGCGCCGCCTGTGGTTTCAAGGTCGATAACGGTGTATGTGGCGTCAGAGAGCGTCACGGCAAATTCAAAATGAGAGTGGTTCAATCAGACTTATTCAATCACATCAAAGCGCGTGTAGGGACGCAGAACTTCGGGAATGATGATTTTTCCATCTTTGGTTTGATTGTTTTCCAACAGCGAAACCATCAAGCGTGATGTGGCAAGCCCTGAGCCGTTGAGCGTATGGACAAATTCAGGCTTCGATTTTTCGTCGCGCTTAAAGCGAATGTTGGCGCGGCGGGCTTGGAAATCTTCAAAGTTCGAGCAGCTCGAGGCTTCTAAAAAGCGTTCTTCGGCAGGCGACCAAACTTCAAGGTCGTAGCACTTCGCCGCATTTGCGCCAATATCGCCCGAACAAAGCAAAAGCACGCGATAGGGCAAGTTGAGTGCCATCAAAATCGATTCGGCATCAGCCACGAGTGATTCCAGTTCTTGATAGGAACTTTCAGGCGTGGTGAATTTCACGAGTTCAACTTTGTTGAATTGATGCACGCGCAAAAAGCCGCGAACATCTTTGCCATAACTGCCCGCCTCACTGCGAAAACACGCCGAATAAGCGGCATACTTAATCGGCAACTGTGAGCCTTTCAAAATTTCGTCGCGATGCAAGTTCGTTACAGGCACTTCGGCAGTGGGAATCGCAAAGAGCCGTCCGACCGAATCCGCTTCGTAGGTTTCTTGTCCTTCGTAACTGGCGCGATAGACTTGATTGAGAAATTTTGGAAACTGTCCTGTGCCGCGAAGCGAGTCGCGATTAACAAAGAACGGCGGGAAGATTTCCGTGTAGCCATTTTTTGAAAGGTGCGTGTCGAGCATGAAGTTAATCAGGGCGCGCTCGAGCGTTGCGCCTTTGCCTTTGTAGACAGGGAAGCCGGCACCTGTGATTTTTGCGCCGCGCTCAAAATCCAAGATGTCCAATGCCTTGCCGAGCTCGAGATGATTTTTCGGCTTGAAATCAAACGCGCGTTTGTTGTGCAGAACTTCTTTATGGACGACGTTTTCGCGGGCGTCTTTGCCAATCGGCACGCTTTCGTGCAAGATGTTCGGAAGGTAGAGCAAAATTTCTTCCTGCTTGGATTCAAGGTCGCGCAGGGTGTTGTCTAATTCGGTGATTTTATCGGAAACGATTTTCATTTGCGCGATAAGTGCGTCGGCGTTCTCTTTGTTTTTTTTCAGGCGAGCAATTTCATCGGAAACTTTGTTGCGCGTGGCTTTGAGCGAGTCGGTTTCGCTAACGAGTGCACGGCGTTGTTGGTCGAGCAAAATGAGGTCGTCGACTTTGGCGATTTCACTCGAGAGTTGCCGTGCGTGAAGAATGGATTTGAGTTTATCGGGGGTTTCGCGGACGAGTTTGATGTCAATCATTCGTTAAGGTTTTTCAGACAGTTGTTTGAGAAGTGGCAAAGTTACACGATGCGGCGCAAAAAAGGAACAATCGGCAAGGAGTGAGGGGTAAGAAGTGAGGCGTGCATTTAACTTTGAGTTCTTGACTTTCAACTTTCAACGCACTTGGATTACTCACTTTCGGAACGACCGACTAATGGGTCGTGATGAACGGAATTCGTCGCTATTGATTAAAAAAGCGTCCTGCCGTTTTCAGCAAGACGCTTCTCGTTCTTGATTCCTGACTACTGACGAGTTCACTATTTAACGAGCATCATCTTTTTCGTTTGCACGAAAGTTTTTGATGTGCCATTTGTTGCGTTCGCTTGCAAGCGATAGAAATAAATGCCGGTTGCAAGGTTGCTAGCGTTCAGCGTGAAGGTGTAGTAGCCTGCGGCTTGACGCGTGTTGACGAGCGTTGAAATTTTGCGACCGAGCACGTCGTAAAGTTCCAAGCGCACATCGCTTGCGGTGGGCAGTTGATAAGCGATCACCGTGCTTGGGTTAAACGGGTTCGGATAGTTTTGCGCGAGTGCGAACTCTTTCGGTAAGGTGTTGCGCTCTTCGGTAATCGGTGTTGGTGTGCTGAGCGTGATGAAGTTGAGCGTAATTGGCACTGTGAAAACCGAGTTGAGCGTGTCGGAACTGGTGATGCGAATGGCGGCGGTGTAGGTATCGGTTTCGTCGAGCCCTGCTGTATTGACGCGCACAAGGTGGTCGCGCGACTCGCCTGAGGCGAGCGTATCGCCATCAAGAGGTGAGAGAGAAACAAATTTGCCGCTGGTCGTGGAAATAATCATGTGGTAAGGAAGCGATGAAGTTGTCGGCGTCAGCGAATCAGTGGGTTGAGCATTTAAGAGAACGCCTGACGCAAAGTTTCCGAAGGCTAAGTTGCCAGTACCTGGACCTTGATAGTGTGTGGTTAAACTATCCCAAGATGCACCGATGATATAGAACTTGCCTGCTTGCAAGGTCAGATTCATTGGTCCTGAACGCACAAAGCCGTCGAAGGGCGCGCTCTCGGTTACAGGTGCGCTTTCAAACACTTTGGCATATCGACCTGACAATGTGCTGTTTTCATAGACGAAAAATTTGAAGGTCGTCGATGGACGATAGAGGAAGTGATAGGATTGAATTTCTTTGAGTTTGGTGGTTTCCGTAACGCTGTAAAGGTTTCCACGAAAACGGTTTGCGCCCAAAAGCGTATTCGTTTTAGAGCCCATCACATCGTGTTTCAGTCCGCCTAATCCGCCTTGCAGTTCCAAGCGATAGTTTAATTCGCTGAATGGCGGTCCACTGTTAGAAATTGTGAGCGTGGCTTCTGCGCTGTCCAATCCTGTTAGACTGAACGAAATGCCTTGCGTGGCATTGACGCTCAAAGTTGGATTGGGCTTGCGCTCGAGCAAGATGGTCATAGTGTAAATCGTGGAATCTTCGGGCGCATAGAGCGTATCGACGCGCGAGATGTAGCCTGTTGGGCTGTTCGGATTGAGCGATGTGGCAAAAAGGTATGTGCCCGTATCAGGCAAAGCGAAACTGAACTTGCCATTCGTGGTGATGACCTCGATATTAGTGTTCAGATTTTTCACGCGGGCGTTGCGGAGCGTATCGCCGGTTTGTGCATCAATCACATAGCCGTCGACGCGGAAAATCATGGTTGAGGAAATGTATTGATAGGCCGCCCACACATCAATCAAGCCATTGCCAAAGGTGTTGTCTGGACCGACAGGACCTAAATCCGTGGCGGTTTCATAGAGAATATCACGAATTTGAACGGCGGTTAAGGACGGATTGACTTCTTTAAGCAACGCGATAGCACCCGCCACATGCGGACAAGCCATTGACGTGCCGCTCAAATTGCCGTAGCCTGTGGCTGAAATTACGGAGCGCACACTGACGCCGGGTGCAACAACTTCGGGCTTGATGATACTCGGACTGCAACTCGATGGACCTCGGCTGCTGAAGTTGGCAATGTTGTTTGTACTGGCATCAATTGCACCGACGGTGAAGATGTTTGGATTGTTTTTCGGTGGTGTTAGGGTTTGGGCGTTCGGTCCTGAATTGCCAGCGGAGAAAATGACCGCAGTGCCCATGGTTTCTAAGGCTTGAATAACGGTCCAATATCCGCCTGCGGTTGCACTGCATTGTTGAGAAGCGACGTTGGGGTCTTGATAAGAGTTTGCGATGACATCGGGCACATCGCCATTATCGATGCCGTTGCTGTCGGGGTCTGCCGCCCATTGGAAGGCGCGAAGTGTGAAACTGGTGTGCGGGCTGAAGCCGACGTCAATCGTTGGTGCGGCAATCCATTTTGCGCCGAAGGCAACGCCGATAGTATCGTTCGTGCTGGCTTGTAAGCCGACCATGGTGCCCATCGTGTGCGAGCCGTGTTTGGTTGAGCCGTAATCGGTTGGAACAGAGGAAGGATTAGAGCGTTGGTCGAACCAAGCGTGATACCACATCACGCCTGCTTCTTCGCCGCGCCATTTGCCAGCGAGTGCGGGGTGTGTGCCGAAGACGCCTGTGTCAATGTTCATCACGAGCGAGCCTGCGCCAGTGTAGCCGAGTTCCCACAAGCGATGCGCATTGATTCGGCGCAATCCCGGCTCTGAACCGTTTGGCACAGATGGGGCTTGGGTTTGTTCGACAGGTGCATCGAGCTCGAGCAAGCCATCTTCGTAAATCATTCCGACATCGGCGCGTTGGGCAAGATCGAGAATGGTTTGCTTGGAGAGATTGCCCAAAATCATGTTGGCAAGCCACATTTGCTCAATCTCTTCGGCTTCGCCACGTTGGGCGCGTTCGGAAAGTTCGTTGAGAATGCCTCGTTGCGATTGTTCAGCGAGAGCACGCAAGCGTGAAACTGTTTCGTAGTGGCGCACGGCTTTCCCTGCTTTGCGCGCAGCAAAATCGCGCTCCAGTGCGTTAAGGTCAACTTGCTCCGCCATATAAACAATGACGCGAATTTTTTCGTCTGAGCGCATAGACGCGAGTTTCTCTCGAAGTCGTTCTTCAACACGGTCTTGCGCAAATAGCGGCAGTGCGCCAAAAAGCAAAATGAGCGATAAACAGAAGTTTTTCATCGTTTGGACACAATAGCAGATTGAAGTAGTTGAGAAAACTGAACCGAAAGCTAATGTTTTTCTGCATCAATTCAAGATGAAAAGAGAGGACAGGTTTTGAAGAAAAAAGGTTTTGCTATTTTTGCCTACTCAAAGTAACATCAAAAGCACATTTATGAACGCACAACTCTCGCCGCGCTGGGCTCGTCTCGTCAAAACCGAAGAGATTGAGACGCCGAAGTATTTCATCGATTGCTATGTCTGCCCAGTCGATTTTGATGAACTGCGTCAAAACCACATCGATGAACCGCCTGTCCTTTATGCCTTCGCTGTATTTGACCACAACAACAAGTATCTGCTTTCCTACGCACTTGAAATGCGCAAAGCCATTCGCATCAAAGAAGACGAAACAGAGGAAGAATACATCGGATACTTTTTAGAAACCTACTGCGAACATCAGCGATTTAGTTGCAAAAACTTCAAAGATGTAGAGCCAGACTTTGAGAGCGTGCGCACGATGGTCATTCAATTCGTCGTCGAGTATGACGCTGTCGAGAAAATGATAGAATACGACCGAGAAAGCTACAAGCCGAGTGAAGAAAAATCTTAGCGCGGCACGCTTTGATTTTGGCGCGAAAGGTTGGTTGCGGCAATCATTTCTTGCAGATAGATTTTATCGTGCCGATGTTCAAACGCATTGCCAACGACGACGAAGTTCGCGCCGGCTATCACTTTGCGATGCACGTCCTCTGGCGTGCGAAGTCCGCCGCCCACGATGAGCGGAACAGATATGGTTTTTGAGACGAGCGAAATCATTTCTTCAGGCACGCTGTAATCGGCACCGCTTCCGGCTTCAAGATAAACGAGTTTCATGCCGAGATATTCCGCCGCTAAGGCATGCGCTGCTGCAATTTCAGGCTTATGGCGTGGAATCGGCGACGAGTTCGACATAAATTCCACTGCGGTTTTTCTCCCCGATTCAATTAAAAGATACGCCGTTGAAATCGGTTCAAGTTCAAGTTGCTGAATGAGCGGCGCAGCAATCACATGATGACCAATCAAGTATTCAGGGTTGCGACCGCTCACAAGCGAGAGATATAAAATTGCATCGGCTTCACGCGAGACTTGCACCACACTTCCGGGAAAAATAATGACAGGCAAAGGCGAAACCGATTTGATGTGTCGGATATATTCGTCCAATCGATTTGAAATCATCGTGCTTCCGCCAACGAGAATCGCCGCTACGCCGAAGGCTGTGGCGTCTTCTACAAGTTTGAGAAGCGTTGGTTCGTCGTATTTGTCGGGGTCAATCAGCAACAAAAATCCCGCGCGTTTTTCCAAAAAATTGGCGGGAAAAGAAGCAAGCAGTTTGTTGAGTGTTGTTTGGACAGGCATTGATAGAAAGTTTTTAGGAAGATACGAAATCGGGGTTTGTCATTTCAAAATGAGGCGGCGTATAGGAAGTCAGAAAAGTCGGAAACTGTTTGGAGAAAAAATCACGGCAGGCTTCGGCACAGGCTTCATCTTCAAAAATGCCAAAGACCGCTGAACCGCTTCCCGACATCATCGCCTGAATCGCGCCCTGTTTCAACAGCGTTTCTTTGAGTGATTTGACAATCGGATATGCTGATTCAACGAGCGGTTCAAAATCGTTTTCAAATACCTTCAAAAATTTTTTATCCCCTGTTTCTATCAAATTTTTCAATGCTTCTCGACAATTTGGAGCCTGACGCGGAAACGACAGACGCAAATTTTGATATGCCCATACCGTTGAGACCATTTCGTTTGGAAAAATCACCACAAGCGAATAAGGAAGTGTGCGGTGCAAGTCGGTGAGTTTTTCGCCAATGCCTTCGGCAAACGCCAGCGCGTTGGTTGAAAGAAAATACGGCACATCGGCACCGAGTTTTAAGGCAAGTTCGACAAGTTTAGCTATGGGCAAATTGAGTTGCCAATATCGATTGAGATACAAAAGCACAGCCGCCGCATCGCTTGAGCCGCCGCCCAATCCCGCCCCGAAGGGAATTGATTTTTCGAGATGAATGTGAATCCCCGTTTGAACCGAGTAGGTTTCTTGTAGCAGTTTTGCCGCTCTGACGCAAAGGTTGCTTGAATCTGTCGGAAGCGATGAAAGCGAGCAAGTGAATTGAATGGTTGGAGCAGGTGAAAAGATGAGCGTATCGTGCCAGGCAATCGGCGCGAAAATCGTTTCTATTGAGTGATAGCCATTGGGCAGTTTATTCGTGATGTAAAGCGCGAGATTGATTTTGGCAAAGGCTTTGCGAATGTCGGACATGGTTTTGAGAAAGAATAGTGCGCCAAAGATAAGAACAAAAAACCTCTTGTAGGGCTTACAAGAGGTTGCTCAGGTAAAAGTAGGGGTTTCTCACACATTAAACTCTGCTTCGATACGCCATAAGTTAAAATTGATGAAAAAGCCTAACAGAAGCGCGATGTATTAGGCTTGTAGCAGTCGAGAAGTTCGGCGATTTTTTAGAAATTCCAAAATGTTTTTCCGAAAGTACTTACGCAGTTACACCCTCGCCATTTGCGCTGATTTTATCATCAACAATTTTGTTTCCGACGAGTTTATGATACTCGATTTGAAAGTCGGGATAGGCAAGGTCGCCATGTTCGCCAATGTCAAGACCAACTTGTTCTTCATCAGCGGAAACACGAATGCCCATCACGAGTTTAAGCACATACCAAATCGCAAAAGAAATCACGAAGGCGAAAACACCGACGAGCAAAATGCCTTTGAGTTGTTGGACGGTTTGAGCCATTGGGGAAAGCCCTGTGTCGAGGGCAGCAACCGATTTAGCAATATCCACATTGTAGAACAAGCCGAGCGCGAGCGTGCCCCAAATGCCATTGATGAGGTGAACGGGCACGGCGCCGACAGGGTCATCTAATTGGAACTTATCCATGGCAAAGGTTGCCAGCACAACGAGCACGCCTGCAATCAAGCCGATGATTGCGCCCGAGCCGATTGAAACGAACGCGCACGGTGCCGTAATTGCGACCAGACCTGCCAAGCATCCGTTCAAAATCATCATAAATTCAAACTTCTTGTTGATGACGAGTGCCATCAAGAGTGCGCCGAGCGAACCCGTTGCGGCGGCGATGTTGGTATTAACGATAATGTGTGCAATCGCCGAGCCGTTGCCCGCCGCCATCGTTGAACCCGGATTGAAGCCGAACCAACCGAGCCAAAGAATAAACACGCCCAGCGCAGCAGAAGTCATATTATGACCCGGAATTTGATTCACCTTGCCGTCTTTGTATTTGCCGATGCGCGGACCGAGAACGATAATGCCCGCAAGTGCCGCCCAACCCCCGACCGAGTGAACGACCGTCGAGCCTGCAAAGTCGCGGAAGTTGCCAAAGAATCCGCCTTCTTCGGGCGTCATGCCTAAAATGCCGCCGCCCCAAATCCAGTGTCCTGAAATCGGATAAATCAGCGCAACCAAGATGAAACTGAACACAAGGAACGAACCGAACTTAATGCGCTCGGCAACCGCACCCGAGACAATCGTCGCCGCTGTGCCTGCAAACACAAGTTGGAAGAAAAACTTTGCCCAAAGCGGAACAGGCGACCAGTTAATTGCCGAGTAATCGCCTTCATAAACCGTTGTAGAAAATGGATTGGCGGAACTGTAATCGATGCCGAGTGCAGGCGAGTTATCGGCACCACCCACAAACCATAAGCCTTTCAAGCCGAGCCATGCGTTGCCGTCGCCAAACATCAAGCCCCAACCGAGAACCCAAAACGACACCGATGCCGCCGCAAACACGATGAAATTTTTCGCGAGGATATTCACCGTGTTCTTGGCGCGTGTCAAGCCGCTTTCAACTAATGCAAAGCCCGCGTTCATAAAAAATACGAGCATTGCGGCAAGGAGCACCCAAACCGTATCCAACCCGACACGCAAATCGCTATAAGCTGACATCAATGACTCCACGCTCGGCGCACTTGGCGTGCTGGCAACGGCTGTGGTTGTCACGGCAGTTGTTGCAACTTCTGCCGTTGTCGGTGCAGGTGTTTGAGCGACTTCTTGTGCAGTAGCGAGGGGGACGAAAAGAAACATTGCGTAAAGCAGTAATTTGATTTTCGTCATGTTAAGCAAAATTAGGTTGATTGAATTAAAAGCGTTGTTTTGTTAGGAAAAACTGTGCAAAAATATAACTAAAAAAGGTTTTGTGCAAATTTCCCTAAATTTTTTAGGCTAATTGATTGAAAATCTGACGACGAAAGATGATAAAAAGAGAAACACGGAACGGATTGAGCAGATGAGACTGAGAAAGTTCAGAGTGAGCGAAGCAAAGGGGTAAAGAAGTGGAAAACGGGTTGTCAGAAGTGCGTCGTTCTTGTCGCTCTGGATTGCTTACGATTGCAGGGCTCGGAATTTACTCGTGATTATGCTTCGGTTTGGCACACGGCGTCGTAAATGCGGGCATCTACAAACACTTTGAAAAGGTCGTTATCGATGTGGTTGTCTTTGACTTCAAGTTCGAGAATGTTGAGAGCGCGTTCAACAGGAACGGCTTTTTTATAGGGGCGGTCTTGCGCGGTGAGTGCGTCGTAAATATCGGCGATGGTCATCATGCGCGATTGGATGGGGATTTCGGGCTGTCCGACTTTTCGTGGATAGCCGCTTCCATCAATTTTTTCGTGATGCGAGTAGGCGATAATGGGCACATTGCGCAGGTCGCGTGTCCAAGGAATTTGCTTGAGGAAGTTATAGGTATGCGTGACGTGCGAATTGATTTCTTCGCGCTCTTGCTCGTCTAAACTGGCACTAATGTTTTGACACAGTGCAAAAGCGAGAGGTCTACAAGCAATACGATGTGTATAGGGGTGAGCACGCCCGACATCGACGCTCTAAACGACTTCCAATCTTTGTTGAATCGGTGATACTCAAAAGCGTAGTCCATTGAAACAAGTGCCCGCTGCGTGACACCGCTGTTAAGCCCAACGCAATCGATTAAGTGAATGTGGTCAAACGTCTCGGACATTTAATTCAGACGATATTTAATTCGGGCGAATTAAATTCAGGCGATTTCACTGCTTTCGGATAGGCTTTCTGGTTGAAGAGGATTGCAAAGTTTTGAGGGAATATACGTGAAGTTGATTACGGTTTCAAAAACGCGCTGCGCGAGAAATATCCCGAACTTCGGGCTTTGTTTTCAAGATGAAAACACTTAAATCGTGAGGGAAAATAAGTAGCCCTGTCATTTTCACTTCTTTTTAACCATGCGATTCATTCTCATCGTTTGCTTTTCTCTTGTGCTGTGCCAGACGATTAAGGCGCAAACTGTTATTGGCAAATACGCAGGCGAGTTTCTCGCGCTCGGCGTTGGTGGACGCCAACTTGGAATGGGTGGTGCCGCCGTTGCGCTCACCAACGATGTAACATCGGGCTATTGGAACCCCGCCGGACTTACCGCCGTCAATTATCCACAACTCACCTTTATGCATGCGGAAAACTTCGGCGGCATTGTCGGCTATGATTATGCGGCGGTCGCCATTCCATTTCAAACAAATAAATCGTTTGGCGTTTCCATCATTCGCTTGGGCGTTGCCGATGTGCCCGATACGCGCGCTGTTTGGGACAACAGTCGGAACGATTTCACCGACGATGCCAAACGCTTGGGCGTCGATATGCTCATCTCGCGATTCAACGCCGCCGATTACGCCGTGATGTTTTCTTACGCGGCGGCATCTACGAAAAACTTTTCCTACGGCATCAATGCCAAAGTCATTTATCGCAACATCGGTTCGTTTGCTTCCGCCAAAGGCATTGGCTTCGATGTCGGGTTGATGTATCAAACCTCACAAGGCATTTTGCTCGGCGCATCGGTTCAAGATGTAACGACAACGCTCGTTTCATGGTCGACAGGGCGAAACGAACTCATCGCGCCAACTGCAAAACTCGGCGCAGGCTACGTGCTCGACGCGCTCTACGGGCGATTTACATTCGGAGCAGATACAGACGTTCGCTTTGAAGGACGAAAAAGCACGGCGAATTTTAATGTCGGAAACATGAGCTTCAACTTTCGTGGCGGCGCAGAGTATTCCTACAAGGAAGTCGTTGCTTTGCGTTTGGGAATGGACGACATCGGGCGCATTACGCTCGGTGCAGGCGTCAAACTCTCTAAACTGAACATCGATTACGCCTTCGCTAAATTTGATGGTGCAGACCAAATCGGCAATTCTCACCGTATCTCGCTTCAAATCGAACTCGACCAAGAAGAGTATCGTCGAACAGGCTATACACCGCCTAAACCGCCAATCCATTCGCCTTCAGAAGAAAGACCTGCGTCCGAAAATTAACCAACCATCAATCATATTGTTGAGAAAAACCTAAATTCGACGCGCAACGCTTTCCAAAGCAAATCAATGGAGACTGTTTTATGAAAAAATCGTGGCTTGCTCTCGTGCTTATCTGCATGAGCCTATCTGCATCGGCGCAACTGCGCATCAACGCTCAACTGCTTGTCGACTCAAAAACGATAAGCCTCACGCAACTCGTCGGAGTCGTTGTCGGTGCAAGCATGCAAAGTTCAGGCGGCACTTTTCTTTCAATGAACATCAACAACGATGCTGATGAGACCAAGATGGTAACCTTAACCGCCACGCTTTCATACAACGGACAAGAGTTAGCCAAAGGCAGAACAAGAAACAAAGTGCGCCTTGCGCCGCGTGCTGCCGTTCGATTGACCAACAATAATTTTGTGGGCGGCGAATGGGCAACAATAGGCAGAACGGAAAACGCCGCGCTCCTTGAAGACATGAGAAACAAGAGCGGCGGAAAATTGCCAAACGGAACCTATATGCTCACTTGGACGCTCGAGACTGACGATGGCGGATTTACCTCGTTTCCACTTTCATTTACGGTGGCAGGAAGTCGCGAAGCCTTTGTGCGACTTATTGCTCCTGGTGCGCACGCTGGCGATAAAGCCGATGCCGTAACCACGAAGTTTCCTGTTTTTCAGTGGACAGGCTCAGCCGATTCCTATACCTTCAACCTTTGGGAAGATGTGAATAAAACGGGCAACGTCGCCGCTGTGATTTCGCTGCCGCCAATGGTAAGCGCAAAAAATCTCACGCAAACAACGGTGCGCTACGAAGAAGTCGGCGGCAGTCGCGAACTGCAAGCAGGCAAGCAATACATCTGGTCGGTTGAGGCAAGTGTTACCGGCGGCGGCAAAGTTACCGATGCGTTTATCTTCACCGTTGCGGAAACGGTCAAGTAACAATTGGGCTTCAATGAAGAACATTTGCGTTTATTGCAGTGCCAGCAACGGACTTGCAAAAAAGTATATTGATGAAGCCGTGAAACTTGGCGAAGCCATTGCAAAACACGGTGCGACGCTCGTTTATGGCGGTGGAAAGGTCGGGTTGATGGGAAAGGTTGCCTTTTCGGCGCAAGCGCACGGCGCAAAAGTTATCGGCGTCATTCCCGAACGATTGGTTGAACGCGAAGCCGTTCATCGTGGCTGTGATGAACTCATCATCACGAAAACGATGCGAGAGCGCAAAGCCATTATGGACGAAAAATCCGACGCCTTCATCGCGCTTGCTGGCGGCTTTGGCACGCTCGACGAAGTGATGGAAGCCATCACCATTCGCCAACTCGGTTTCCACCAAAAACCAATTATCTTTCTCAACACCGACGGCTTTTACAACAGTCTGCTCGAATTTTTTGAACAACTTTACGCACAAGGATTTGCAAAACGGCGCGAGCATTGTCCGTATCAAGTGGCAGAGAGCGTAGAGCATGCGTTAGCCTTTGCCTTTGGAACAAATGCCACGCATGTTCAGCACACTTAAAACGATACGCCGAAAATCGCTGTTTCAAAGGCTGAAGTTTTCTCTAAACACTTAAACCTTAAACATCTATGTTCGACATTATTCAGCGCGATGCCCTGCTTCAGCAAATGCGTGATGAACTGACACGCGTTGGCGTTAAAGAACTTCGCACGCCCGAAGAAGTAGACAATGCATTGCAAAATGCCAAAGGCTCAACGGTCGTTTTTGTTAATTCCGTCTGTGGCTGTGCCGCAGGCAAAGCACGACCAGGCTTCATATTATCGCTTCAAAATGATGTTGTGCCTGATAATCTCTTCACCGTTTTTGCAGGTCAAGACAAAGAGGCAACACAAAGAGCACGAGCATACTTTACCGATGCACCGCCATCTTCGCCGTCAATTGCGTTTTTCAAAGACGGCAAGTTTTTGGGCATCATGCACCGCTATCAAATTGAAGCTCGCTCTGCTGAAATGATTGCAAACGACTTGAAGAACATTTACAACAAGTATTTCAAGAAGGAAGTCGAGCAGACCATCAAGCCATCGTAAAAAGCGAGCGACATCGCCTAAACGCAAAGGGCGACTCTTCTGGGTTGCTTTTTTTGATTTAGTGAGTAATGAAGAACGGAATCCTTCATTATTCATTGACTCTGCCGTGATGATGACCGAAGTGAAGAATCCAGTTTTAATGAGGAACGAAGAGAGGCTGGAGATTCCCTGCACCATCTTCATTACTCACTACTTATGCTTCCTTACTTGACAAGTATCATTTTTTTCGTGTCCATAAATTCGCCACTTCGCATGCGATAGAAATACATTCCGCTCGACAAATGAGCCGCGTTGAATGAATACTGATACGCGCCTGCTTTCAGATTTTTGTCTACCAACACCGCAACACGCTGACCTAAAAGGTTGAAGACCTCAATCGTGGTGCGTCCGTCTTGACGAAGCGAGAACTCAATCGTCGTTGTTGGGTTAAACGGGTTCGGGTAATTTTGTGAAAGGCTGTAATCGTGCGGCAATGTAACTTCGCGGATAGTTTGCTCCGTCACATTGCCGTTCAAATCGACATCGGCGAGTTTGTAGAAGTAGGTTCGCCCTGCTTGAAGCCCGCTGTTATCAAAGTAGGCGTAAGTTTTCCCTGTGGGTGATGTCCCAAGTCCTTTCAGCGCATCGTTGGTGCGATAAGAAGCGATTTCTTGGAAAGGACCATCGCGCACAAGCGAACGGCTTAAAATAAAGCCCATATTGTCGGTTTCAGAAGCGGTTTCCCATTGAAGGAGAACACCACGTCCTTTCGGCGAAAGCGTAAAGGAAACAAGTT
>CALKXI010000034.1 GCA_938003965.1 uncultured Chlorobiales bacterium
ATGCCGGCTTTTTGCGTGCCGTTGATGAAGGCAGATGCCATCGTTGCCGTCAAAGAAACATCTTCACTGAACGCGCGCGTGTTGATGATAGGATTGTAAGGATTGTTGTTGAGGTCGACTGTCGGCGCGTAGTTTTGATGAATGCCAAGTGCGCGGGCTTCTTTGGCAGTAACTTCAGCAACTTTGAAGGCATAATCAGGATTGCGCGTTGCGGCGATTGCCATTGCGCACGGAAATTCGGTTGTGCGGTCAATGCGCATTGAAACCCCCCACTCCATATCCGCAGAAATGAGTAAGGGGAATTTCGCCAAGCGTTGATAGCGATTGGCAAGCATTGCGGCTTCATAGACATCGCCGCGCGAAAACATCACGCCGCCTACTTTGCCTTGCCGAATGAGTTCAGAATTTTTGACGAACACCTCTTCATCATCGCTCTTGTAGCGCGTGTAACTTTGCACGCAAAACACCTGCCCGACTTTTTCTTCAAGCGTCATCACCGACAAAACCGAATCTGCCCACTGCCAACGTTGCGCGAAAATTTCAGGCGTTAGAGGGGGCTTTGAAAACGCATCGGCAATCGGTTGCGCTAAGAGCAAAGAACTAAACGGAACGCCCGAAACAAAGGCGAGAAGTAAAGTGAACACGTATCGCATCGCTGTTGTTGAAGTTCAAATCAAGATAATAAATTTGCGTTGCCAATTCTGTCAAACAGCATTCAGGCTGTATATTGCACTTGATACTTCGCTGTGCCAATCTTCATAAAAAACCAACCTGCTCCGAACGATGCGCGCACTCTTGCTTCTCTTCTGCTCGATAACTCTTGCCACGTGCAATCCAACCAAATCCACACAAGGCTTTGCGGACTTTGAAGAAGGTCGGCTCGCCTCGCTGACAACAAAAGTATCGGATTCACAAGAGACTTCAACACCGCTTGAAATCATCTCGGCAACGCCACAAGGCGAAATCGAGTCGCTCGACCAAGCACAAAGCATTGCGATTATGTTCAATCAACCGATGATTGCCCTCACCAATGAATCGCAAACGGCTGTTCAGAAATCACTGCTTCAAATCAAGCCCGAAGTGAAAGGCACAGCAAGATGGATTGGCTCACGCGCACTTATCTTCACGCCAAGCGATTCGCTTCCATTTGCCACCACCTTCACCGTTACCGTTCCGAAAACCATTACATCGCGTTCAGGAAAATCGCTGAGCGACGATTACACCTTTACCTTTTCAACGCCAAGCGTCAAACTCGTTGAGCATTACCCTTACGGCACTTATCAACAACTCGGCTTGAACGACACGCTCGTCTTGAAGTTCAATCAAAAAGTCGATCTCAACATCGCAAGCCGAATCAAAATCACGGATTCAAAAGGCAACAACATCAAATTTTCACTCTCGCAAAAAAGTGCTGACGACCTCAAAAAACTGATTGACTTCTACCGAAAGACCGACCGCTACACGCCTGCTTATTGGTTCGAGCAAAGCAAAAACGCCGATAAGATTCTCTTTCTCACGCTTCAAATGACCGCAGGCGAAACCTACAAACTCACCTTTGACGAGGGAAAAGCGTCGTTTGACTTTGCGCCCTTCAAGCCGTTTAACATCGAGAGCGCAACGGCATTTGACCTCAAACCAAACGAAGGCATTAGCCTTGCGTTTTCAAATCCTGTTTCAATGAAAGATTTGAAAGCGAATCTCACCTTCTCTCCGAAATTGGATTTCGCCATCGGCGATGCAGAGTCGGCATACTACACGCCTTCACCCACGCTGTATCCGCCGTTCAAAGCCGCCACGACTTACACGGCAACGATTTCAAAAAATCTCACCGACCGCTTTGGCAACAAACTTGGCAGAGATGTTGAACTGAAAATCAAAGTCGGCGATTACGCGCCACGCGTCGTCATTCCAACCGGCGTTGGACTTGTGGAAAACGAGTTTAGCGATACAAGTTTTTATCCGAGCCTTGCGGTTCGTGGTATGAATGTGCCTTCGACCGAACTCAAATATGCCGCACTCTCGCCCGAAGATGTGATGAGCTTAAAGACCGATTACTACGGCGATAACTTCAATGTGCCTGCCTCAAAACTCAAATTCACGACGATTGAATTTGAGAACAAGAAGAACGAAAGTTCGGTGCGCAAGTTCGATTTGCGTCAAGTCTTCGGCGGAGAAAATTCAGGCATTGCGTATTTGGAAGTTCAATCACCTTCGCTTTATGAAAAAGGCAAGTTTGAGAAACTTTCGACGCTGGTTCAAGTGTCGTCGCTTGGCGTATCGGCAAAGTGGTCGAAGGAAAATTCGTTGGTGATGGTAACGCGGCTCAAAGACGGCGCGCCTGTGGCAAATGCAACCGTGCGCGTTTATCAAGGCGGCAAACTCGTTTGGTCAGGCAATACCGCGCAGAACGGCGTGGCTGAAATTGCAAAGAGCATGGACTTGAATGGCGCACCGATTTACGCCTTTGTCTTCTTTGAAAACCAACTTGCTTACACCACATCAGGCTGGGATTATGGAATTGAGCCGTATCGTTTCGGATTTTACGACATCGGCGGCGAAATGGATTACAGCCCGAAAACGACGGTCGGACAAGTGTTCACAGAGCGCGGCATTTATCGTGCAGGCGAAACCGTTTTCTTCAAAGGCATTGTGCGCGAGTTGAAACAAGGCAAATGGAAATTGCCCACACGCAAGCAGGTTTATGTGGAAGTGCGCAATAGCAAAAGCGAAACGATTTACAGCAAATTTCTCAACCTTTCAAGTGAGTTTGGTTCGTTCAGCGATTCGCTCGCCACAAAGGCAAATGCGCCGCTCGGCTATTACACCATTCAAGTGAAAGGCTCAAACAGTGAAAGCGATTACAACCTATTTGCAACCAACGACTTCCGCGTTGAAGCCTATCGCCCCGCGACCTTTGAAACGAAAATTTCTTCATCACAAAGTTCATTTGTTCGAGGCGATTTGTTCGTCGCTACGATTGAAGGACGATACCTCTTCGGCGCACCGATGATTGGCGACAACACGACTTGGACGCTCACGCGAAGCACGCTCGAGAATTTCGCCTTTCCCGACTACGACGGCTACTTCTGGCAACCGCTTGCGTGGAACAATCGAAGCGAAGACCAATCGAGTTCGCTTTTGGCGTCAGGTTCAGGCACGCTCGATAAACTCGGTCAATTTTCACTCTCTCAAAAATTGGACTTCAATATCGCCTCGCCCTCAATGCTCACGCTTGAAGCCGAAGTCATTTCGCCTTCGCGTCAGGCGATTGCGGAGCGTCAGAGTTTCAAGTTTCACCCTGCCGCGTTCTACATCGGCTTGAAACCGAAAACAACTTTCACGAAAGAAAATTCGGAGTTGCCCGTAGAAGTCGTCGCCGTAAGCGTTGATGGCAAACAGGCGTCGCAGAAAGTCGCCGTTGAAGTGGTGCACCGTCAATGGGTAAGCGTCAAGCGTGCGGGCGTGGGCGGCAGATACGAATGGCAATCCGAGCAAGTCGATAGCACCATTTTCAAAACCGAAGTCTCTACAAAAGAGGCAGGCACAATTAGTTTTAACGCTCCCATTAAAGGCGCAGGCTTGTATTTCATCAAAGCAACGGCGAAAGATTCCAAAGGCAATACCGCGCGAAGCGAAGCCTACACCTACGCCTACGGCAGTGGCTACTCGGCTTGGGAACGCTCCGACGACGACCGCCTGACGCTCACACCCAACAAGAAAACTTACAAGCCTAACGAAACCGCTACGATTCTGGTTCAATCGCCTTACGAAACTGCCACCGCATTGCTCACCATTGAGCGCGAAGGCATTTTAGAGCATAAAGTTTTTGAACTCAAAGGCACAGCCCCTGCGATTGAAATTCCCATCAAGGAAGAGTATTTGCCGAACATCTACGTTTCCGTAATGCTCACCAAAGGCAGAACATCACTGCCGAAAACGGGCGAGAGCGATTTAGGCAAGCCGTCGTTCAAAATCGGCTATGCCAAACTTTCCGTTGAGGCAACAGGACGCAGGTTGCAAGTTCGCATAACGCCGAACAAAAAAGAGTTTCGCGCAGGTGAAACGCTTGAAGCCGAACTTGAAGTAACTGACGCCAAAGGCAGAGGCGTAAGAAGCGAGGTCGCCCTTGCCGCTGTTGATGCAGGCGTTTTGAATCTTATCGGCTACACTCTTCCTGATGCGTTTGAGACCTTTTATCGCGAGCGCGGCTTAGGCGTGAAAACTTCGCAAAGTCTCTTGCATCTTGTGGAGCAACGTAACTACGGCGAAAAGGGCGAAGCGCGTGGCGGCGATAAAGGCGGCGAAGGCACAGGCGGCTATGCGTTCCGACAAAATATGATTACCACGCCGTATTGGAATCCTGCCATTATTACAGACGCGAACGGCAAAGCGAAAATTACTTTCAAACTGCCTGATAACCTCACGACTTTCCGCTTGATGGCGACGGCAAGCACCGTCGAAGCCTTCGGAAAAGCGCAAACAGATGTTCTCGTCAATCAACCGCTCACCATGATTGCGGCGCTGCCACGATTTGCGCGCATTGGCGATAAGTTCGAAGCCGGCGTAACCGTCAGCAATTACACAAATCAAAAAACAAGCGTCAAGGTGAGCGTATCGGCAAGTGGAATTAAATCGGTCGGCGATTTGATGAAAAGCGTTTCGCTTGATGCCAACGAGTCCAAAGAAGTTCGATTCAAATTCGAAGCCGAAGCGGAAGGCAAAGCCGAGTTTGCATTTGTGGCTGAAAGCGATGCAGGCAATCGCGATGCCTTGAAAACCACGATTCAAATTCAAACGCCTTACGTCAAGGAAGTGCTTGCGCTTGTCGGCTCAACGGAGTCGAGCGTTTCCGAGACGGTGCGTATTCCGAAAAATTCTTATGCAAACTTGGGCGATGTAACGGCGCAGGCGTCAGCAACCGCACTGGTGGGCTTGCGCGAGGCGGCGCGCTACGTGTTTGAGTATCCGTTTGGCTGTTTGGAGCAAAAGGCGTCGAAGGTCTTGCCGTATATCGTCGCAAATGACCTTATCTCGTCCTTCAACCTGAAAACGCAAGCCGATACAGCCAAAGGCGGCATTAAAGCGGTTGTGGAAACGACATTGGCAGAATTTGAAAAGTATCAAACCTATATCGGCGGATTTGCTTATTGGCAAGGGGGCTATCTACCAAACGATTATGTGTCGGTCTATGCGACTTATGCTATGCTCAAAGCCAACGAGGCAGGCTACGATGTTGATGAATCGGTGTTGCGAAATGGGTTGAACTATTTGCGCACGGTGCTGAACAAATCCAACGAGTCAACTTACGGATTTCGTGCGATGTCGGTAACGAAAGCCTACGCGCTGTATGTGCTTGCAATGGCAGGTGAGTTCAATGCGTCAGCGGCGGAAGGGCTTTATCGCGAACGCTCAAGACTTTCAGCAGAAGCGAAAGCCTATTTGCTGCGTGTGTATGCCCGACAAGGCACGCCGCTCTTGGCTTCAAAATCAAAAGGCAAAATCAAATTCGGCAGCAATGCGTCTGAACGCGCCGAAACGCTTGCACGCGAACTGATGAACATGGCAAAAGTTCAAGAAGCAACCATTCACTTTGAGGACGGCACAGAGCAAGATTACACTTGGACGTTCGGCTCAAATGTCAAGACGACTGCCGCCGCCGTCTCCGCTTTGATGGAAGCCAATCAAGACAAAACCTTCGCTGAAAAAGCCGTTAATTGGCTTCTTTCTTCGCAGAAGAACGGACGCTGGAACAACACGCAAGAGAACATCTTCGCGCTCGAAGCCCTTAACCTTTATTTCAAAAAGTATGAAAGTCAAGAGCCGAACTTCACGGCGAAAATCATGCTTGCCTCGCAACCGTTGCTCGAGCAATCGTTCAAAGGTCGCACGCTCGATGTGAAAGTTCAGGAGACAGGATTGGAGAAGTTCGCCAAAGGTGAAAATCTTGCGCTCAACATTGAAAAAAGCGGCACAGGCAAACTCTACTACGGAATCCGTTTAGCCTATTTCCCAACCTACGCGCTCGAGCCACGAGATAACGGCATCGCTCTTTCCAAAAAAATTGAACCGCTTTCGGGCACGAGCAAAGACGGTTCGGTGAAAGCAGGTGATGTGGTGAAAATCACCTTGCAAGTGGCTGTCTCGGAAGAGATGCATTTTGTAGCGATTAACGATGCACTTGCGGCAGGGTTAGAAGCCATTAACCCAACGCTGAAAACTTCGGGTTCAATCGTTGATATGCTTAATCAACTCGGAGGCGGAGACGAAGGATACAACGAAGAGAGTGGAACGCCTTCCAACACCTTTGACCACATTGAACTCAAAGACGACCGTGTAACGCTCTTTGCTGAACGGCTTGGACGCGGCGTACATACCTTCACTTACTTTGCGCGTGCCACAACCTACGGCACATTCACCATGCCGCCGAGCACCGCCGAAAAAATGTATCAGCCCGAAGTGTTTGGCAGAACTGGAACGGCGCGTTTAGTTGTGGGCGAGAAATAACCAAGAGAACAAGCATGCGCAGTTTAACGCACGCTCTTTATGGAGTCTAACGGCAAGTTCAAGGCTTCGGCAATCGCTTCATCGGAAAGACCCAACTTGCGAAAAATCGGGACGGTTGAAAGTTTGCCTTCAACCGCGCCTTTTTCAATACCTTTTGCGAAGCCTTCTTTCATTCCTTCTTTCATTCCTTCTTTTATCCCTTCTTTCATCCCTTCTTTTTTAGCCTGCTCATAAATTTCCTTACGGGCTTCGTTGTAAATGTCTTTGTAGAACTGTGTGTCTTTCAAAAGTTCTTCTTGTATGCCCAGCATAGATTTGACCTCCTCGCGTGTAAGTTTCGGAAACTTGTATGAAACGATTTGCTCAATTAAGTCGACCTGTATCAAGGTTGCATTTTGCATAAGCGTTTTGGCGATGGTTGGTGCTTTCGTTTCAGAAGCAACCAGCAACTTGAACAGCCCCACGTTTTTACTGACCGTATCAAGGCTTGGCAGTTCGTCCAAATATACGCGCAAAACTAATCCTGTTTCAAGCAGTTCCTCGTAGCCGTCGAGCGCGCATTGTTCAACACTTCGGGAAGGATAAATCGCAACAGCGCGCCATTTCTTCACGCGATATTGTTTGAGATACAAAAAAATCTCGGCGAAAAAGCGCGCATAAAAGTCTTCATCGAGTTGAAATTGCGCTTCGACAAAATAGGTGATGTCCGTTTTGTTTTTTGGCAAGAAAACGCCGTCGATCCGAAACGACGTTTCTTTCAGCTCGACGGATTTGAATTCGTAGTCTTCTGCCTCTGCCTCGTCTCTGCCAATCAGCGAGAAGAAACTTTGCGGCAAAAATTGCAAGAGAAGATAAACGAGTTTATCCGTTTTCATCAGAAGAGCCCTGAAATCACGCCGTTTTTGTCGATGTCAATCATTTCGGCTGCGGGCGATTCAGGCAAGCCAGGCATGCGCATCATTTCGCCTGCGATAGGCACGAGAAATCCTGCACCTGATGAAATTTCAATTTCGCGAACCGTGAGCGTAAAGCCTTGCGGTCTGCCGATAAGAGCTTCGTTGTCGGAAAGCGACTTCTGTGTTTTTGCGATGCAAATCGGCAACTTATCGAAGCCGAGTTCAGAAATGACTTTCAAGTCGGTTTTGGCTTGTGCGCCATATTGCACATCGGCAGCACCGTAAATTTCTTTGGCAACAGTTTCAATTTTCTTTTCAACGCTCCAATTCCAATCGTAAAGAGGCTTGAAGGTTTCTTTCTTGTTCTCGATTTCGTGAAGCACGAACTCTGCCAGTTCTAATGCGCCTTCGCCACCTTTCGCCCAGACTTCTGAAATGGAGGCTTTCACGCCAATGCTTTGGCAAAGAGCTTTGACCGTCTGCAGTTCTTCTTCCGTGTCGGTTGGAAAGCGATTGACGGCAACAACAGGCGAGAGATTAAACTTGCGTGCATTTTCCAAGTGCTTTTCCAAGTTTGCAAATCCTTTTTTGACGGCTTCTACATTCGGCGATTTGAGTTCCTTCAATCCAACGCCGCCGTGATATTTCAGTGCGCGAACCGTAGCGACAATCACAACTGCATCAGGCGCAATGCCCGCGTAGCCACACTTAATATCGAGAAACTTTTCGCCGCCCAAATCAAATCCGAATCCTGCTTCGGTTACCACATAATCCGAAAGGCTCATACCCATTTTCGTGGCAAGAATGGTGTTCGTGCCTTGTGCAATGTTAGCAAAGGGTCCGGCGTGAATGATAGCGGGATTGCCTTCGAGCGTTTGAACGAGATTGGGTTTGATAGCGTCTTTGAGCAACACTGCCATAGAGCCTTCGGCTTTCAAATCGCGGGCGAAGACGGGCTTTTTTTCTTTGGTATATCCGACGAAGATGTTGCCAAGTTTTTCCTTCAAGTGTTCGGGGCTTTGCGACATGCAGAGGATTGCCATAATCTCCGAGGCCGCGGTGATATCGAATCCGGTTTCGCGTGGATAGCCGCCGCTCTTACCGCCGAGTCCGACGATGATTTTGCGCAAGGCGCGGTCGTTCATATCCATGCATCGTTTCCAGCGCACCGTGCGCGAGTCGATGCCGAGTGTGTTTTTCTTGTTTTGAATGTTGTTATCGATGAGCGCGGCGAGCAGGTTATTGGCTTTTTCAATCGCGCTGAAGTCGCCGTTGAAGTGCAGGTTGATGTCTTCCATCGGTACGACTTGCGCATAGCCGCCGCCGGTTGCGCCGCCTTTGATTCCAAAGACGGGACCGAGCGAAGGCTCACGCAGAACGGCTGTGGCTTTTTTCTTCAAGCGATTTAAGCCTTCGGTTAAGCCGATACTCGTGGTAGTTTTGCCTTCGCCTGCGGGCGTTGGCGTAATGGCAGAAACGAGAATCAACTTGCACCGTTTGAGTTTGGCTTCATCAATGAGGTGAAGTGGCAATTTGGCTTTGTATTTGCCGTAATGCTCGAGGTCGTCGGGCGCGACGCCGAGTTTTTCCGCAATCGTGTTGATGTGTTTGAGCGGAATTTCGCGAGCGATTTCAAGGTCGGTTTTAGGTTTTGAAGAGACAGAGGCGTGGTTGCTCATTGTGATTAGATGGTTAATTGGAAATGCAGATAAACGCGCATCACAAGCGCATCTATGGTGAAAAAAAATTGCTAGTGAGTTTAATTGTTTGACAAACGCTCGACGGTGAAAACGCCTTCCACTTTTTTGATGCGCTCGACAACACGTTGAAGATGCTCGATATTTTTGACGTAAAGAATAACTGTGCCCTCGAAAATGCCGTCTTTGGCGTTGAGCGAGATGGAGCGAATGTTG
>CALKXI010000035.1 GCA_938003965.1 uncultured Chlorobiales bacterium
GAATCTCGCGCCAGTCAAATATCCTCGTTCCGCTTCCCAATTCGTTCTGAATCACAGACGCGCCAACCGCTTGACTGAATTGGCTAAAATTCGGCATTGCTGTTTCTCAAAGCCAAACCTTTACGGCAAAGGTTTAAGCCTGAATTTCCTTGATTGAAATCAATGAGAGAGAACGGGGTTTGAACACTCGGGAACGGATAGGCTGAGCGGAGTTCAAAACTAATCGGTTGAAGTTAAAAAAAGGCATCACATATTTTCAAACAAATTCTTTTGACAACGTGCGTCTAATCTTTCAAGCGGAACTCGCATCAGTGCGATGCCTCAGCGTGAGGGTGAATTAACTCCGCAAGATGAACAAACTCTGCGACCGAGAGTTCTTCTGCCCGCCGCTTGAAATCGAAGTCAATGCCTGAAAGGTTATAGTAAGGCTTCAAATTATTTTCCAAAGTTTTTCGCCGCATGGCAAACGCACGCCGAACTAACACGCGAAACGATGCCTCTAAACCGTTTGGGACATGGGAAAACGCAGGTTGGAACGAAAGACGAACCACCGCACTATTCACCGTCGGTTGAGGCTTAAAAACATGTTTTCCAACCTTGAAGCAATACTCAACCTTTGCAAACGCTTGCAGTTGAACCGCTAAAATCCCGTATTCCTTTGTGCGCGGCATAGCGGAAAGACGCCTTGCAACTTCCTCTTGCATCAGCAGAATGGCTTCTGAAATGTGGGCACGTTCGTCAAGCAGTTTGAAGAGAATCGGCGACGTAATTGCGTAAGGAATGTTTCCTAAAATTTTCAGCGGCTTCCCGTTTGCCAACGAGCCAAGCGAAAGGTCTAAAACATCACCTTCGATTAAATCCACAGTTGGAAATTCGGTGCGAATAAACTGCGCCAAGTTTTTATCAAGTTCAACCGCCGTAAAGCGTGGCACAAGGGTAGCGATATGCTTCGTGAGCGCGCCAAAGCCGGGACCAATTTCAAGCACAGAGTCGTCGGGCGAAAGACGCGCTTCGGCAACGATTTTGCGCAAGATGTTTTCGTCTGTGAGAAAATTCTGTCCGAAACTTTTTTTCGGCACGACTTCGGTCTCTTTATATTTGACTTTCATTTTAATTTTGTGAAGCCGTTCAACAAAAAATGAGCACTAAACTTGAATCACGTGGCGAGAAAGCCACACGCGCAGGGTTCGGCGAAGCCTTGCTTGAAATCGGAAGCGACGAAAAAATCGTTGCACTTTGTGCTGACCTAACCGAATCCGTCGGCATGAAAAAATTTGCCGAAACATATCCCGACCGCTTTTTCAACATCGGCATTGCCGAAGCCAATATGACCAGCATCGCCGCAGGCTTGACCACCACTGGCAAAATTCCATTTATCGGAACATTCGCCAACTTTGCTACAGGACGCAGTTTCGACCAAGTTCGCCAATCTGTCGCATACTCGGAAAAGAACGTCAAAATTTGTGCGTCGCACGCAGGCTTAACACTCGGCGAAGACGGCGCAACGCACCAAATTCTCGAAGACATCGGATTGATGCGCTCCCTGCCACACATGACGGTCGTTGTGCCCGCCGATTTCAGCGAGACGAAGCGCGCGGTAAAAGCCATTTACAAACATCACGGTGCAGTTTACTTGCGCTTTGGTCGCCCCGCCGTTCCTGACTTTACGACTGAAGACATTCCGTTTGAAATTGGAAAAGCCATTGAACTCAATTCAGGAAGCGATGTAACCATTATCGCCTGCGGTGTGATGGTCTGGCGTGCGTTACAAGCCGCTTACAAATTGGAAGAAGAAGGCATTTCGGCGCGCGTGCTCAATATGCACACGATTAAGCCCTTAGATGTGCAAGCGATTTTGAACGCCGCAAAAGAAACCGGCGCAATCGTAACCGCCGAAGAACACCAAATCAATACAGGACTTGGTGATGCGGTCGCAAATGTCTGTGCGCGAAGTTTCCCTGTGCCGATTGAGATGGTCGCCGTGATGGATAAATTCGGCGAGTCGGGAACCGCAAATCAACTCTTGGAAAAATATGGCTTGACAAGCGAGGCAATTATCCAAAAAGTGAAAATCGTTCTGAGGCGCAAAGCCATGACCGCATGAAATTGAGAGAACGCAGATAGGACGGATTGGGCGGATAAAGCACAGGTTTTTTGAAAAAGGAGAACACGGATAGAACAGATGAAGCGGAGAAGATGCAGATTGTTTATGTGCAAAAAATCCGTGAAGACCAGTTGAATCGGTAAAATCGGTGTTCCAAGAAAATCTGTTCTTTTTCATTCAACATTTTAAGGAGTAATAACAATGAACGAAAAGGTTTTAATTGTCGGCACAACAGGCGTATTGGGGCATCAACTTGTGCCGCTGTTGAAAGCAAAAGGTTTTCATGTGCGTGGGTTAGTTCGTCCGCAATCCATTCACAAAACGAAGGATATGCCCGAGTTTGAAATCGCGCCGGGCGACATTATGGACGAAGAGAGCCTTCACAACGCTTGTAAAGGCGTGGATTATGTTATCTCATGCGTGAGCGCAGGCGAAGACCGAACGTCAAAATCGCGTGGCAATGCTGAACATTACGGACAAATGAACGTCATTCATGCCGCCAAAGCCGCAGGCGTCAAACAGTTCATCTTTACCTCAACCTTGTTCCCGAAAAATTCGCTTGGATATAGTTTCGTGTGGGCAAAACTGATGACCGAAGAAAAACTGCGCGAAAGTGGCTTAACTTACACCATCTTCCGTCCGTGCGGATTTTTCTATGAACTCTACTATCGCGGTGAGCCAATCGTTGAGAAAATCGATATGTTCCCGATTCTTGGCGATGGCAACAACACAACGCAAATGCTCGCCGAACAAGACGTCGCGAAAATGTATGTGGCGTCGTTAGGAAACAAAGAATGTTTTAACAAAACGCTCGAGATTGGCGGTGGAACAACGATGAGTTTCAATGGCTTAATTGCGCAGTGGTCGAAAGTGCGCTTGAAGTATGAAGGTCGTCCTGTGTTGCCGCTACATATTCCGCTTGCGCCAACACGCATGCTCGCTGAAATTATTAAACCGTTCAATGAACAAATTTGGGGACTGGTTCATCTACTCGATTTCAGTTACGACACGATGATGTGCGACATGACCGAGCCGAAACGCATTTTAGGCATTGATAAGATGATGAGCCTCGAAGAATACATCACCATCGCTTATGAGAAAAAACATGCGCATCGCTTGAAACGACAAACAACTGAAGCGCAAACTGCCGCCTAAATGACCGAACTCGTTTTAGCCTCAAAATCGCCGCGCCGTCAAGCCTTGTTGAAATTGCTTCAAGTGCCGTTTCGCATCTTGACGGCGGAGACGAGCGAAGACTTTGAACCGTCTTTGCTTCCCAAAGAGATTGTAACCGAACTTGCGGTGCGAAAGGGCAAAGCCGTTTGCGACCTCTATCCTGCCGAAACCGCCGATAAAATCGTCCTCTCCGCCGACACCATCGTGGTGCTCAATGGTGAAGTGCTCAACAAACCCAACGATGAAGCCCATGCCTTTGAAATGCTCACTAAACTGCAAGGCAAAACACACGAAGTTTTCACAGGCTTTGCGTTGACGAAAGAGACAAACGTGGTTGCAGAAGTCGAGCGCACTGCCGTTACCTTTGCGCCAATGTCGCCCGATGAAATTCGCACCTACATTCAGGTGGCAAAACCGTTTGACAAAGCCGGTGCTTACGGCATTCAAGACGACATCGGCGCATGTTTCATTGAGCGCATTGAAGGCTGTTACTACAACGTGGTCGGATTGCCGCTCGCAAAACTTTACAAAACACTTAAACAATTTAACGCATGAAACTCTACATCTTTCGGCACGGAGAAGCCGAAGACATCGGTAAAAACGGCGTGTTTCTCGATGGAGAACGGCAGCTAACCGAAAAGGGAAGGCGAGATGCTCAAAAAGTCGGTGCGTATTTGAAAGCAAAAAATCATCGCTTAAAACTGCTCCTGCACAGCCCTCTGGTGCGTGCCGTTCAGACAGCAGAAATTTTAGCGTCAGAATTGGGGTGCGAGAAAAAATCGGTCGAGGAACTTTCAACGGACTTCGGCGTGCGAACCTACTTGGAAGTGTTAAGCAAGCATAAAGAGTTGGAAACGTTGGGAATAGTTGCCCATCAGCCTACTTTGACAAAACTCATTTCAACCTTGATTAGCGGTGAGCATCACACGCAACTTCACTTTGAGCCATGCTCGCTTGCGATTGTGCGCGTTGGTTCAACCTTGACGGGTGGCGACTTGCAACTCTTGCTTTCGCCGAACGACTTGCCTTAAATCGCAGGCAGTTCAATGAAGAACGTCGCGCCTTTATCTTTGCCTTCGGATTCTGCCCAAATTTTTCCGCCCATCAACTCGATATATTTTTTGGAAATGTAAAGCCCAAGCCCTGACGAGTGTTCGCCTGCGGTTGGCTGTGCGGAAAGTTTTTGAAAGCGTCCGAAAAGTTTTTGCATATCGTCTTCGCTGAGCCCTTGTCCCTCATCGCTTACTGATATGAAAATGCTGGCGCCTTGATGTTGAAGGTATCGGGGAAATTTCTTCTCGCATTTGACCAAAATCTTTTTTCCTGACGGTGTGTATTTAATCGCGTTGGAAATGAGATTGTCTAAAACTTCCAAAAAGCGCTCAGAGTCAATGTTGGCTAAAAGGTTTTCAGCAATCTCGGAGTAAAGAGTTTGTGATTTGCTAATGGCTTTTGGAAGATTTTGAGCAACCGATTTTTGAACAAGACCTGAAATATTCGTGATGTGCAAATTGAATTCAACTTTTCCAAGTTCAACTGCGGTTGATTGCAAAAGGCTCTTGACCATATTGAACATCCGCTCCGACGCATTGAAGATATTTTGTGAGAATTCTTCAACCGATGCTTTATCGTCCGAAGAAGCGTGAATGAGTTCGGCAAAGGTCATGATGGATTGAAGCGGGGCTTTGAGGTCGTGGGCAGCGAAACTCATCAATTCGGTTTTTAGGTCGTTAAGTTCTTTGAGTGCGCGATTGGCTTCTGAAAGTTCTTGATTTTTCAGGCGATAAAGTTCGGCTTCTTTTTCCGCCTTTTCAATGGCATTGGTGATTTGTTGATTGCGCAATTTCTTGCGAGCCTCTTCGCTCATCAAACTTTCCTTGACGTTCAAAAAGAGTTTGTGATGAAAAAGAGCGCTCTTGTAATCGAGCATCATTTCATACATCTCGGCGTAGCTGCGATGAACTTCGTAGATGAGCGTTTTGGCTTTGATAGATTCTGCGATGGGAAGTGCGTTATCCAAATGTGATTTGATGAGAGAGAAATGTTGCTCAATGTTTCCACTTTTGAGATATAAGTTAGCAAGCGCAATCAAGACAGCGGCTTCGCCACGCTTATCGCCTACTTCACGCATAAGGTTCAAACTTTGTTCGTAGTGCGAAAGGGCTTCAGATTCTTCCCTAAGCGTTGCAAAAATCAAACCGACATGGCGCAGAGCAACGGCTTTCCCTTGCAAGTCATTAGTTTGTTCGTAGAGCGTCAGGCTCTCGCGAAAACATTTAAGTGCTTCAGTCGGCGCATTCAGGCTCGCATAAACATTGCCAATGCTAACAAGCACCGCAGCTTGCCCACGCTTATCATCAAGACTACGATAAAGTAGTAGGCTTTTTTTGAAGTAATCAAGTGCAAGTTCTTGCTCGCCTAAAATGACCGAAATATGCCCAATGTTTGATGTGGTGGAAGCAATGCCAATCGTATAGTTGAGAGTTTCATATTTCCGCAAGGCTTGCTCGAAGCATTCCATAGCTTTAGCGTATTCGCCAAGTTCCGTAAAAATTAGCCCGCTGGTGTTGAGCGTGCTAGCTTCGCCCGAAAGGTCGTTCAAGTCCCGAAACAAGCGAGAAGCTTCGTTCAAATCTTTCAGTGCAAGTTCATAACTCGATAAGCGTTGATGGCAAAGCGCGCGATTGCGTAATGCTCTGGCAAGACCTTTCAAATAGCCCGCATCACGAGACCATTGCTCAATCAAATGACAAAGCGTAACGCCATGTTTGGGGTCGTTACGACTCATGTCCCAAACAGACTCATTGAGGTCATCAATCGTTTGTTCAAGGTCGCTCGTGCCACATAAGCGAGATTGAAGTTCTTCAGCAGTAATCATTTGACTTGTGCTTGAATGGTTCTAGATAAAACAGGTTTAAGTGTTTGCCATACCGTTTCTGCGACAATCCGATGCCCTTCAGCAGTTGGATGAATCCCATCAGGCAAGTTGAGGCGCGGATTGCCTGCAACGCCTTCAAGCAGAAAAGGAATCAATTCAATTTTATTCCTCTTGGCGATTGTGGGAAAAATCGCGCGAAATTTTTCGGTGTAATCTTTCCCCATGTTCGGCGGTGCCTGCATGCCTGAAAGAATGATTGACGCATCGGGATTTTTCTCGCGCATTTTATCGATAATTCCTTGCAAATTTCTTTCTGTTTCCGATGGCGCAATGCCGCGAAGCCCATCATTACCTCCGAGTTCAATCACCAAAACATCAACCTGCTGCTTCAAAAGCCAATCAATTCGCCGTAAGCCGCCTGCCGTCGTCTCGCCTGAAAGTCCTGCATTGACAACCCTGAACGGTAACTTCTCTTGTTTGATTTTCTCCTGAATCAGCGACGGAAACGCTTGCGCCACATCAAGCCCAAAACCTGCCGATAGGCTATCGCCTAAAAACAAAACGACTTTCTCCTCTTGAACTCGGAACGCAAAAGAAAAAAGCACAAGACTTAAAAACACAATGCGCATCTGGAAAAGAAATGCAACCTTTTAAGAAGGTTTCGGTTTATGTGAAGAGAAATTTCGTGAAGCAAATTTAATGAATCAACCAAAGTCAATAAACCCTTAACGAAAACTTATTCAGTGCCGAAGTGCTCGTCAATCCATTCAACGATGACTCAAATGAGCCAAACAATTCTTTCCGTCCAAGATTTAACCAAAACTTATCACAGCGGCGAACAAACGCTCACCGTGTTAAGTCAAGTAAGTTTCAGATTGAGCGAAGGCGATTCATGCGCGATTGTCGGTCCGTCAGGAAGCGGAAAAACAACTTTGCTCGGATTGTGTGCAGGATTGGATAGACAAACCAGCGGCACGGTGTCACTTTGCGGCATTACGATTGACTCGCTCTCCGAAGATGAACGCGCCAAAGTTCGCAATCAATTCGTCGGATTCGTCTTCCAAAATTTTCAACTCATTCCGACCTTAACCGCACTTGAAAACGTGCTTGTGCCGCTTGAACTGCGCGGCGAGCGCGTCAATGAAAAAGACGGGATTGAACTTCTTGCGCGTGTTGGCTTGGAAAAACGTGTGCATCACTATCCCACGCAACTCAGCGGCGGAGAGCAACAGCGCGTTGCCATTGCGCGTTCGTTTATCAACCGCCCGAAAATCCTCTTCGCCGACGAACCCACCGGCAATTTAGACGGAGAGACAAGCGAAAAAATCGAATCACTGCTTTTTGAACTCAACCGCGAAGCCAAAACAACCCTCGTGCTCGTTACGCACAACCTTGAACTTGCCCGAAAAACAGAGCGAATTATTCGCCTCAAAAATGGCATGGTGGTTTCCGATACGATGAACGAAATGCAAGAAACAAATTTCAATCCCACAACCGCACCATGATAGCGAGTTTGTTTAATCGTTGGACTTGGGTAATGGCATGGCGCGATAGCCGCACGCATCGCAAAAGACTCTTGCTTTTCATTTCGTCCATTATGCTGGGCACGGCGGCACTGGTTGCGGTTAATTCGCTTGGCGAAAGTTTAGAGCGCGCCGTCAGCACACAAGCCAAATCGCTTTTAGGCGCAGACCTTGCGATTGAATCGCGTCAGCCGTTTTCAAAAGCACTCGAGCGCGCTGTTGATTCGCTTGCCGAAAGAGCAGAAGTCGCGCGTGAAATGTCGTTCGGCTCAATGGTCTATTTCCCGAAACAATCTAAAACACGGCTCTCGCAAATTCGCGCCGTTACAGGCGACTTCCCGTTTTATGGAACGATTGAAACCGAACCGAAGTCGGCTTACAACACGCTCAACAACGGACGAAATGCACTCATTGATAACACGCTCGCGATTCAATTCGGCGTGCAAATTGGCGATAGCGTCAAAATTGGCGACGTGAGTTTTCTTGTTAGCGGAATTTTGAAAGAAGTGCCCGGCGAAGCGGCAGTAGCGTCGGTGATTGGTCCGAGAGTCTATATCCCGCCGATGTATGTCGATTCAACGAAACTCATTCAAGTCGGAAGTCGCGTTACTTACAAAGCGTTTTTCAAACTGCCTCCCGCAACCAGCGCAAAAGCCGTTGTGGATTCGCTCAAACCCTTGCTCAATCTCACTTCCGCAACGGCAACAACCGCCGAAGAGCGACAAGCAACGCTGGGCAGAACATTGGAAAATCTCTATCGCTTTCTCAATCTTGTTGGATTTATCGCGCTACTGTTGGGAGGTGTAGGCGTAGCCAGTGCGGTGAATGTGTATGTGAAGCAGAAACTTCAAACCGTTGCGACGCTTCGCTGTATGGGCGCATCGTCGGCGCAGGCATTTGCAATTTATTTGATTCAAACGTTTGCCATGGGCTTAATTGGCGTGAGCATCGGCGCAACGATTGGCGTTTTCGTCAGCGCGTTTTTGCCTCGCTTGCTCGGCGACTTTCTCCCGATTCAAGTCGAGTTTATCATCTCAACTTCGGCGATTGGCGTTGGCGTATCGATTGGATTGCTGATGTCGATTGCCTTCGCACTGTTGCCATTGCTTGCGGTTCGCAACATTTCGCCACTGCTGGTGCTTCGTGCATCGGTTGAAGATGAAAAAATCCAACAAGACTACTTACGCTATGTTGTGTTTGGGTTGATTGTAATGGTTGTATGGTTCTTTGCGTCGCTTCAAACCGATTCCGCACTTTCGGCTGTTGAGCGGTTCAAGCAAGGCGCGCTCATCACGCTTGGGCTTGGCGTTTCGTTTGGACTACTTGCGCTTGTGGCAAAAGGCACAATGATTGGCGCGCGAAAGTTTTTCCCAAAGCGTTGGAACTATGTGTGGCGACAAGGCTTGGCGAATCTTTACCGACCAAACAACCAAACGCTTATCCTGATTCTCTCGCTGGGCTTCGGCACCATGCTCATTTCCTTGATGTATCTGCTTCAAGCCATGCTGATTGAGCAAGTTGAACTCACGTCAAAAGAAAATCAACCCAACCTTGTTTTCTTCGATGTTCAAAGCGACCAGCGCAACGGCGTAGAAGAACTGCTCACCGCGATTGATGCACCTGTGATGCAAACGATTCCAATTGTTACGATGCGCATTGCGGCAGTGAAAGGAAAAACCGTTGCCGAAGCGCGGCGCGATTCCACTGTCAAAAGCGCATGGCTTTGGGAGTATCGCGTTTCCTATCGCGACACGCTCAACGAAACGGAAACGCTCATCAAAGGCGAAATGAACAAACCTGTAAAGTCGCCGAACGACAGCATCAAAATTTCCATCAACGAATTTTTGGCGCAGTCATTAGAAGTTGATGTGAACGATGAAATTTCTTTTGATGTGCAAGGCGTGCCTGTGAAATGTTATGTTGGAAGTATCCGCAAGGTTGATTTCAGACGCATACAACCATCGTTCTCGATTCTTTTTCCGACAGGCGTGCTGGAAGATGCACCACAGTTTTACGCGGTGCTAACACGCGCAAGCAATGATGAGCACTCCGCCGAAATTCAACAAGCGATGGTCGAAGCCTTTCCGAACGTTTCAGCGATTGATTTAGGCTTAATTCTCTCGACGGTGGATTCAATTTTGGATAAAGTCTCGCTGGTGATTGAGTTTATGGCACTCTTCAGCATTCTGACCGGTGTTGCGGTGCTGATTGGCTCGGTCTTGATTAGCCGTTTTCAACGCATGCGCGAAAGTGTGTTGCTACGGACGCTGGGCGCAGTGCGTAAGCAAGTGGTTTCCATCATGACGGTTGAATATCTCTTGCTCGGATTTCTTGCCTCGCTTTCAGGCGTGGTGCTTTCGGCGGCGGCAAGTGTGATTTTAGCCTATACGGTTTTCAAATTCACCTTTGCGCCAAACCTTTTGCCAATGATGGCAATGATGCTCGTGATGATTGCGCTCACGGTCGTGATTGGCGTGCAGGGCAGTCGTGGCGTTCATTCGCACTCGCCACTTGAAGTTTTGCGCAACGAAGTGTAGCCGAAGAATAAAAGCCTAAACAGTGAAGCAAGTTTGTGATTCTTATCAAGCATTGCTAAAATGACGGAGTAACTTAAACGAGGCTAAACGATGAAAGTCAAGAAAACCGCCAAAGAAGAAAAAACGACGCGAACCAAGAAATCGCTCAAACTCACAGAGCCGAAAACAGTGCTCGTCAGGAACGGAGATAAAGTCTTTGAAATCATTCCTGCTAAGAAGAACACCCTGACGCCGAAGCAAGAAAAAAAACTTCGAGCCGACGTGAAGAAAATCGTTGAACGAATGCTGAATGGAATGAGCGAAGTTGAATATGTGGAGAGAATGAGAGGGCACTTCAAATGATAGTTGTTGATACCGATGTCGTTATACGCGCGTTCAAAAGCGAGCAGTTCTCTGACGCGCTACAAAAACACAATCCAATTATTTGCACAGTGGTCAACATTGAGTTAATTCAAGGAAGCAAAAGCAGGAAAGAGATAAAAAAGTTGGAATCGTTTGTGCAATTCAAGTTTGAGCAAATGCCGAATACGAGCGACGACCTAACAATGGCATTGGAACTCGTGCGCCGATATTCAAGTAGAGCAGGTATTTTGCTCGGCGATGCAATTATCGGTGCAACAGCGATAAATCGCAATCTCCCGCTCTTCACCTTCAACCAAAAGCATTTCCGATACCCTGAAATTAAACCTCTTTTGTTCCCATCACTGGAATCCTGAAGACCTTATCGTTTATCTGATTGTGGTATTACTTGACAGGCATGCCGTTGAGCGAAGCGTCTTGTGCTTCAATCACACGAACTTTTCCAGTTGAATC
>CALKXI010000036.1 GCA_938003965.1 uncultured Chlorobiales bacterium
ACCCTGAAATTAAACCTCTTTTGTTCCCATCACTGGAATCCTGAAGACCTTATCGTTTATCTGATTGTGGTATTACTTGACAGGCATGCCGTTGAGCGAAGCGTCTTGTGCTTCAATCACACGAACTTTTCCAGTTGAATCTGTAACGGCTAAAAGCATGCCTTGCGACTCAATCCCACGCATTTTGCGCGGCGCGAGATTTGCCACAATAATCACATGCTTGCCAATCATTTCTTCGGCGGTGTAGTGCTCGGCGATGCCCGATAAAATCACGCGCTCTTCGTTCCCAAGTTTCAAAGTCAGTTTCAAAAGTTTATCCGCACGCGGCACTTTCTCGCTTGCTAAAACGGTCGCAACGCGCAAGTCAATTTTCTCAAAGTCTTCAATCGTGATAACGGGTTTGAGGTCAGGAATTGAAGATTTCTGTGAAGATTCTTGTTGGACTTTTTGCTGTTCTTTCTCGGCAAATTCTTGAACGAGCTTCTCAATTTTTTCAAGTTCAGGCGCGATGTCTTTATCGTCAATTTTTTTGAAGAGCACTTCTGAACTGCCTGAAAGGCGATGCCCAGCGGGAAGTTTTGGCAATTTGGCACTCTCCCAAGCGCGTTCGTTGATGTTGAGCATGTTGAAAATTTTTTCGCTTGCTTCGGGAAGAATCGGCGAGAAAATTGTGGCAAGTGTGTGGCAAAGGTTAAGCGAAATGGCAATCGTTTTGGCAGATTGTGCGCGGTCGGTTTTGTAGGTCTTCCAAGGCTCGGCGTCAGTGAGGAATTTGTTCGCAAAGCGTGCGACTTCCATCGTTTTGAAACAGGCGTCGCGGATATGGATTTCTTCAAACAAGGTTTCTAACTCGCGAAATGTTTGTGTCCAATCTATGCCGATGCTGTTCCAATCCTCGAGCGAGCAATCGGCAGGCACAATGCCGTCAAACTTTGAGTTCGTGAAGTCAATCGCACGTTTGACGAAGTTTCCGAGCGTATCGGCAAGTTCGCCGTTCACGCGATTTTGAAAATCTTTCCAACTGAAATCGCTATCACGGTTTTCGGGATAATTGGCGGCGATGATGTAGCGAAGCGTATCGGCAGGGAATTTCTCCAAGAACTCATGCGCATAGATGGCGTAGCCACGCGACTTTGAAAACTTCTTGCCTTCAATGTTGATGAACTCTGAAGCAGGAAGATTATCGACGATGATGTATTGCGCGTCGGGATTGCCATCGTTCCAGGCTTTGAGCATGGCGGGGAACATAATGGCGTGAAAAACGACATTGTCTTTGCCGATGAAGTGAATGAGGCGCGTGTCGGGCTGTTGCCAATAGGTGCGCCACAGTTCTGGCTTGCCTTGTTTTTGTGCCCATTCTTTCGTGGAGGAAATGTAGCCGAGAACGGCATCGAACCAGACATAAATCACTTTGCCTTTTGCTTCTTCGCTTTGAATTGGCACGGGCACGCCCCAACTTAAATCGCGCGTGATGGCGCGCTCGCCCAAGCCTTGTTTGAGCCACGTGCGCGCGTAGTTTATCACATTCGGTCGCCAATCGTTAGCGTGCGATTCAATCAAGGTTTCTAAAAAGTCTTGATACTTGCCCAGCGGGAAATACCAGTGAAGCGTTTCTTTGAGAACGGGCGTGTTGCCTGAAAGTTTGCTTTTCGGATTGATAAGTTCGGTGGCGGAAAGGTAAGTGCCACAGTTTTCGCACTGGTCGCCGTTGGCTTCGGGAAATTGGCAAACGGGACAAGTGCCAATCACATAGCGGTCTGGTAAGAACTGTTGTTTGGCTTCGTCATAAAATTGTTGCTCAACTTTTTTGATGAGAATGCCGCGCCGCTCGAAGTCGAGAAAAAATTCTTGTGTGGTTTGGTGATGAATCGGCAGAGAGGTGCGCGAAAAGTTATCGATGGCGATGTTGAGTTTTTCAAGCACGGCTTTGTGCAAGGCATGATAGCGGTCGACGATTTCTTTTGGCGAGACGCCTTCCTTATCGGCTTGAATGGTGATGGGAACGCCGTGCTCGTCGCTGCCGCCGATGTGAATGATGTCTTCGCCACGAAGCCGTTTATAGCGCACGAAAATATCGGCAGGAATGTATGTGCCCGTGAGGTGTCCGAGATGTAGCGGTCCGTTTGCGTAGGGAAGTGCGGTTGTAACGAGTGTGCGTTTGAAAGTGAAATCTGTTTGGTTTAATGCAGGCATGATGGTGATAAAGTTTATGCTTCGAGAGTTCCCTCGTTTCCGCCGAACTGACGCGAGGAATGAAAAATGGATAGAACCTCAATACTATCGGTGTCAGAATCGAGATAATACACGATGCGGTAGTTACGATAGAGAATTTCGCGCAAATCTGAATGACCAAGTTCTGGAACAACGCGACCGAATTTTGGAAATTGCTCGAGAATACGAACTTGTTCAATCAATCCTTACTTGTTCAATCAATCCTTGTGAAAGTCTTTCAGCGTAGCTGGGAGAGTCTGTGCGAAAATACTCGATGATTCTATCAATGTCGCGAACCGCTGAGGGGAAGCCGCTTTATTGTTGCCACTTGCGTTTCAGTTGCGCTTCAACTTCTTCCTGCGACAAGTATTCTCCCTTCTCTCGCTCTTTCAATGCCGCGTCGACTTTGCTGAGAAAAAGGATTTCTTCCATAATGTCGTCATAGCCAATGCCGTTGGGCAGAGCGCGTATTGCGTTAATCGCTTTTTCCTTGATGCTGATGTCTAATCGATTCATGGTTGTTGAGATTGCTAAGTGAACAGCAATTTAACAAAAAATTCGCGCCGTGCATTTTGAAAAACTTTCGCTATTTTTGCGCAG
>CALKXI010000037.1 GCA_938003965.1 uncultured Chlorobiales bacterium
CGTGCGGGCGCGAAAGATAGTGCAGAAAGCGAGTGTGGTTGAGTTAGATTTGATTGAGCAGATTTTGGCATACAAGTTTAGAACTTTAACACGAGAGGAGATACGCAAGATGTTGAAGATACAGGAAGAACTTGGGTTGAAGGAGACCGCCTTTTACAAAGAAGCCTTTGAGGAAGGTAAGTTAGAAGGCAAACTGGAAGGCAAACTTGAGACTGTGCCGCTATTGCGAGAGTTAGGGTTAAGCGACGAGCAGATTGCCGAGAAACTTGGCTTGCCACTTTGCGAGGTCCAACGTGTGCCAAAGCAATCAAGAACTTGGGAGTAATGGCGGAAAGCGTAATGACAGGGAAGTAAATCGTGCGTAAAGAAGTTCAAATTTTGCAAGAAACCGCCGCCGACCTCGCGCGCGAAGCAACCGCCTTGCTTAACGACCAAATCAACTTCTCGCTCGAAAAATTCACCGAAAAAGAACTCCGTGATTTTTTCAAAATCCTTATCCACGAAATTTGTCTCGACCTTTCCGAAGAAGTCTTCGAGCGCACTCGCAAAGTGTTGCTCAAACAGTCTGACTTCTTGCAAGATTTACGCATTGATGAGCGCTTGCGCCTGATGCTCACGCTCAAAAAAGTTCTGCTGAAAGCCTTAGCGTCAATGAACATTTATACCTCCTCGACTGCCTTGCGCGTCTCGGAACTTATCGATGAAAGTTTGATTGAAATCGCATACAACTACGAAATCGAAGTGATGAAATCTGAAACGAGCGATGAACTGGTTGCCGATGAAATTGCCGATGAACTTTACAAAACGCGCCGCAAATTGGAGCGTCAAAAAAAGTTTATCAATTCGCTCTTGGAAAATTCGCCTGACGCAATTGCCTTGCTCGATGCGCGGCGCAAAATCGTGATGTGGAACGCTGCAGCAAGCGAACTGTTTGGATACAAGCAAGCGCAACTCTTGGGCAAGGCATTAGAAAAACTTGCGGTTGAAGAAAGCCTCGTGCGCTCCGTCCTGAAAGAAGCCGAAAAAAAAGGCAAGGTCTTCGGCGCAGAATTGCCGATGACGACGCAGGACCAGCAACAACTGCCTGTCTCCATGTCGGTCTCTGAAATTGAAAGTGCGTCGGAAAAAGAAGCAAACTTCCTCGTTGTCATGCGTGACGCCTCCGAACTGCGCAAGATGCGTGATAAAGTCATCGACGCTGAGCGGCTTTCAGCCATGGCGAAAATCGCAGGCGCAGTTGCGCACGAAGTCCGAAATCCGCTGAACTCTATCATGCTCAATCTCGATTTGCTTGAAGATGAACTCTCAACACGCGCTAGCGAACGGCTCACCAAACAACTTGCCATCTTCCGAGAAGAAATCGAGAAACTCAACGCCATCGTAACGAACTACCTCTCGCTCTCGCGCCTGACGAAATCCGACTTCAAAGTCAAATCGCTTCGAACCGTGCTCGATAACGCCATTGAGCGCTACCAACAAAGCGCAAGCGAGCGACTTGCCAAAGACGGCAAAAACCTCATTATTGACAAACGCTACGACGTGCAGAAAACCATCTCGGTAATGATTGACGAAAACCAATTTTCGCGCGCGCTCTTCAACCTCATTCAAAATGCAGTTGAAGCGGCTTACAAAGAAAAAAATATCAAGATAGATGTAATGTTGTCAGAAAAAGAAAATTGCGCAGTCATTGAAATTCATGACAACGGCGATGGTATTCCCGAAGACGTACGCGAAAAACTCTTTACGCCCTTCTTCTCAACAAAATCAGGCGGAACAGGATTAGGGCTTTATATCGTGCGCGAAATTCTCGAAACGCATCGTGGCGAAATTGACTTGCGTAACCGCCCGACAGGCAAAGGCGCAATGGTGCGACTCACACTTCCGCTTGCTGATGCTTCACGCGCCGAAAGCGTAATCAATGACGCCTAAAAATCTGTTCAGTTCAAATAATAACTGATGAAGTTGGAAAGCGTATCCGGGTTGAAGAAGATGGTAATGCCAAGCCCTGCTAGCGCGCCCTACCAGTGCGCATTGTGGTTGATGTTGTCGATGCCTTGTTTAGAAGCGTAGTAGGTATAGGCAAGATAGAGCACGGCGAAAATTGGTGCAGGAATTCCAATCGGCAAAAGAAACAGCGAGATTTTGCTCGAGGGCGCATGCAAAATAAAAGCGAACATCGCCCCTGAAATTGCGCCTGACGCGCCAAGCGTGCGAAATGTAGGATTGCGCCACTCCATCAGCATATCAGGAATTGACGACGCAAGCAAACTGCCGAAGTAAATCAAGAGGAAAAACTCTGCCCCGACAAGTTGCTCGAGTGGCACGGCGAAAAAATAAAATGTAACCGCATTGAAAATCAGGTGAAGCCAATCGTTGTGCACAAAGCCGCTTGTCAGTAAGGTGTGATAGCGATTTTCGCGCACCACACGATATGGATGCAACAGCAAGGCTTCGCGAAAAGCAGGCTTCTCGAACGCAATAATGGAGAGCGCAAACATCACAAGCAGAATCAGAATCGCAACCGACATCTTAATCCCAAGACTTGAAAATTTCGTCTAACTGCGCCACGATGCGTTCAGCGGCTCTGCCGTCCCACTTTTCAGGAATCAATCCTTTTTTAACCTTGCCGCTTAGCACCTTCATTGCGGCATCAATCACTTCTGCTTCGTCAGTGCCAACGAGCAAATTCGTGCCGACTTCAATCGTAATTGGTCGCTCAGTATTTTCGCGCATCGTTAGGCACGGCACTTGAAGCACGGTGGTTTCTTCCTGAACGCCGCCCGAATCCGTAAGAACGAGTTGCGCTTCCTTCATCAGTTTCAGAAACTCAATGTAGCCTTGTGGTTCAATGAGTTGAACGCCAATGCGATTAACGGTTTCCATCAAGCCGAATTGCTCGAGCATCTTTTTCGTGCGCGGATGAATCGGAAAAACGATTTTGGATTTTTTTGAAATCGCATCAAAGATGCGCAAGATTTTTTCAAGGCTTGATTTTTCATCAACATTGCTCGGGCGATGCAATGTGACCAGCGTGTAAGTTTTAGGCTTTAAGTTTAATTGCTCGAGAATTTTGGACTCGTTGGCTTTGTGAATGTGAGCAGCGAGGCTATCAATCATCACATTGCCAACGAAGAACACTTTTTCATCAGGCACGCCTTCTTTCATCAAGTTGTAGATGCCTGAAGGCTCACTGACAAAAAGCAAATCAGAGATAGAGTCTGTAACAATCCGGTTGATTTCTTCGGGCATGGTGCGGTCGTAACTGCGCAAGCCGGCTTCGACATGTGCTACAGGCACAAGCAGTTTCGCCGCCACAATCGAGCAGGCAAGCGTAGAATTGACATCACCAACAACCATCACAAGATCAGGAACTTCCTTTTGTAAAACCTTCTCGAACTCGACCATAATTTTGGCTGTCTGCTCGGCATGCGAGCCTGACCCAACGCCAAGGTAAATGTCCGGTTCAGGCATGCCTAACTCCTCGAAGAAAATTTTGGACATCTTCTCATCGTAATGTTGTCCTGTGTGAAGCAGAATCGGTTGGTAGCGTTTGGTAGCGGCCAGAGCTTTGTAAATCGGCGCGATTTTCATGAAGTTTGGGCGCGCCCCCGCAACAAGGATAATTTTTTTCAACATTCGTGAAGAAAGTGATTTGAAAGCAGCGCAAAGATACGATAATTTTTAACGACAGGCTTGCGGGTTTCAGTTTGAGAGGGTTTTGCCTAACTTCGCAACGCTGCTGCACTTTTCTCAAACATTAAAACCACTTCACGAATGAAAGCCATCATTCCTGTTGCAGGCGTTGGAAGTCGCTTGCGCCCTCATACTTACACGCTTCCAAAAGTTCTGCTCAATGTTGCAGGCAAACCCATCATCGGACACATCATCGATAAAATCATCGAAGAAAGCATCAACGAAGCCATCGTTATCGTGGGCTACTTGGGCGATATGATTGAAGAGTATCTGACTCAAAACTACGACATCAAATTCACCTTCATCGAGCAAGAAGAACGGCTTGGATTAGGACACGCGATTTACATGACCAAATCGCATCTCGATAGCGAGCCTGTGTTTATCATTCTCGGCGATACAGTTTTCGAAGTGGATTTAAGCGGTGTATTCAAACGCGAACACTCTGCGCTCGGCGTCAAGGAAGTCGAAGACCCACGCCGATTCGGCGTCGCCGAAGTCCACGACGGTTTTATCACCAAACTCGTTGAGAAACCTGAAAACCCGCAATCCAACTTGGCGGTCGTGGGATTGTATTACATCAAATCGCCACAACTGTTGCTCTCCTGCCTCGAGCATAACATCACGCACAACATTCGCACCAAAGGCGAGTTTCAACTCACCGACGCATTGCAAATGATGATTGACAAAGGCGAAAAGTTTTCGACCTTTCCCGTCGAAGGCTGGTATGATTGCGGCAAGCCTGAAACCCTGCTCTACACCAATGAAAAACTGCTCAAATCAAAATCGCGCTACAAAGAAATTTTCGGCTGTGTTATTAACCCGCCTGTCTTCATCGCCGAAGATGCCGAGATTGAAAACTCCATCATCGGACCGTTTGCAACGGTTGGTTCAAAAGCCGTTGTGAAAGATTCAATGATTCAACGCTCGATTATTGGTGAGCGCGCGAAAGTTTCAGCGATGTTGCTCAAAGAATCGATTGTCGGAAACAACGCGCGCGTCGAGGGCAATTTCCGCAGAATCAATCTCGGCGATTCATCGGAAGTGGATTTTCGCTGAGCCAATTTCGCTCAATCCTACCAAGGCAATTCTTTTCCTAAGTGAATGTATCTGCCGTGTGGTGCATTGCCGTTAGCGAGGGCAAGGTCGAGGGTGGTTTTCGCGCCGTCCTCGACGCTCATTGGTGCCGCGTCTGTTCCCATATCCGTTTTTACCCAGCCCGGATGCGCTGAATTGACGCGAATCGGCGTGTCTTTGAGCGTATAGGCAAGGTGAATCGTGTACATGTTCAGCGCGGCTTTTGAAGCGTTGTAAGCAAAGGTTTTCGTCGAGTAAATCGGAGACGATGGGTCGTCGTGCAAAGTGAGCGAGCCAAGAATGCTGGTCAGATTGATAATGCGCCCCGACTCACTTTTTTTAATCAGCGGCAGGAGCATGTTGGTCAGTTCAACTAATCCAAAGAAATTAACCTCGAAGGTTTCGCGCAAGACATCGGGCGAAATGGTCGTCGTGGTGTTCTGCGACCAAGTCGGGTCTTCAATTTGAATTGCCGCATTATTGACGAGAATATCGAGCCGACCATCTTGACGCTCGATGAACTCTTTGACCTCAACAAAATGCTCTCGTTTTGTCATATCTAAAAGCAAGAAGGTAACATCAAGCCCTTTGGATTGCAGGGTTTTCATGGCTTGAATGCCGCGTTTGCTATCGCGCGCGCCCATATAAACCTTCACGCCCCGTTCGGCTAACTGACGCGAGGTTTCAAATCCGATGCCTTTGTTCGCTCCCGTTACGAGCGCAATTTTTTGTGATGACATATGTAAGTGAAGTTTTATTTGATTGAACAAAATCGGGCAAAGTTCTTGTTATGATAGGGTTTCCGTTAGGCTGTTCCGTTAATTTAATGCTGAACTATTCAGACGGAAGCGGAATCGGATTCCAAAAATCAACCTCAATATCAATGCCGCGTGTAACTTGCCCTTCGCGAATTTCAACGGGCGTGCCAAGTGCTGAGTTTCCGATGCGCCCGTAAAGCCCCACCACACGCCAATTCTCTCGCACGAAGACCGATGTAATCGTCGGCTCAGCGATAAACTGGGCGACAATCAAATACTCATATCGCCGAACATTCCAGCGTGCTTCATAAATGATGCTATCGGCACCGGCTTGATAGCGGTCGAAGAGCGAGAGCGTATCGCGGTTGTTGACGGCAGTAAAAAAATCGTTCGGAAAAACTTGTGGCGGCGTCGGGAATCCTGCCAAGAAAAGCAGTTGCACGCTATCGGCTGGTGCGCGATTCTTGAAGCGAATCACGCCTTGCATTGCGCTTCGGGTTTCAGGTATTGGCTCTAATCCGCCTGAACACGCGCCAAGAAGCGACACGGCAAAACACAAGAGAAGAAGTTGAAAACGCAAGCGAATGTGAATTGAAAGTTTGCAAAAGTCAAACATATCGGTTTTGATAATTCATTCCAACAAATGTCCTCACGCCCCGCTATCACAATTCGAAAAAATGGGTTTGGAATGGGCGGTTATGCCGCCAATTTTGGCTTCCACTGTTGCGCTTTTATCAACATACCATAACACCAACGAGAATGAAAAAATCTGTGTATTTGGCTTTCTGCTTTCTGCTGATTGTCTTTATCTCTGCTTGCGAAGACGACAACAAAGGCGTTATCACGCCAACCGATAATCCGGGACGTATCAGCGGCGTTGTTGTTGATGCCGTTCAACTCTCGCCACTGCCAAATGTGAGCATTTCGCTCACGACGCAATCTGGCACTGCCGTTGGAACGCAAACGACGAACGCACAAGGGCAATTCAATTTTCAAAATCTCGCTAACGGACTCTACAAACTTAGCGCGATTGTGCCCGGCTACAAGCCAACATCTGCCGATAGCATCGTCGTTAGCGAAACGCAAGGCGCGCTCGCGTTCATTGATTTGTTCCCCGCCGACACATCGCTTACGGTTCAGATTGGCGCGATTTCAGGCATTGTGCGTGACAACAACGGCAACCCGCTTCAAGGCGTCAATGTCGCCATTAGCGCAACCGATGAATCGCTGACAAACGGCTACTTTGCCTTGACCACGTCCAATGCAAACGGAGGCTTTTCCATCGGCGCAATTCCGATTACTTCATCGGTCGGCACAGCGATTCCTTCGTTCAAAGTTCGCTTTGTGCGTCAAGGCTTTGTAACGCGAGTGGTTGGAAAGTAAAAGCACCTTTCAACATGGGCGTATGGCACTGCGTAATGTAAAGGGCGATTCAGAGCGAGTCGCCTTTTGCACGTTGAGGAAGTTGAACCTCGAAGCAAGTTTCGCCCGCCTCACTTTGAGCCGTAATCGAGCCGCCATGCGCTTCAACGATTTTTTTGCACAGGTAAAGTCCTAAGCCAAATCCGCCTGCGCCGTTCATTCTCACGCGAGCCGAATCGGTGCGGTAGAAGGGCTCGAAAATTTTCTTCAAATCTTCTTTTGCAATGCCTTTGCCTTTGTCCAAAACGCGAAGTGTGATATGTGAAGGCGTTTGAGAAAAGTGAACGCGCACAAGGCTTTGCGAGTATTTAAGCGCGTTGGAAATGAGGTTACGCAAAAGCAAGCGAATGCGTTCTTTATCGGCGTAAAGTGAAATCGGTTGTTCTGCCTCAATCGCGATGCGGTGATGCTCCTCACGAAATTCCGACCGAACTTCTTCGGCAAGTTCAGTGAGGTCGAAGTGAGAGGGTTTCAAACTGCCGTTGCTCGACTGCAATCGTTCCGACTCCAAGAGTTCGGTGAGCATGGCGTTGAGTTCATTGACATCGTTTTGGAGTTGGGTTTTCGCATCGCTATCGGGAATGAGTTCGAGAGCGACTTTCATGCGTGTTAAGGGCGAGCGCAGTTCGTGCGAGACGTCGAGCAAGAGTTCGCGCTCGCGTTTGAGCATATTGGCAATGCGTGCGCTCATGGCGTTGAACGAGTGCGCCAATTCGCCGAGTTCGTCGCGCCGATTCACTTCAATTGCAGTTGAGAAATCGCCCGTGCTGATGCGTTTCGTACCGTCAATAAGCGTTTGAATGGGTGAAAACATGTGGCGAAGCAGAAAGAACAATCCAACGCCGATAAGCGAAAGGAAGAGCAGTAGCCAAAGCACAGCGCGCTCGGTTGAAAAAAAACTTTGCGGCGGCGGCAGGTCTTTGAGTTTGAACGAAAAAACGGTTTCGTCACGCACAATCATAACGGCGCGCCGGTCGCGCTGTCGGAGCATGCGGGTGCGCGGCTTGGAATCAGGCAGAGGCAAAGGTGCAGGCTCAGCGATGTCCCACTCAACAGGCGTTGGCGAAGTCCAAACGAAGTCGGGCGTCTCGAGGCGAATGCCAATGCCTAATTTTTCGGCATACTTGCGCGCTTTGAGCGTATCGGGCGGCGAGCCAATTTCATCGGCGAGGTAATTAGCGATAACGCGTGCATAGCCACGTGGCGAGGGTGGCGGGTCTTCGGGCAAATCAAACGCCAAACGAAATGCCATCACAACGGCGGCATTGATGAGCACCACTGCCACGACCATCACGGCGAGCAGTTTCAAAAAAATGGATAAGCGTTTTTTCACATCTCGTTCAAAAAGTTTCGCAAAAACGCTCAAAAGTAACAAAAAAAAGAAAAGGCGGTAGTTGCGCTCCGCCTCTTGAACGTTAGTGAAAACTTGAATGAGATTATTTGACTTCCTTGTGAAGGGTTCTACGCTTTAATGCAGGGTTGTATTTCATCAGTTCCAATCGATCGGGGTCGTTGCGCTTGTTCTTTTGTGTGGTGTAGCGCGAGGGCGTTTTGCCTTCCTTGCGCGCTTCGGTGCATTCGAGCGTGATGGTAATGCGGTTGCCTTTTGCCTTCGCCATTGGTGTAAATCGTTTGATGAAATCCGTTGAAAGTTGTACTTGTGCGCGATACTAGATTCGAACTAGTGACCTCCACCGTGTCAAGGTGGCGCTCTAACCAACTGAGCTAACCGCGCTTGCTTGTGCCCTCAAATTTGCCTTCAAAAAAGGGACGCAAATATACAGGCTCACGTTGAAAATAAAAAATCCCATTCATCACTTTTTCATGCGCCTTCAACCGCGATACCGTTTCTTCGCGATACATTTTTTCTTACATTCATTGGCATAATCTTTGTGCAAAAAAAACTGCTCAACTCAAATGATGATTTTGAAGTGATTGTAATAGACGGGGTTCTTATTGACGACGAAGTGCTTCGTGCAAAATTTCGATGCGATTTAGGTCGGTGCAAAGGCGCGTGTTGTGTGGTCGGCGAGTTGGGCGCACCGGTTACGAGCGACGAAGTCGAAATCATTGAATCGCTATTGGACAAAGTGAAACCTTATTTGCCTGAAGCCAATCAGAAAACCATTGACGAGAAAGGCATTTATGAAGTGTATCAAGGAAGTTTATTTCTCACAACGGTGGAGGGGCGCGAGTGCGTGTTTGCCACGATTGATGAGAACGGAATCGCAACATGCAACTTGGAGAAATTATATTTGAGGGGCGCAAGCCATTTTCGCAAGCCAATTTCTTGTCACTTGTTTCCGATTCGCGTGCGGCGGCGTCTGGGAATGGAGGCGTTGGTCTATATGCAAATCGAGGAGTGCGAAGCAGGGCGAGCGTGCGGTGCGAAAGAAAAAGTCTATCTGTATGAATTTCTTGCCCCTGCTTTGGAGAGAAGATACGGAGCAGCTTGGACGAAAAAATTTCTCAACGTGTGCCGCTGGTTCAAATCCGACAAAGACCTCAACAAACTTAAATCTTGAATGAATTTTGAACTGAAAAAGCAACGATGAGTTCACACGGACTTTCACAACGACAAGTTCAAACCTTGCGGCTCAGCCCGCAACAAATTCTCTACACCAAACTTCTGCAACTGCCCGTCTTGCAGTTGGAGCAGCGCGTCAAGCAAGAGTTGGAAGAAAATCCCCTGCTCGAAGAAGGACAAGAATCCCTTTTAGAAGAACAAGACTTCGATGAAGGGCTCCCCAGTGAGATGCCACCCGAGCCTGACGCACTGCACGATGTGCTTAACAGTGCGGCAATAGAATCAACGCTTGCCGAAAAAGGCGTTGCAGAAACACAAGCAACAGAAAAGAAACTCGGAGAAGAACAAACCACACAAGAAGAAAACGACTTCGACGCCGAACTCTCGGAAATTTTGAACGACGACGACGAAGGCTATAAAGTGCAACAACTGCGAGAGCCAAGCGACGACGAGCGCGAGTATCTTCAACCTACATATGAAGAAAATTTATCTGAACGATTGCTTTCGCAATTGCACTTGCTTGACCTCTCCGAAAAAGAACTGCTAATTGCTGAAGAAATTATCGGCAACCTTGACAGCGATGGATACCTGCGATGCGCCTTTGAGGTTATTCAGGACGGACTGCTGACCGCAGGTATTGAAACAACTGAAAAAGAAATTGAAGCTGTTCTGGAAAAAATTTGGTATCTCGACCCGCCTGGTGTCGGCGCACGAAACCTGCAAGAGTGCTTGCTCATTCAACTGACCGCACTCGCCAAAGAAGACCTCGACGACGAACACGAAGACGCTCGCGCTTTGGCGCAAAAAATCCTCACCCACCACTACAACGACTTCATCATGAAGCATTATGAAAAATTACTTCAAAACCTTGCCTGTTCGCCCGACGAACTCAAATGCGCGATTACCTTCATTCAAAAACTTAATCCAAAACCGGGTGGCGATGCGCCTTCACGAATTGGTAATTATGTCATTCCCGACTTTACCATTACGTTCAATGGTCAAGACCTTGTTCTGACCTCAAACGAGCGCGCAAACATTCAAATTCGAATCTCAAAACACTACAAAAAATTGATTAGCGATAAAACGCAGTCCAAACAGACAAAAGAATTTTTGCGCGAAAAACTGGCCGCTGCCAAAGGCTTCATCGGTGCCATTCAAATGCGCCGACACACCATGCAAAAAGTCATGACGGCTATCATGAATCGTCAATACGATTTCTTTGTTCATGGCGAATCAAGATTGAAGCCGATGATTCTCAAAGACATTGCCGAAGATACTCAGCTCGACATTGCCACCATCAGCCGCGTGGTGAGTGGAAAATATGTGCAGACCGATTTCGGCGTCTTTGAGCTCAAGTATTTCTTCACAACAGCGGTCGAAACGGAATCAGGCGATGAAGTCTCCAATCGCATCATCAAGCAAGCCATCAAAGACTTCATCGAAAAAGAAGAATCCGGAAAGCCGCTTTCCGACGACAAACTCGCTGAATTGCTCAGCGAGCGCGGCTATAAACTTGCACGACGAACCGTAACCAAATATCGCGAGCAACTGGGCATTCCCGTGGCGCGCTTGCGCAAAAAAATTGAATCAATCAAGTAACACCAATTGCCAAACTACCAACAAATTTTGCTCACCACGAAACAACGAAAATGAACATTCACGCAACGACCGTCATCGGAGTCTTGAAAAACGGAAAAGGTGCTCTGGGGTCAGATGGACAAATGACACAGGGCACAACCATTCTCAAACATTCTACCACAAAGGTCAGACGCTTGCACGGCGGAAAAGTCTTGGTCGGATTTGCCGGCGCAACGGCAGACGCCATGACACTTCTCGAAAAATTTGAAGAGAAATTACAAGCCCATAGCGGTAAATTGGAGCGCGCCGCCGTCGAGCTTGCCAAAGATTGGCGAACAGATAAGTATCTTCGCCGATTAGAAGCCATGCTTGCGGTTATCTCGCCTGAAAAGGCATTGATTGTTTCAGGAACAGGCGATGTGATTGAACCCGAAGACGGCATTGTCGCTATCGGAAGTGGTGGCATGTATGCGCTGGCAGCAGCACGAGGCATGATGAAATACAGCGATTTAGATGCGAAAACCATCGTGACCGAATCGCTGAAAATTGCTGCCGATATTTGCATTTATACCAACAGCAACATCAAAGTTGAGGAAGTCTAACATTCATATTCACAAATTAAAACAATGGCACGCAAAAGCACAGAACTTTCGGAAACTGAAAAAGGTCTGAACAACGGAAAGCATAATCAAACTGAACCTGTATTGGATGCGAAAAATCTCACGCCACAGCAGATTGTGCGCGAACTCGACAAATACATCATCGGTCAGCACGAGGCGAAAAAATCTGTTGCTATTGCCCTGCGAAATCGATATCGGCGTCAGCAGGTGCAAGGTCCGCTGAAAGATGAAATCATGCCCAACAACATCATCATGATTGGACACACAGGCGTGGGCAAAACCGAAATCGCACGCCGATTGGCGAAACTTTCAGGCGCGCCGTTCATCAAAGTCGAAGCCTCTAAATTCACCGAAGTCGGTTACGTCGGACGCGATGTCGAGTCGATGATTCGCGACCTCACCGACCTGAGCGTCAATATGGTGCGCCAAGAAAAATCTGCTGAAGTCCAAGATAAAGCGCGCCAACTTGCCGAAGAGCGCATTTTAGATATTCTGCTTCCGCCCGTCAAAAAACCCAATAGCCAACTTGCAAAAGCACTTGACGATGACACCGATGAGCAAGGAGATGCAAAATCCGAACTCGAGCTCAACGATAAAAGCCGTGAAAAAATGCGCGAACATCTCCGACAAGGAAAATTGGACGAGCGCACCATCGAGATTGAAGTTTCAAGCGACCCACAAGCCATGATGCAAATCCTCGGACCCTTCGGTCCAGTCGAAGACTTAGGCGGCATGCTTCAAGACATCGTGGGCGGACTGACAAAGAAGCGTAAAAAACGCCGTGTTACCGTCGCCGAAGCCAAAAGCATCTTTGAGCAAGAAGAAATCCAAAAACTCATCGATATGGACGCTGTAACCAAAGAAGCCATCGCTCGCGTCGAAGAATCGGGCATTGTCTTTATCGATGAAATCGACAAAATTGCTACCGCCGACGGCACTCGAGGCGGACCTGATGTCAGCCGCGAAGGCGTTCAACGCGATTTGCTCCCTATCGTTGAAGGCTCAACCGTTGCCACCAAATACGGCATGGTCAAAACCGACCATATCCTCTTCATCGCATCAGGCGCCTTCCACGTCTCAAAACCGTCGGATTTAATTCCTGAACTGCAAGGGCGTTTCCCGATTCGCGTCGAGCTCAAAAGCCTTACTGAAGACGACTTCGTCAAAATTCTCGTTCAACCCGAAAACGCGCTCATCAAACAATACACCGCGCTCCTCAAAACCGAAGGCGTCGACTTGGAATTCACCGACGACGGCATTCGCGAAATCGCCGCAACCGCCGCACAAGTCAATGAATCGGTCGAAAACATCGGCGCGCGCCGACTGCACACCATCATGACCAGCCTGCTCGAAGACCTGATGTTTGAAGTGCCTGAAAATCACTCAGGCAAAAAAATCGTCATTGACAAAACTTTTGTCGAAAATCGCCTCAGCAAAATCGCCAAAGACCGAGACCTGAGCCGATACATTCTGTAATACTTTTGGTAAAAAACAACGAAAAAAAGTGACGAGCGACCCACTCACCGCTCGTCAACCAAAAATTTGTGAAGAAGGGGAAATTGCGTATATTTGTGCCTACATTTTCCAGTCAAAAACTGACAATCCAATTTTTCTTAAAACACAGCAATGTGTTCAATTCTTAACAATAAACCTTTCAATCAAACGATGAAGAACCTCTTAGTCGCCGTCATGTTGACGGTCGCGATTGCCGCAATCGGTTGCGGACCCAGCAAAGAAGAAGTCGAGAAAAAGCGTAAAGCGGATTCTACAAGAGTCGCTGATTCGCTTGCCGCAGTCAAGAAAGCCGAAGAAGAAAAAGCCGCCGCTGAAGCCGCCGCCAAAGCGAAAGCCGATTCACTCGCCATGGCTGACTCGCTGGCAAAAGCCGCACCCGCAAAGAAGAAGTAACCTTCGCCTGACAATAGCGGGAGAGCCTCGCGCTCTTCCGCGCTCAGGTGTATCAACGGTATCAAATATCATTCCTTAACCTTATCCGTTAACCGAGCGTGCTTATCCCCTGAAACCACAAAAGTGCAATCTCGCTCAGCATGAAGCGGAAAATAAAAAAGCGAAAATATGAGAAAATGAAAAAGATGAGCCTGCTTGAACGTGTCCCGCCAATGAAAAATGGCGTTATCTTTTATGTGAAATTAAAAACGGCATAAAATTTGCATTTCTCTTTTGTATTGTAAAGCCTAAGTGAAATTTAGTCAAAAATCGTTTTCAAGTTTTACTCAAAAATAAATACCAAGCAAGCCACATGCGAGTTTCTTACGCCTTAAACACAATGACATCTGCTGCGAAAGTGAACCCTAAAAATCTTCTGCTTAATGTGATTTGCCTGCTTGCCCTCTTGGTTGGAGCATCAGCACAAGCAAACGCGCAAAACCGATACTTCTACAGCGTTCAAAGTGGCAATTTTAATGCAACTACTACTTGGCGTTTCCTTAGTGCGACAAGTGATCCGGGGCGCACTGCGGTGATTGGCTCAGGCCTTCAAGGTGTACCAAATGCGGTCGGTGATTATGTGCGAATTGGTGCAGGACATACTGTTACGATTACGAACTCTCCGACGATAACAGAACTCGTCGTGGATGATAACGGTGCTGGTGGCACACTCCGATTTGACGAAGCTGGCAATAGAACACTGACTGTAAGTGGAAATGTAACTGTAAATGCTGGCGGTACGATTCAGGCATTGGGTACGAATGCGACAAGCCAGACTCATAACCTCATAATCAATAATAATGGTAACCTGACAAACAATGGAGGAACTCTGAATTTGCGAGTGGGTACACCAGTTGATGTTGTCAATATTCAACTTCAAGGCAACCTTTCAGGCTCGGGCACTTCGACCTTCAACAACATTACCTTCAACGGCACCAATAACCAACTCATCGACATTGTTGGCACAGTGAATAATGTGCAAGCGGTTACTTTTAACAACACGGGCACGGCTCCAAACAATCAAATCACGAACCAATCGGTTGCCTTTACCAACGCACTGACCGCGCGCCAAACAGCAGCAGGTTCAACAAACATCTCTACCTTTACGGCAGGGAACTATCGGCACGATGTGAATGCAACATACCTTGTAAGTAACGCAAGCATAACCATCGGGACGAATATGACCGTTACTGTGCTGCAAGGCACGATGAACTTTGCACACGGCAATGCCATTAACCAAGTCCTTACACTGAGCGGAGCATTGGTGGTGGATGGTGGTACAGTGAATGCCGGGGTAAATAATACTAACACGATAAGTCAATATGCAAATTCTCTCAATATGGATGCCGTAGGTGCAAGCATTACGCTTAATAGCGGTACGCTCAATGTAGGCAATATGGCAACAGGCTATGGCAACCTGAGAATGAGTGCTGATAATCAAACGATTGTAATTAATGGCGGCACACTCCGTACAGAGCGATGGGTGATTGGATCGGGCGGAACTGACAATCATGTTGTTACGATTAACGGGGGCTTGGTGCAAATTTTGCCTAATGTAACTACGACC
>CALKXI010000038.1 GCA_938003965.1 uncultured Chlorobiales bacterium
GAATCAAGAACAAGGGTTTGACGGATTCACCAGGGTTTCACAAGTTGTTATTTGCAAAAACGCTGTGGGAATCGGCTGAGTCCGTTTAATCCTTGTTCCAACTGTCTGCTCTCGCAATATGTTGCATTTTTGCGACACGCCAATCAAAATTTTGTTGCCTATTAGCAACAAATACCCGCTCTCCCTAATTTTTCCGCTATTTTCAGTTGATTTTGTTTTGGCACGACTTTGGATAAGTTCGTTATCGTTTGAGTTTTACTTTTTTTAACTTAACAGGCCGTTTGCGCGGCTATCCACTTAACTTAACCAACACTTATTTATGAAAAAACTTTTTCCTTTTCTCGTCGCACTGCTCTTTGTGCCTGCGATTTCCAATGCCCAAATTTATGTTACGGGCGGCATTTCTGCTTTCGGCGGCGACGCCTTTAAAAACTTAGGACGCAACAATCAACAACAGCAAGCCCAAGCGGCCGCTGAAGTTAGCGCAGGCTTTAATGCAGGTTTGAAATACAAATATAAACTGCCCATTCCGCTCTTCGGTGTGAATGCGGTCGGACACTTCAACTACGCCACAGGTAAGTCGCAAGTAAACAACGTTCCGAACCTCCCCCCAGGCGTCAAATTTCCTGAAACGAACATCACGGCACTTATGTATGGCATTGGTGTTGAAGTTATTCCGATTGGCTTCCTGCCGATTATTGACCCCTACGTGAGCCTCGATTACACGCTGAACTCCGTTACACAAAAGCGTGATGCCGTAACGATTCAAAACTTCACCATTCCCGGTCGTGAGTCCAGCGTTTCAGGAAGCGGGCTTGGCATTGGCATTGGCACAGGCATCAAGCTGCCCGTCATTCCTATCGTTTTTGACGTGGAAGTGAAGTATCGCATGCTTGGCAATAGCCAAAATGTGGTGCTGGCAAACTTGGGTGCAGGCTTGAGCTTCTAATCCTGGCATCGTATTATCTTTCAGCCGCCTACTTTGGGCGGCTTTTTTATTCGAGCGTTTTATGCGAACTTTGCCTCTCTCTAACTTCAACCAAAATCGTTCAATGAAAAAATTACTGTTTCTCGTCTCCCTTCTCTGCTGTTTAAGTGGTTCTGCTTTTGCGCAATTTGAGGGCGAAATTCAAATGAAAATTACAGCGGCTGAGGGCGGCGGCACGATGACAATGTTCGTCGGCAAAAATGCCATTAAAACAGAAATGAATGTATCCGCTGAGAAGATGCAAATGCAAATCACGTCGTTGATGAAAATGGATAACCCTAACATCATTTACATCATCAACAATAAATCCAAGTCATACAGCGAAATCGATTTGAAAGAGGTGGAAAAAATGGCGCAAGGCATGTCTCCAACAAAAGACACGTATAAAGTGCAAAAACTCGGCAAAGAAAAAATCCTTGGCTACGACTGCGACCACGTGCGCGTCTCCGACTCCGATGGCGACATGGAAATGTGGATTGCCAAAGGCATTCTCGATTACGACACCTTCAAAAAATTCAATCAAGGTCAGCAAGCCGACGGGCTCGAAAAAGCCTTGAAAGATGCAGGCGTTTTGGGCATGCCACTCAAACAAATCACGCGCAAAGGCACTGCTGAACAAACCGTGATGGAAGCTGTTAAAATCAACAAATCTAAACTGCCTGCCTCCACCTTTGAAATTCCCCAAGGCTACAAGAAAACCGAAGGTGGCTTGATGGGCGCAGGCATGGACATGATGCCCGAAGAAGCCAAAGCCCAAATGCGCGAAAGCATGAAAAACATGTCGCCCGACGAAAAAAAGCAGATGAAAGAAGCCATGAAAAACATGCCACCCGAACAGCGCAAAATGATGGAACAACTGCTCAACGAAAAGTAAAAGATTTTTTCTTCGCTTCGTTCAGAATCACACACATATGCGTCAAAGCGCGTCATTTTGAGCGAAGCGCGGAATCCATAACACGATTTATTCAGATTCACTTTTTCTAACAACAAACTGCCAATCGCTAACTAAACTAATTGCTATCACTCAACTGTGAAACTCACGCCTCGCTCTTCGGATTACTCCCAATGGTATCTTGATATTGTTCTCCAAGCCAAACTTGCCGATTACAGCGATGTTCGCGGCTGTATGGTCATTCGCCCAAACGGCTATGCAATTTGGGAAAAAATGCAAGCCGCACTCGATGCGATGTTCAAAGAAACAGGACACGTCAATGCCTATTTCCCGCTCTTCATTCCCGAATCGTTTATGAAAAAAGAAGCCGAACACATCGAAGGCTTTGCGCCTGAATGTGCGGTTGTTACGCACGGCGGCGGCGAAGAACTTGCCGAAAAACTCTATGTGCGTCCAACCTCTGAAACGATTATCTGGTCGACTTACAAGAAATGGATTCAATCATATCGCGATTTGCCCTTGCTCATCAATCAATGGGCGAATGTTGTGCGCTGGGAATTGAGAACGCGCCTCTTCTTACGCACCGCCGAATTTCTTTGGCAAGAAGGACACACCGCACACGCCACCGAAGAAGAAGCCAAAGAAGAAGTTCTGCGCATGATTGAAGTTTATCGCCGTTTCGCCGAAGACTTCATGGCTTTGCCCGTCATTGTCGGACGCAAAACCGAATCCGAAAAGTTTGCAGGCGCAAAAGAAACTTACTGCATTGAAGCCATGATGCAAGACGGCAAAGCCTTGCAATCGGGCACATCGCACCACTTAGGGCAAAACTTCGCCAAAGCCTTCGACTGCAAGTTCCAAACGAAAGACGGTCAACTCGAGTATGTTTGGGCAACGAGTTGGGGCGTCTCGACGCGGCTCATCGGCGCGCTGATTATGGCACACTCCGACGACAAAGGCTTGGTGCTTCCACCAAAACTTGCCACGCGCCAACTCGTTATTGTGCCCATCATTAAAGGCGATACCAAAACGCTCGTGCTTGAAAAGGCAAGCGAATTGCAAAAACAACTTAAAGCCAACGGCATCGGCGTTTTCCTCGACGATAGCGACCAACAAACGCCCGGCTGGAAATTCGCTGAATACGAACTGCAAGGCGTTCCGCTTCGCTTGGAAATCGGCGCAAAGGACATCGAGAAAAATCAATGCGTCGTCGCTCGACGCGATACAGGCGAAAAAATCTTTCTTCCCCTTGATTCTGCTTTGCCTGAAAACATCAAAAACCTTCTGGCTGATATTCAGCGCAACCTCTTTGCACGCGCCTTAGCCTATCGCAACGAGAAAACCAAAGAAGTCAAAACCTACGACGAGTTCAAAGCGCAAGTTGAACAAGGCTTCGCCATTGCCCACTGGGACGGCACCGCCGAAACCGAAGCCAAAATCAAAGAAGAAACCAAAGCCACGATTCGCTGTATTCCGACCGATGAATCCTTTATCCAACAATATCACTTACAAGAAGAAGGTAAGTGCATTTATTCAGGCAAGCCATCTAAAATGAAAGTTGTTTTTGCAAAAGCCTACTGATGCGCTACGATGGAGATTCTCTTCTGGATACTATGTTTTGTTTGTGTTCTTGTTGGAGTGGTTGGCACAATTTTGCCGATGCTTCCCGGCGCGCCGCTCGTCTTTCTCGGATTGCTTTTTGGCGCGTGGGCAAATGACTTCGAGAAAGTCGGCTGGATTCCGCTCACGATTCTTGCCGCTCTCACTGCCTTTACGTTTGTGATTGATTTTATCGCCACGAAAATCGGCGTTGAAAAAACAGGCGCGTCATCGCTTGCCGCGATTGGTGCCATGATTGGCATGGTGCTTGGCATTTTCTTCGGATTTATTGGGGTGTTCGTCTTTCCCTTCGTCGGCGCAGTTTTAGGCGAATACATCGTCAAACGCGATGCGATTCAGGCGGGAAAAGTTGGATTAGGCACATGGCTCGGCATGGTGATTGCCATTGCCGCCAAACTTGGCATCAACTTCGCGATGATTGGCATTTTTACCGTCGCTTACTTTTTTTGACGGTTTATTTGACGGTTTATTTGACCGACGCCGATGGCGCAAGTTTTTTGGAAAGGTCTGCGCCCAGCGTGGCGTGCATGGTGCTTTCCATTGCAGGATTGCGACGGAGCAGGTCGCGCAGTTCTTCTTTTGACCATGCAATCACGCGCGTTGGCTTTGTGGTTTTGACCGTTGCCGAGGGCAAGTTTCCCGTGATAAAACTCATCTCTCCAACGAATGCGCCGTCTTTCAAGCGCACCACTTCTTTGCCGTTGATGAGAATGCTCACTTCGCCGTTGTAAATGAGATAGACAAATTTGGTTTCCTTTTTTTCTGTAATGAGCGTCGCACCCTCTTCAACGTTTAGCCACTTTGAAAGGCGCATGAGTTTTGCAAATTCGAGCGGCGAAAAGTTCTTAAAAATCATTTGGTAAATTTCTTTTTGCTCTTCGCTGAACTCAATGCCTCTGCGCTCCTGCCAAATGATGAAGAGTTGAACGATATTGACCGCCATGAACACGCCGTTCCAAAAAATGGGCGTCCACAGCGGCTCAGGAAGCACAAAGTAATTGTAGATAATCCCTGCTGTGCATGCGACTACCGAAAGCATGCGCAAGTAGAAAATATCCCGAACGAGATACGATAGCGCAATCAAGGCAAAGGCGAGATGTCCGAAAAAATCCATCATGATGAGTTCTACTTCGCTGAATCATTGAGATGACGGCGTGAAGTTACAACATTTGAGAAAATCGCTTGTTGCTTTCCTTGAAAAGCGTATATTTGTGGCTCAAATTTTTAACACTCTATTTGAACACGCACTATGGCGAAACAGCAATCGTTCGGAGATAAAGCCGCAAAAAAGAAAGCGGACCTCAAATTTAAGTCCGTGAAAATGGTTGTCTCCAGCCGCTCTCCAAAAACGGGGCAATGGCGTTTCAACGAAAAGTTCGTCAAAATTCCGATTGAAATGGACGATGTAAAGTTTCTTGAACAAGAAATCAAGAAAGCATAACTTCCGCTAAATGATTTTCAGGCATTGTGTTTCAATGCCTTCTTTTTTGTTCAGATAGCAGATGCAAATGAGTTGCAAATTTTACCGATGGAAATTACCTCATTATGAAACAACGCTTTTTTGACTTCATCAATTTGGACGCGCTTGGTTTTTCGGCGTCGGCAATTTGCGCGGTGCATTGCCTCTTGATGCCTTTTGTCATTACGCTTTTGCCCGTGATTGGACTCAGTTTTCTTGCGCACCCCGCCTTCGAGGCTACTTTGATTGTTTCAGGGTTGATTATCGGTGCGCTCTCGCTTTCGCATGGCTACTTGAAGCATCATCACAACCTTCTGCCCATTCTGACGCTTAGCGTTGGCTTCAGCACGATTGCGATTGGGCATTTAGAACCACTGGAAGAGTTTGAATTTTTAATTGTCTTTTTCGGCGCGAGCCTTGTTGCCACGTCGCACGTTTTGAACTATCGCTTGATGAAGCACGAAAAAAATTGCGTGCATTAACTCTTGAATTGATGGCGAAATTTTCGTTTCATATTTTTCTTTCGCTCCTGCTCTCGGTTGCTTCGCTCACGAGTGCGCACTATCACGAGCATTCCGAAACTGTTGTGATTACGGACATTTCGGACAGCGATTGCGACCTTTGCGCGATGAAATCTGCACTTCAAAGTTGCCAAGTTTCCGTGCCAATTACGATTACGACTTCCCTTCCAAAATCACTTTCATTTCAGCCTTCTTTTACATCACACTTTGTTTTTCACTTCTCGCCTCACCTTTCCTCGCGTGCGCCGCCTCGTGTTTAGAGTTTTTCTCCCACAGCTCAACCTTAATAAAGGCATTTGATTTGAGTATTTGAGTTTTTATCGCTTCAACCCATGCGGCGTTTGATTTATTTAGTTTTCTTGTTGGAGTTTGCCATAACGCTAAACGCGCAGACTTCTTCGACCGCAAAGCCTGAAGAGTATCGGCTTTACGGGAAAGTCTTCGATGCGAAAACGCAAGAGCGGCTTTTTGGCGCAAGCGTTGTGGCTATGCCCTTGAAGCGCGGCACTGTTTCAAAAGAAAATGGCACGTATTCGCTCATGCTTCCAAAGGGCGAGTATGAAATTCAAGTTCGGTTTGTAGGTTATCGCTCAAAGTCGGTTCGTGTAGTCTTGAACGCTGATAAGGAACTGAATTTCACGCTTGAAAGCGACGCGATTGAAACCGAAGAAGTGATTATTTCAACCGACCGCGAGAAAGAAAAATTGATGGAATCCTCTCAATCGCTTGATGTGATGACGAAGGAAGATTTGGACAAGCATCGTGGGCAGACTTTCGGCGAGAGTTTGAAAAACCTTGCGGGCGTGAGCGTTTTGCAGACGGGCGTTTCGATTGCCAAGCCTGTGGTTCGAGGTTTGCATAGCCAGCGGGTTGTCATTATCAATTCAGGCGTTCGTCAAGAGGGGCAACAGTGGGGTGCTGAACATGCGCCTGAGATTGATCCGTTTTCGCCAAGTGAAATTCAAGTTTTGAAAGGGGCGTCGAGCGTGCTATATGGTTCAGATGCGATTGGCGGCGTTATTCGGCTTGTGCCCAAACCGCTCCCTTCTTCACAGTTATTCGCAGGCGAATTTTCTTTGAATGCATTCTCGAACAATCGTCAAGGTGCTGTCTCTGGATTTTTGGAGGGCGGTTTTGATAATGGCTTCGGTTGGCGCATTCAAGGCAGTTTTCGCAAAGCAGGTGATTATGCGGCTCCGAACTACACGCTCGCTAACTCAGGATTTCAAGAGCAAGATTTTAGCGCAAGTCTCGGATTATCAAGAGATTTCGGACGCATGACGCTTTACTTCTCTCGCTTCAATACTGAATTGGGTATTTTTTCAGGGGCTCACATTAGCAACACGACTGACTTGGTCAATGCCATTCTGCGTGGCGCACCTGCCTCACAACCTGCGTTTTCTTACACAATCAATTTTCCCAAGCAAGCCATTACGCACTATTTACTTTCGATTCATGGCGAATTTCCTTTGCGCATCGGACGAATAGAAACAAACTACGGCTGGCAATACAACGACCGTCGTGAATTTGATTTACACCGAGGCAGACGCCGTGCCACACCCGAAGACCCACCTGCCTACAACCTTAACTTATGGACCTACAATGGCGAGATAAAATTTCATCATCAACCGATTGGCGAATTCATTGGAACCTTAGGCGTTTCAGGCTCAAAACAGTTTAACGTGAATAGCGGCGACGCCTATTTGATTCCCAATTTTGAAGCCTACACGGTCGGCATTTTCTTGTTCGAGGAATTCGTCCGCGAAAATTGGACGCTCAACGCGGGGCTACGATATGACTATCGCTCACAAATTGCTTACACTTTTCCGGGCAGTCGTTTCTTACAAGCCAACGCTCAGAGAGACTTTCAAACATTCACACTCTGTAGCGGCATTATTTATCAACTTTTCTCTAATCTTTCTCTCTCGTTCAATCTTGGCACAGCGTGGCGACCGCCGAGCATCAATGAACTTTACAGTTACGGCGTTCATCACGGCACGGCACAGTTTGAAATTGGCGACTCTACTTTGAACATCGAAAAAAGCCTCAGCCTTGACGGAATCCTGCGCTATGAAACCTCACGCGTGAGCACAGAAATCGCCATTTATCATAATCTCATTTCAGGTTTCATTTACCTTTTTCCACTTTCTGAACCGACTGTCACGTTTCGTGGAGCGTTTCCGTCTTTTCGCTATCAACAAGCCGACACGCGGCTTTATGGGATTGACGCCAGCGTGAAATGGTCTATACTCAGCGATTTGCGCCTTGATGCGACGCTTTCAGTGGTTCGCGCCGATAACCTGCAAACCAACGAGCCGATTTATCAAATGCCTTCAGACCGTTTGACGCTCTTGGCTCATTATCACTTAAATGATGTCGGGCTCTTCAAATCGAATTTTATTGAACTTGGGGCGACGCTTGTTCGTCGGCAATATCGATATCCTACGCTTCCACAACCTGAAACCTTGCCGCCCTTTTTTCCTGATGAAAATACTTATCGAGATTATTTGCGCCTAATTGTTCAGCCTCCTGCGGGCTACGCGCTTTTCAATGTTTCTGCTGGCACACAAGTTTCAATCGGCAAGCAGTCATTCGTCATTAATCTTTCTGTTCAAAATTTATTCAATCGACAATACCGTGATTATTTGAGTCGATTTCGATACTTCGCCGACGATGCAGGGCGCAACATCGTGCTACGCCTAAATGTGCCCATTGGCAAGACTTAAACTTTCTTGTGTTCTTTTTCTAACAACCTTAAAACAACTTCTAACTAAACTGTTATGATTATGCAAAACAAGAAGTTCAATTCGCTTTTTCTAATTCGTGCCGCATTGGTCGTTTCGTTTTTCGTAGTGGGATGCTCCAAAGACCCCGCTAATCCTTCCAATCCTGGCAACGAATCTGAAACGATTACGACTTTCAAACTTCGTTTTGTTCAAGAAGACGACACCACGCGCGTCTTCGAGGCACAGTGGCGCGACCTCGACGGTCAAGGTCCGAATCCACCGACCATTAGCGGTTTTTCATTGCCCGCCAATAAATCATTCAAAGGCACGGTGAAAGTTCTTGACGAAACCAAGAACCCTGTCGTCGACCTTACCGAAGAAATTGAAAAAGAAGCCGAAGCACACCAATTCTTCTATATCGTTTCAGGCGCAAATCTCACAATCGAATATGACGATGAAGATAGCAACGGCAAACCTATTGGCTTAGAAATCATGGCTACAACCGCTGGCTCAAGTTCAGGCACCTTACGTGTTATTTTGAAGCACGAGGCAACGAAAAACACAACCATCAGCGTGCCCTCTACCGACGGAGACACCGATTTGGATATTGTATTGCCTGTTAGAATTCAGTAGTGAGTTCTTTTTGTTCTTTTGTTCTTTCCTTTGTTGGCTGTCGGCTCAGCGCAAGTTGAGCCGACTTTTTATAGGTTCTCATCTTTTCCCTTCCTGAAACTTTTTCCGTTCCCTATCGAGTTAAGTTTAGACCAATTCATCAGTTAATTCAACCTAAACCTAACTTACTATGCTTATCAGTATTTCGGCGAATCTTGTTATGGTCTTAATTGGGATTTCAAAAGTTGGCATTCTCGGCTTGCTTATTGGCTCTGTGATTAGCAACAACGCTTCATCTACGGCTTCGGTGGAAGTCGGAAAGCCTGCTCCTCTGTTCACGCTCAAAAATGTCGACGGAAAAGATGTGAGCCTGTCAGACTTCAAAGGCAAAATCGTTGTGCTGGAATGGACGAACCCGGGTTGCCCGTTCGTTGTCGGTCATTACAAGAACAACAATATGCAAAAACTGCAAAAAGAGCTCACCGACAAAGGCGTGATTTGGCTTGCGATTAACTCAACAAATAAAAATCACAAAGACTACCAAACCGCTTCGGAGTTCAAGGCGCAAATGGCAGAATGGAAAGCCCACGCCTCTCACTACTTGCTCGATGAAGATGGAAAAGTCGGAAAGATGTTTGATGCGAAAACCACACCGCACATGTTTGTCATTGACAAAAATGGAAACCTCGCCTACATGGGCGCGATTGACGACGACCGCTCCGCTAACGGCGGCAAAGACGCCAAAGTCAATTATGTCAAAAAAGCCGTCGAAGAACTTTTGGCAGGAAAAGAAGTCTCGGAAAAAGTTACGAAGCAATACGGCTGTAGCATCAAGTATTAAGCTATTCCTAAATCCAGATTCAGAACGCCGACCACCCGTCGGCGTTTCTTGTTTGTATGGATTATATTGCGCTTTTCTTCAAAAACAGTTTTCTGCGAAACTCCACGCTTTTCCTGAGCGCATTAAAATCCAACGGTTTGCGGTGAAACTCATCGATATCTCTTTGTCTGAGCAGCATTTGAATATCCTCGAAATCAGTAAAGCCTGAAATCAAAATCACTTGGAAGTCTTTGTTGATGGCTTTGATTTGTCGCGCCACTTCTCCACCGTTCATTTCAGGCATGCGATAATCCACGATGAAGACTTGCGCAGAGAACGGTTCAGCCTGAACAAATTTCAATGCTTCAATTGGCGACTGAAAGTATTTGACCGTGTAGGTTTCATCAAACACGTCAGATATGATTTCGCCCACTGATGGGTCGTCGTCAATAACAATGAGCATAGTTCGTTTAATTGAAAATGATTATTCGCTCTCGAGTTGCGATTCAGAGACAAGTTCGTAGTTGCCTGTGTTGGTAATGTCGGAAAAGACAAACCGCTTGTTGAGGTTTTTGTAAATCCATATTTCTCGAGTTGGACGGTTGAGTGGGAACTCGCGCGAGACTTCGGTTGGCTTGCCGAAGCGGATATAAACGCGCCCTCTATCGGTTCGCCAGCCGAACTCGCGGTTGGTGTAAAAGTTGAAGAAGGTATAATCAACCCGTCTGAAAAATTCTTCTAAGGCTTCGTTGAACTCGGTATCGGGCGTTGGGTCTTGTGTTTTCCAGAAGGCAAGAAATTTGCGGCGCTGTTCGGAAGCGTTTCCGTCTAATAGTTTTTTGACTTCTTCGCTTGTGAGCATAATGTCTTCCATCAGGCGCACGGCGAGTTCAATATCGTAGAGCGGATAGGGCATGTTTATCCAAGCGTTGTCGAATTCTTTTTTGACCTCTACTATCCTACCTTTTTCAGAGACCACCTTTACTTTGAGCACATATCTTGCATTTGCAATTGCTTTGGCATTGAAATCAATGAATGCGAGAAGTTCTGTGGTTGCTTTTTTTTCCCGTTCAACAATCAAAACGGCTTCGTCAGTTGAAGCTCGCAGTTCCTTCGTGTAAAAGAGACTACTCGGTGAAGTTTTTCCTGATGCAACAGGGATTTCTCTTTGGTCTTGCTTTTCGAGAAGTTGATAAGAAATTTCTCTTATGGAATCGGAATCGAGGTGAATGTAAAGCATGGCTACATAGTCTCGCCCAAACACGCCATTGCCCGAAAACCCAAGCGGTTGAATGCTCATCGAGTCATTACTAATTCTTGGACGTTCAACAAACAACAGTTGCGATACTTTCATCTCGCCTTGCTTGCTGGTGGTTGGTTCAGTCGAGAGTTTGAGCAGCTGGCGTTCCATTCGGAGCGACTTTTGGAGGTCGTTGTTGGTTACTTCAACCGCGACTTCGTAATCGCCTTTTTTCAAGGGCAGTGTAAAAATGGTCTCGACGAATTCCGTTCGATTTAAGGTTTCCTCGTGTGTATTGACGGTAACGATTTTGCGTCGTATGCTGCGCGTAACCGCGATGTTTTTTTGAAGCAGTTCGGTCGTGAAGGTTAAATCAGTCGCGAATTTTCCGTCAGGCGTTTTTACAAAGAATGAATTATCATAAGAAAGGCGAATGTTTCCCATCAATTTGAGAGAGTCGCTGTGCGCGGCAGGAAGTGCGATAAACTCAGCAAAGAATTGCGGGCGGCGATACTTTTGCACGATGTCTATGTAGCGTTCTTGCGCGCTCGCCACCAATTCGTTAAAAGCAGTCAAGAGGAAAAGTGATACGAAAAATCGGGTCATTTGATAGTTGTAAATCGCTTGTCAAATAAGAAGCGAAAATACGAAAAAATCGTGAGTGATTTGCACATGCTTTTTCGTTCAAGTTTTGCTAAAAAAATAGTGGGTAGCCCCCCTAACTAGGCTACCCACTGCGGCTGGAGAGAAGTGTAAGAAAGAAACTAATCATGCACCACTCAAACCTCATGCCAAATTGAATGACGTACTGATTTTTCCCAACAGGATGCGTGAAATCCTTTGTTTTTCGCTATTATTACACTCTTTTTTGCGCCAGCCTTGAACCTTGCTGTGTAGAATTTTCTATCTTATTGAACATTTTTCTTACTTTTTCATATGGCTCAGAAGTCAGGGACAAAACCCGTGTATGTCAAAACGATTCACAACCGCAAGGCGCGATTCGAGTATGAAATTTTAGATACTTGGGAAGCCGGTATTGAACTCAAAGGCACGGAGGTTAAATCCATTCGGCAAGGCAAGGCAAGTTTAGATGACAGTTTCGCCGTGATTCATCGAGGCGAAGTGCGTTTAGAAAATATGCAAATTACGCCCTACGAACTTGGGACGATTGAAAACCATGACCCGAAGCGCACACGCAAACTGCTTTTGCATCGCGATGAAATTGAACGCATCCGACTTCAAGTTTCCGAGAAAGGCTTAACACTTATTCCGCTCAAACTTTACTTCAACGCCAATGGCAAAGCGAAAATCGAACTCGCCCTTGCCAAAGGCAAGAAACTTTACGACAAGCGCGAAAGCATTAAAAAGCGCGACATGGAGCGCGAGATGCGACGCGGCGAATAGTCCTTCAAGTTTAGCCTTCACCTTTCAGACCTTCAAGAGTGCCCACAGCGTTGCTACGAGGAACGCCGTTAGCGGTCCAAGGATTAAAAAGAAAATTCCACCTAAGCGAAAGTCGCGCTGTTCAAGATAGCCTGTAGCAAACGCGATGGCGTTGGGCGGTGTCGATACGGGCAGGAACAGCGCGGCGGCACAACTGAGTGCGACGATAATCGGCGTCGCCACATTGAACGGCGCCGGCAACGCCACCGCCAGCGGAATTAAAATTGATGCCGCCGCTGTATTGCTCATCACATTTGAGAGCGATACGGCAATCAAACTGAACAGGATTGCGACTATCACAGTTGGCAACGGCAGTTTGCTTATGGCGTCCATCGCGATTTTTGCTAATCCAACATCGACCATCGCCAGCCCCAACGCCAAGCCGCCCGCCACGAGCATCAAGGTATCCCACGGCAAGGCTCTCACTTGGGTTGAATCAATCACGCGCGTTAAGGTGAGCAGTAGAATCGGCACGGCTGATGTGCCTGCAACCGGTATGCCGTGCAAGGCTTCCGTCATCCACAGCGTTAAGGTTATGACCAGCGTAACGAGCACCGCGTTTCGTTTGGACTTTTCTACAGGCGTGCCATCACTCTGAGCAATTTTTGAGAGGTCGAGGGTTGTGTGTTCGAGGTCAAGTTTGCGCATTAAAAACTTGTAGAAGAGAAAGATCATCAACATCGCGGCGGGAAGTCCGAAGAGCATCCACTCGACGAAGGTTACGCTGACGCCCATTTCTTTCAGCGCGCCGACGGCAATCGCATTGGGCGTGCTTCCGATAATGGTGCCAATTCCGCCAATCGATGCCGCCGCTGGAATCGCCACGAGCAAGGCTTTTGAATAGCCATGTCCCTTGCCTAATGAGCGAATGAGTGGCAGAATCGAGGAAATCATCATGGCCGTTGTGGCGGTGTTCGACATCACCATGCTCGCGACGGCGGTAATCAGCATTAAGCCCCAGAGAAGCATTTGCGGCGTTGCGCCAAATCGCTTCACGGCAAATCGGAACAAGGCTTTATCGAGTTCCACTTCGCGCATGCCTTCGGCAAGAAAAAATCCGCCCAAGAGAAGCCAAATCACATTGCTTGTCCAAGTTCCGAGATAGACGTCGACCGAACCTTTTGCGGGCATGATGTAATTTGTCCCGAATCCAAAAAGCAACATCACCACGATAAAAATGCTGACAGCAAAGGGCGGAACGGCTTCGGTTATCCAAAGTCCGATTGAGATAGTGCCGAGAAAGAACACGAAGTTGACGGCGTCGTCGTAGCCGAGCGTTCGGAAGAGGTAAGTCAAGCCGATTGCAATGACGAAGTTGCCCAAAAAGGTCGAGGTATTGAAGAGCAAACTAATTTTTGACTTCCGATACCATTTCAGGGCATCAAATCGTGTATCGCTCATTGCCATGGCCGTTCATCAAGGGGTGTTGCGATAAATCATTCTTGGATAGGGAATGGTTTCGCGAATGTGTTCGGTGCCGCAAATCCACGCCACCGTGCGCTCCAAGCCAAGTCCGAAGCCTGCATGTGGCACACTTCCGTAGCGGCGCAAATCTAAAAACCATTCAAATACCGATTGAGGAAGGTTTTCTTGCTTAATTCTTTCCAACAAGAGGTCTAACTTATCTTCGCGTTGGCTGCCGCCGATAATTTCGCCGTAGCCTTCGGGCGCGAGCATATCCATTGCAAGCACGACTTTTGGATTTGTTTCGTCGCGTTTCATGTAAAAGGCTTTGACTTCGGTCGGGTAGTGATGAATGATGCAAGGTTTATCGAATTGCTTCATGAGGGCTTCTTCTTGTGGCGCGCCGAAGTCTTCGCCCCATGGAAAGTCGATTTGTGCTTCCGAGCCATCATCATTTTTCTTGATGAGTTTCACATTGTTTTCGTTGAGCCACTTGACGGCGTCGGTGTAGGAAAGCCGGTAAAACGGGCGCGTGATTTTCTCGAGTTTAGAAATATCGCGCTCTAAAATTTTCAGTTCTTCTCGTCTCCGTTCTATGGTGCGCTGAACGATGTATTCAACGAATTCTTCTGCCAAATCCATGTTCATCTCTAAATCGTAGTAAGCCATTTCAGGCTCAACCATCCAGAACTCGGTGAGATGTCGGCGCGTCTTGGATTTTTCGGCGCGAAAGACGGGACCAAAGACATAGATTTTTCCGAATGCCATGGCGCTCGCTTCGCCGTAAAGTTGTCCTGATTGGGTGAGATAGGCTTTGCCTAAATCGAAGTAATCGATCTCGAAGAGCGTCGTTGTGCCTTCGGCGGCGTTTGGCGTGATGATGGGCGAATCAATCAAGGTGAAATCGCGCTCGTTGAAGAAGTCGCGAATGGCGTTAATGACTTCGTGGCGGATTCGCATAATCGCCCATTGGCGTTTGGAGCGCAGCCACAAGTGCCGACGGTCGGCGAGAAATTCTATGCCGTGTTCTTTGGGCGTGATGGGGTAGTCTTGAGCAATTTGAACGATTTCAACATCGCTCACTTGCAGTTCATAAACCCCTTCCTGCTTTGGGTGTTTCGTTACCGTGCCGGTCACCACGAGCGAACTTTCTTGTGTGAGTTTCCCGAAATCTTCCCATACTCTTTCGCTCACATCTTTTTTTGAGACAACGCCTTGAACAATGCCCGTGCCGTCGCGCAGTTCAGGGAACATGAGTTTTCCCGATGAGCGAATGTTATAGAGCCAACCTTTTATGGTGACGGTTTCGCCGACGTGATGTCGGAGATGTGAGATGTAAGTTTGCTTATTGGACATGTTGAGAGAGGCGATTAAGATTCAGGTGAGGCGGGCGGCTTTGTCAGCACCGCATAACGCCCCGCAAAAAGGAACATCAAAGCAAAGAGTGCTAAAAAGAGGTTGAGAATTGAGCCGAAGGTAAAGAATGTGCCGTGAAAGACCATCGCATCTACGAACCGATTCCCTGCAATCAGCACGGTCATATAAAATCCAATGCGATAAGGTGTAATGGAGAGGCGAATTGTACCGACAGCGCAAAAGACTTCTAACGCGCCTGTTGCCGCCATCATCAGCGAGGAGAGTTTGGCTTTATCGGCATCAACGACTTTGAGTTGATCGATGAGAAAGGCGTTGTCGCGCGTGAGAAGATAAACGCCTTCAATCACACAGGTTGCGCCCATGATTCCCATAATGAGCGAGGCAAAGAAAATTGCGCCTAAGGCTTTTTTTCGGATAATTTCTTGCGCTGCAGGCGAGAGGTCTTCAAAGCGTTTTCGTTCAGGCTTGTTTTCCGACATTATGCCGATGCTTTTTTGACAAGTTTAGGCTTGGCCGGCTTCAATGCTTTTCCATTTTGATTTTTCTTCGGCTTCGAGTCGTTCAGGCGTTCCATCGCTGTAACGATTGCACGCTCGGCAACAAAGAAATCGTGCCAGCCGAAACTTTCTACGTGCTTGCCTTCTAATTGCTTATAGACCGTGAAGAAGTGCTCGATTTCGCTCGGCAAGTGAGGCGGCAGGTCAGCCAATTTTCGCACATTGTTGTAAATCGGGTCGTTGACGGGCACAGAGAGGACTTTATCGTCCATGCCTTTATCGTCGCGCATTTTCAGCAAGCCAACAGGGCGCACTTCAATTAAACAGCCTGTAAAGGTTGCGCCGTGCGTCATGACCATCACATCGAGCGGGTCGCCGTCTTCAGCAAGCGTGTTCGGAATGAATCCGTAAGCCGTTGGATAATGCACCGACGCATAGAGCACGCGGTCGAGTTTGAAGACGCCAAGTTCAGGGTCGTATTCGTATTTGTTTCGCTCGCCTTTTGGCACTTCAATGATGGCATTGACTTCCTTTGGCGCTTTCTTTCCGATTGGCAGTGATTTGTAATCAATCATTGTGAATCAAATTAAACATGATGGTGAAAAACATGATGCTGAAAGAGAATGAAAAACTCTGCCATTAGCAGAGTTAAGAGATAACTGGGTTAGTTCGATTTTTTCTTGCTTTGCGCTTGTTCCATTGCGGCCTTTCTCTTGGCTTTCATGCGTGCAATTGCTTTGCGATGCTTCTTGGCAACGAGTTTGTCTTTTTTGTTCATTGTTGAAACGCTTGGTTAAAATTTAGAGCGGTAATGATACAAATTTTCTTTTGAATTTTCAGCAATTCTCGCTGTGTTCTCACTCGAGTTAACACGCTGAATGCAGCAGTTTTGCACCGACTTTACTTTTTCAAGTTCCATTGGCGCAAGGTTTCCATGAAGCGGTAGTTTGTGAGGTCATACGAGATGGGCGTAATGGAGACATATCCGTGTCGAACAGCATATTCGTCGGCTTCTAAGGAACTATCATGGAGCGTCATGATGCCACGAAGCCAGTAGTAGGGCTGTCCGTAGGTATCGCTGCGCTCGACCATTTCTTCTTCCCATTTGGACTTTCCTTGCGAAGTAATCATCACACCTTTGATTTCTTCTTCGGGCAGGTTTGGGATATTGACCGTCAGCAATGTTTCGGCGGGCAAGCCATGTTTGAGCACTGCTTTGGCGAGTTTTTGTGCGAACTTTGCCGCATAGGTGAAGTCAGCATTTTCGTAGGTTGTGAGGGAAAATGCGATAGAGGGAACGCCAAAAAAAGAGGCTTCAATCGCTGCACCAATTGTACCTGAATAGAGAATATTGATGGCTGTATTGCTTCCGTAGTTAATGCCGCTGACCATCAGGTCGGGCTTTTGATGCTTCAAAATTTGCGCCATTGCGGTTTTGACGCAGTCGACGGGCGTGCCATTAACGGCGTAGCCAAAGAACTTTTTATGCTTATACCACTTATTGATGCGGAGCGGTTTGCCCAGCGTCATGGCGTGTCCCATTCCGCTTTGGTGGGTGAGTGGAGCGACAACGGTTACTTCGCCGATTTTCTTCATCGCTTTGACTAAGGCGTCCAAGCCTTCGGCGTCAATGCCGTCGTCGTTACATACTAAAATTTTGGGCTGTTTTTTTTCGGGAGCGTTCTGTTTGGCAGTAGATTTCGTTTTTTGTTTCACAAGATTTTGTGTTTATGGAGACGTTGAATTGTTTTACTTTTATAGCAAAATACGCAATTTTCTTTTTTCAATGTTCCAGACTCTTCCTGATTCTGCGCTTTACAATCCTGATTACATCGTGGTTTTAGATTCGCCGATTCAAGGCAAAGGTATTTTCACCACGAAACCTTGCAAGAAGGGCGAAGCGTTGATGATTATTGCAGGCGAGACAATCAATGCCGACGAGTGCTTGCGACGCGAAGCGGAAGAAGCCAATGTGTATATCTTTTACAACGATGACGACACATACATCGACACTGCCATGACCGCGAAAATTCGCTACATCAATCACAGTTGCGAGCCGAATGCAGAAGTCAAAGACCGCGACCGTGAGTCGCTTTATTTGGTTGCATTACGTGCGATTGAGGCAGGCGAAGAAATCACGATTGATTACGGTTATGAAGAAATATATGCTATCTGTTTGGCATACAATCGCGCTTGCAAGAAAAGCCAATGCTTAGCACGGCAACAGATGCTTGATTTGCAAAGCCTTTCGGAATGATTAACTTCATTTTTTGTTTTTTACACCCAACGCTCTCAGAAACATGGAAAAAATTAAAGTCGGCGTTATCGGTTTAGGAAATATCGCACAGATTATTCACCTTCCCATTCTTTCTAAACTTGAAAACGCCCAACTCGTTGCGCTCTGCGATATGGAATTTCAACGCGCCAAACTTTTGGGTGAGCGATATAAAGTCAAACACGTTTTCAAAGACTACCAAGACCTTTTGGCGATGAACGAGATTGACGCTGTCATCATCGCCACGCCAACCAATACGCATAAAGAAATTGCAACGGCGGCTATCAAAGCCCAAAAGCACTGCCTTGTTGAAAAACCGCTTGCTCGCACCGCCAAAGAAGCCAAAGAAATTTTAGACGTGCTCAATAAGTCTGATGTGAAAATGATGGTCGGCATGAACCAACGCTTCCGTCCCGACGCCATGGTGCTGAAAAGTTTTATTGAGAACGGCGAAATCGGCGACGTGTTTTTTGTCAAATGCGGCTGGCTGAAGAAAAATCCCGTCGACCGTCAATGGAAGTCGCAAAAGTCGGTCTCTGGCGGCGGCGTGTTTCTGGATTTGGGGATTATGGTGCTTGACCTTGCTTTGTGGATTCTCAATTTCCCTGAAGCGCATAGCGTTTCAGCTGTCAATTTCGAGCGGCAAGCGCACCGCGATAATTCTTCTAGCGTTGAGGACTTTTCGTCCGTTTTAGTTCGTCTTAAAAGCGGTCAAGCCATCACGATTGATACAGGTTGGAACTTTGAGGTCGATTCTGATTTGCTGTTCTGCAACGTTTATGGCAATAACGGATTTGCTCGCGTCTATCCGCTCAAGTTTCATAAAAAAATCAATGACCAACTCGTCAATGTTACGCCTGAACGAATCGGCTCGCTTGAAGACATCTACAAACGCTCTTACTACAACGAACTTCGGCACTTTATCGATGCTGTTGCGGGTCTTTATCCGCTCTCTTCAACTGCAAAAGACGCCTACGAACGCATGAACATCGTCGACGCAATTTACAAATCTGCCAAAACAGGCAAAGAAGTTTTAGTGAAGCGTGATTCAAAAAAGTAAGCCGCCGCACGATGCGTCAACATTTCTTTGCAAGAATTTCTTTGCGAGATTACATCTTACCAACCCTTTTTGACTCTTTCTCGTGAAACTCGATGAGATTAGCCGCCCGATTGAATCCGAATTAGCTCGATTCCGCGAGGTATTCAAACAAATCATGACGTCGGAAGTTGGGCTGATTGATAAAGTTGCAGGCTACATTCTCCGACAAAAAGGCAAACAAGCACGCCCGATACTCGTCTTGCTTTCAGCCAACATTGCTGGGGGCATTAACGATAGCACTTATCGCGCCGCTGCGCTGGTCGAACTTTTGCATACGGCGACCCTGATTCACGACGATGTGGTCGACAATGCCGATATGCGTCGTGGTTTGCCTGCCATCAATGCGCTTTGGAAAAACAAAGTCGCTGTGCTTATGGGCGACTACCTTCTTTCGCGCGGCTTGCTTTTGGCACTCAAACACAAAGACCACCGCTTTCTGGAAATCATCTCCGACGCCGTCAAACGCATGAGCGAAGGTGAACTGTTGCAGATTGAAAAAACGCGAAGCCTCGATATCGACGAAGCCACTTACTTCAAAATCATTTCCGATAAAACCGCCTCGCTCATTTCAACCTCGTGCGAAATTGGTGCAGTCTCGGCTTCACCTGATAGCCATGCTCAACAAAAACTGCGTGCCTGCGGCGAAGCCATTGGCATTGCGTTTCAAATTCAAGACGATATTCTTGACTATCTCGGCAAAAGTTCAAAGACGGGCAAGCCTGTCGGCGGCGACATCAAAGAAAAGAAAATTACGCTGCCGCTCATTTATGCGCTTGAAAACGCCGACACACAAAAACGCAAGCAAATCATTGCCATGCTCAAAAGCGACAAAAAGCGAACACTCTTCAGCCAAGAAATCGTCGCATTCACTACCGAATATGGCGGAATTGAATATGCCGAAAAAACCGCCCAAAAATTTGTTCAGAAAGCCTTAGATGCGCTCTCCTCGCTCCCTGCTTCGCCAAGCAAAACTGCACTTGAGCTCTTTATCAACTTCGCTGTGGCTCGCCAAACCTAACGTTCTCAAACGCCACCTTTCTGAAACGAATTAAGCCGCCCTGCGTTTTGCACTACGATTATCGACACCACAACCAAACCAAAAACGATTTTTACCTTCTGCACAAATGCCTTTTTGTAATTCGCAAAATTTTCACGAAATAGGAGTAGTTGAGAGTACAGTTTTCAGAGAACAAAAATGAAGTAGTAACAACGATGGGCGACGAATTTAGAAATATCATTCTTGTTATAGAAAGTTACTTTTTTTACGCAGTCGTACTGCTGATGCCGCTGTTTGCAATGATTGCATTGGTCAATCGCTTGCGTGTCTCGCATGTTCGCCTCAGCCTTTGGCATGGTGCGCTTTTCGGGTATCCCCTTCTTCCAAGCATTTACAGCCTTGTTCAACTTGTTTGCATTGTCATCGGGCTGGCTATCGGCGATGATGAATCCGTGATGAAGTTTTCACTTTATTTGATTGCCAGTCTCTTCTGGTTCATCGGTGCCAGCGCCTCAGAGCAACGGCTTATCACTGACGATGGCATTGTTCAAAACATTCATAGTGCGAAAAAGTCTCTGCTTCGCTGGGACGACATCACCGATTACTTCGCTAAACCCAAACGCTTTTACACCGAATATCACTTCTTTTACGGCAAACCCTTAGGTAGCAAAGTTGCGCCTTCCAAAGGAAAAATTAACGCTTGGAATGTGGTCATTATCCGCGTTCAACGTCGACAAAAAGCAGCCTTTGAGGCAATCCTTCGCGAGAAGCTTGAGCCACGCTTCGATGTCGACCCCATGAAAATTTATCGTCGGGAATTTAAGCCCTAAGGATTATGAAGCATCCACCTGCCTATTACGCTGATTATCTTCATCTCGAGCAAATTCTTAATGCCCAAACGCCGCGTAGCGCAGACTTTGGACAGCCTGCTCACGACGAACTGCTCTTTATTACGGTTCATCAAGTTTTCGAAATCTGGTTCAAGCAGATTTTGCACGAGTTGGATTCTGTGCGCGAGCTGTTTTTAGGGAATTATGTCGATGAAAAAAATATCGGCGTTGCGGTCTCTCGCTTAGAGCGAATCAGTACGATTCAGGAAGTGATGATTGAGCAGTTTCGGATTTTGGAAACCATGACGCCGCTCGATTTTTTAGAGTTCCGCGATTTCCTCTCTCCTGCTTCTGGATTCCAAAGCGTGCAGTTTCGTTTGATTGAAAATAAACTCGGCTTGCGACGCGACCTTCGGCAAAACTTCAACCAAATCCCATACGAAAAACGCCTTTCTGACGCACATCAATCGCTTGCTTTAAAATCTGAACAAGAACCTTCACTTTTTGAGCTTACCCAAAAATGGCTTGAACGCACGCCGTTCTTGAATTTTGGGAATTTTGATTTTTGGGAGAATTACAAAAAAGCCGTTGATACGATGCTCGCCCAAGACCGCCAAATCATTGAGCAAAATCCAACGCTCACCGATGAAGAAAAAACGCGCGAACTTGCACAACTTTCGCGCACGATTGAAAATTTTCAGGCTCTCTTCAGCGAAGAAAAACATAATGAACTTGTGCGTTCAGGCGCGCGCCGACTTTCCTACACCGCCTTCAAAGCCGCTCTGCTCATTATGCTCTATCGCGACCAGCCAATTCTTCATTTGCCGTTTCGCTTTCTGACCGCGCTCATCGACATTGACGAACTCTTTTCTACTTGGCGATACCGCCACTCGATTATGGTTCAACGCATGATTGGCACGAAAATCGGGACAGGTGGCTCGTCAGGACACGCCTATCTCAAAAATACCGTCGATGCCCATCGGATTTTTTTAGACCTCTTTAACCTTTCAACCTTTCTCATTCCGCGCTCGGCTCTGCCACCACTGCCAGAAGAGGTGCAACGCGAACTTGGTTTCTTCTTTGGCTCTCATCACTAAAAGATGAATAAACTTGCGCCCACTTCCAGCCCGAAGACATTCCCACTTCGACTGATGTTCTGCACCTTTCGCATATCCACTCGATAAAAGGCTTCTACATTGAGCGAGGCTTGCTTGCCGAACATGATTGCCATTCCGCCTGAAGCACGAAAGTTTGAGCCTTTTGAGCGTGTATTGATGCTTCGCTCAAACTCTTGCTCTGTGCTACTTTGATAGGAATAGCTTGCCGAGATGAAAGGGAAAATTGGGCTTTGTCGCTCCCCGAAAAAATAGGCGATGCTCGGTCCGACGCTCCAACTTGTTCGTGAGAAAAGCGTTACGACATTGTTCTTATCGTTTTGTCCGATGGTTACGTAAGTGAGGTCGACGCCCAACGCGAGCCGTTCAAAAAAGAAATAGGCGACGCTGGGACGTATGGCAAATTCCGTGATGCGGTCAGATTCAATTCGTGCGGTGAGGTTGGGCTGGTAGAGTTCACCGCCGTAGTTGGCATAGTTGAGCGAGACGCCCAATCGAATGCTTCCTTGGTCAAACGCATAACGTTGTGCCTTGATTTCATTGACGGAAAAGAACAGCGTGAGAATCACGAACAGACGATAAAAGTATGACATTGCTGTGTTTGAAGGTTTTGACGAACGTGAAAAGATAGTAAATTGACCTCCAGTAAAGCCATACTTTTCTGCGCGCTTGATTTTTGTTGCCTAACCAACATCACATCAAATTATGCAAGACCATCATGTGCAACACCTCATTTTAGAGGCGGCTGAAGTTTCTTATTGCATCGCAGATGAACCTGACAACATCGTATCTATCAGCCATTCTCTGGCTAAATTGCTTGATACTGAACCAGCCTACATTATAGGAAAGAACTTTCTCGAGATACTCAGACTCTAATTGCTTTCAGAACCGCCCGAGTTAAGTCAGGGCGTTGAATCTGTTGAATTAACGCTTTCTCCACGCGTTCGATTTCGTTCAACTTCGCCTACCTCGCAAACAACTTTCCCTTTCGCCGCTGCTTACGCTCTATCTCTTTACCGACTTCACGCGCCAAAAGCGCATTGAGCAAGACCTTGACCATGCAAGGCGCGACCTTCACCTCGCCGACGACCAACTTCAAGCCGTGATTGATGCTGTACCCGCCTACATTTCTTGGGTTGCCAAAGATGGAACATATCTCGGCGTCAATCAACATTTAGCCAATTTAGGGCGACAGCACGCAGTTCCATCAAGTTTTGCTCAATCTCGTTGTCAATGCCCGCAATGCCATGCCGAATGGCGGAAAGATTACGATTTCGCTCGCGCCTGCTCTATCAGTGCCGCCGACGCCCGCACCAACATTGACGCACGTCTGGGAAACTTCCCTCTGCTCACCGTCAGTGATACGGGCACGGGCATTCCGCAAGAGTATCTCAGATAAAATTTTTGACTCCATCATTGCAATGAGCGGCTTGATGGATAAGGAAAAATTGATGAAGATGGCAGGTGTTGAATCGGGTGCGTTTATCACAAAGCCCTTCATGGGCGAAACGCTTTTGCAAACGGTTCGTCGCTTTTTGGAAACATCGACCGTTAGCACTTTGTCTTAATTCGTTTTTACGCTTTGTGATAGACTTTCAGAATCGCGTCGCGCAATGCGCCACCTGCGTCGGAGCAAAGAAAGGCAATACTTTCCGCGATCATTTCAGGCTTCACCCAATCGTCGAAATTTGCATTTGGCATTGAGGCGCGATTAGCAGGCGTATCAATCACGCTTGGCACAATGACCGACGCCACCACGCCCTCCGCATTGCCTTCGGCGTTGAAGAGTTCCGCAAGCCGAAATAACAGCGACTTCGACAGTCCGTATTCCACTGCATATGTGCCGTTCTTCAAGTCTAACCCTGCGCGCGCACCAATGAAAATCAGCCGTCCGCCCTTTTGCGCTTTCATCACTTCAAAAGCCGGCTTGGCAATGGCGAGTGCAGAATAAAAATTCAGACGAAGCATTTTCTCAATGGTGTCTTGGGTGAGGTCGGCAATTGTTCCGGGTGCAAAACCGCCGACGAGCATAATTGCCGCATCAAGTCTTCCGTGTTGCTGCACACATTTCTTTACGAAGTTTGCAGACTTCTCTTCGTTTGTAACATCAAGTTCATAGCACTCTAAATGCGGACTTTGATTTCGGAAGTCATCTTCTATTTGCACGTTAGGTTCAAGCGTAACGGCAAGACGATAATCGAGTTCTAAAAATTTCTTGACAACAGCGCGTCCTAAGTTTCCCGCGCCACCAGTTATGATTGCAGTCTTCTTTGACATTGAAGTAATTAGTGAATGTTTAGGACGATTTTACCGCCGCTATGTTTGCTTGGGACAGCGGTCTTGTACATTATGCGCAAAGACAATGCGCACCGTTGTTCCGATGTGGCGTTTGACCTCGATTTTACCATTTAACTTTTTCGTTAGACTGCTCACAATCATCAGTCCCATCGCATCGGGCGGCTTTGCATCGATTTTGAACGGCATGCCGACACCGCTATCGCTTACAGTCAGGCCGATTAAGTTTTCACCTTCTCTGTAAAATGAGACGCTCAAGACGCCGCCTCGAGTCTTGAAAGCATGTTTTAAAGCATTTGTAATCAGTTCACCCAAAATCAATCCGATAAAATTCGCACTGCTAAAGTCAATCCAGAGCGTTTCGCCTTCGTATTTCATCACCACATTGTTTTGTATCAATGCTGACCCTTGAAAAATCGCAAAAATATTCTCGACATATTCTGCTGTATTCACTTTAACTCTCGACTCTATGGCGCGTGCGCATTTGCAAGCGGCGGCAATCAGTTTCAAGCGTCGAGTATGCTCTTCTAAGAGATGGTCGAGTTGCCCTCTCGGCACTCGTTTAGATTTTGCCCGAAGAATTGTCAATGCAGTCTGAAACGCACTTGTTTGAATGCTTTCAAGTTGTCGGAGCCACTGAATTTCGTCGTTATGCGCATCGTCCCCCTTGATTGTGCCTATGTTAGGCGTTTGTATCAAGATTGTACTGTTGGTGATTTTGTGTATTGAGAGCATAAAACTTCGCTTGCCACGTTCCTCAATGAAGAGCCGCTTGACTTCAAGTTCAAATCGGTTTCCTTCTACATCGTCGTGGAACATTTTCGCAGTAGAAGCGTGTGCGGATTTGAAGAAGATTTCGCTGTAGTCGTGGATTTGAATCGGCTTTCCGATGCTTGTGGCATCTAGCTGAAAGAGATTCAAATAATTTTGATTTGCATCAATTAACACACCATTTGCGTCGGTGAGTGAAATTGCGTCGTTGGAATGCTCAGCCACCAAGGCGAAAAGAGTTCGTGCGCGATTTCTCTCAAGTTTTGCTTCGGCTTTTTCAATGAGCACTTGCATGACATCGCGCAATTTTTCAGGCGTCAGCATCGATTTTTTCATCACGCCCACTTGTTTTGCGCGAAGAGACTGAATCAGTGAAGTTGCTTCATCGTTGATGAGAAACAGCATCGGCAACGTTTCTGGTGAAGCGATTTCGGTTAGTTGCTCGAACAACTCACTTATGCCCATATCAAGGCAGCTGTCGCCGACAATAATAAAGTCTGGTCGTTCGTCTCGGATTTTGTCCAATCCTTCTCGTCCTTTGCGAGCCACCGTAATGGAGCGAATTGGAATTAAGTTTCGTCCCAGGAAACGTTCTAACAGAGTAATGTCGTCGCTGTTGTCGTCAATAATCAAGACAGTATAATTTTGGTGCATATTCACGGATAAACTAACCTTGATGAGCGCTTTGTTTGAGTGATGGCAGCAAGCGACAAGGATTGCGTGAATTTAAGTTGATATTGGATTTTCTACTACACGCTTTGCATCAAGTCCTGCACAAGTTTGACCAGCGCGCTTGTGGCTGTGGATTTGATGACTTCAAAGCCACGCAAGGCTTCATAGGCGGGGTTGGGGTCAATGAAAAATTTTTGTTCTGTATCTGCAAAGAGCATCAGCAAGCCAGCAGCAGGATAGACCTGCGCCGATGTGCCGACGCCGATAAAAATGCTTGCCGTGTCGATGAGTTCTTCCAAATAATTGCGTCGCATATCGACGCTTTCGCCGAACCAGACGACGTCGGGACGAAGTTGCGCGCCACATTTCGGACACGTATCGCCCCATTGAATTGGCTTTGAAATTTCAGATTTGAAGTCGCAGTTGAAGTAACTATCCCGAAATCCGAAGATGTCGTAATGTCGCTCACATTTTTGCCAGTCAGCTCGTCCGTGCAAATGCCACACGGTTTTGTTGCCTGCGCGTTCTAAAAGGTTATCAATGTTTTGTGTGATGTTAATGACATCGAATTTTTCTTGAAGTTGAGCAAGCGCAATGTGCCCTGCATTCGGCTGAACGCGATGAATTTTCTCGAAACGCATTGCATAAAATTCAAGCACGAGTTTCGGATTGCGCGCCCATCCATCTGGCGAAGCGACATCTTCAATGCGGTGATTTTCCCAAAGCCCGTCGCTTCCTCTGAATGTTGGAATTCCGCTTTCAGCAGAAAGCCCAGCACCGCTAAATACAACCACTCGTTTTTTCATACTTGAACTGTATTTTTCTTCAAGGCTCGCCAACCAATATCGCGCCTGAAATACGCTCCTTCGAAGTGGATTTGCGCAACGGCTTCATAACACTGCTTCAAACTTTCTTCGAGCGTATCTGCTACAGCCGTCACAGAAAGCACACGCCCGCCGTTTGTGTAGAGTTTCCCGTTCTCAAATTTTGTTCCTGCATGAAAAATCATCACATCGTCGCGCACGTCGGTGTAGCATGCAAGTTCGAAATGGCACTGCCCTGTAATCACTTTTCCGACCGTATAATTATCAGGGTAACCTTTTGAAGCAATCACAACCGTTGCAGCAACTTTATCAGCAACTGCCATATCGATTTGGTTTAGCCGTCCTTCATTGGTGGCGATGAGCAAATCGAGAAAATTTGTTTTCAGGAGCGGCAAGATGACTTGGGTTTCAGGGTCGCCGAGCCGCGCATTGAACTCAACGACTTTCGGTTCGCCGTTGTTAATCATCAAGCCGATGTAGAGAAATCCGCGATACGGTGTTCCTTCTTCTCGCATCGCACGCAGTGTTGGCTGAATGATGCGTGATTCCACTTTTTGCATGACGCTGGGCGTAACGATGGGCGCAGGCGCGTAAGCACCCATTCCACCAGTATTTTTGCCGATGTCGCCTTCGCCAATACGCTTATGGTCTTGCGCACTTGGAAAGAGTTTATAGTCCGTTCCGTCTGTGATGATGAAAACGCTTGCTTCTTCGCCCTGCATAAATTCTTCGATGATGATTTCTTTACCAGCTTCGCCGAACAGACGTTTTTCAAAAATAGCGTGAATCGTTTCCAATGCGTCGCCTTTGTGCATGGCAATTACAACGCCCTTGCCTGCTGCAAGCCCACTGGCTTTAATGACGATGGGAAACGTAGGTTGCCTCTCAATGTAGGTTCTTGCATCGTGGTGATTCGTGAAGGTTACAAACGATGCCGTCGGAATGTTATGGCGTCGCATGAAAGCTTTTGCGAAGGCTTTGCTTGTTTCTAATTGCGCCGCCTCTTGCGTTGGTGCAATAATGTTCAATCCTTGTGCTTCGAATCGGTTGGCAATGCCAAGTTCAAGCGGCTGTTCGGGACCGACAATAGTTAAATCAATTTTTTTCTCTTTGGCAAATTTTACGAGTGCGTCAATATCGGTAGGTTTAATGGGGATATTTTCGGCGATTGCGCCAAGTTCACGCGTACCGCCATTGCCAGAAGCAAGGTAAAGTTTTTGGACGCGATTGTCTTTAAGGATTGACCAAGCCAGCGCCTGTTCTCTCGCGCCGTTTCCGATAACGAGGATGTTCATGACGATGAGATGCTTTGTTTTAGATGAAAAGTTTGAAAGTATACATGAACTCGTTGGGCAGTGATGTCTTCGCATTTGGAATTTTTATATCTTTGTCGCCAAAATTCAGGGCAGATTTTATCTGCGACAAAAATTTAACGTCTTCAAGCATTTGCTCATCTCGAATTTCTATTTCACTTCTTTCAAATGGGATTATTCGATTTTCTATCCAAAGACATCGCTATTGACTTGGGCACAGCTAATACCCTTGTTTTTGTCAAAGGAAAAGGTATTGTGCTGAACGAACCTTCAATCGTTGCCTTAGACCGTATGACGCGCAAAGTCGTCGCGCTTGGCAACGAGGCACGTCAGATGCATGAGAAAACACACCGCGACATTATTACGATTAAGCCACTCGCCGACGGCGTCATTGCTGACTACGAAGCTGCCGAAGAGCTCATCAAAGGCTTGATTCGCAAGACGCTGAAAGATTTTTCCAGTTCCATTCGCCGCATGGTTATTGGCATTCCGTCAGGCATTACCGAAGTTGAAAAGCGTGCCGTGCGCGATAGTGCCGAGCATGCGGGCGCAAAGGAAGTCTATCTCGTCGCTGAACCGATGGCAGCAGCAGTCGGCATGGGGCTTGATGTTGATGCCCCTTTCGGCAACATGGTTGTCGACATCGGCGGCGGCACAACCGACATTGCCGTTATCTCACTTTCAGGCATCGCCTCTGGCGAATCTATCAGAGTTGCAGGCAATGAAATCACCAACGCCATTCTTCAGCATTTCCGAAAAACCTACAACCTTGCCATCGGCGAGCGCACCGCCGAAGAAATCAAAATCAAAATTGGCTCTGCCTATGAATTGGAAGAAGAATTGATTGCGACTGTTAAGGGACGAAACTTGGTTACGAGTTTGCCTGAACAGCGCGACGTCAGTTCGCCCGAAATCCGTGAAGCCATTGCCGAACCGATTGGACAAATCGTCAATGCCGTGCGTCGATGCTTGGAATCAACGCCGCCCGAACTTTCAGCCGATATTTTGGATAGAGGAATTATGCTTACAGGCGGAGGCGCGCTTATCAAAGGCTTAGACAAGCGCATCAGCGAAGAAACAAAACTTCCAGTCTTTGTCGGAGAAGACCCGCTCACTGCTGTAGCGCGAGGCACAGGTCGCATTTTGGAGAACTTGGATAAGTATAAAAACGTGTTGATGAAAACGAAGCGTTGAGCCATTTATCAGAATTGGCAACTATTCGCCGTGATGAACATCAACAAAGCCACCATGAGCAACACGGTTTCAATTACATCTTCTTTGCTAATCTCTTTGAGGGCTTTGAATTGCAAGGCTTTTGAGCGCATTCTCGACCACATAATTCTCCGATTTTTAGTTCAAAGTTTAAGCCGTTTTGATTTAACACAAAGTTAACCTTGCCCTTCCAAGTGGCAGGTTAACCTTGTGTTAAATTTTTGTCAAAAAAAGTTAATCGGGTGAATTTGGGTGGCGAGCGTCAAAAGCCAATAAACGCCCAAAACAAAACGAGAAATGCTAGGACGATAATCTCAAAAATGTCCTTCTTTGATACTGTCGTAGCGGTTTTGCGAGTATTCTGCATCTTGTCCATACAGCACTTTTGTTTGTTAATGAACACGATAGAAAAACAAGTTTTACTTGGCGATTTTTTCAGTCGCAAAGATACGATTATTTGTCACGATGTTCAGTGCTCGAAATCACAACTTAACACAAACGCAATCTCTTCACGATGGGCACCAGCCGCTTAAAACCGATGCTCTCTCTGCTTCCTGTGCTTCTTTTTTTAGCGCTTCTTGTTGGATTTTTGAACTTCCAAAACAACGATGCGCTTCCGAGCGTCTCCGATACGACACGTGTTATCACAAAAGCCTCAAAGCCTGAATTTTATTACAACTTCAATCCAACCGATTCGATTTACATTTTCGGCGAGCGCATTCCGCTTGAAGATGCCGAAGTCTTCGAACGCTTCGAGCGCGATTTTCTCATCAATGTCAATGACCGCGCTCAAATTGTGCTTTATCTCAAACGCGCTGGTCGTTTCTTTCCTTACATTGAATCGAAACTTGCCGAAGCCGGCTTGCCTGACGACTTCAAGTACCTCGCCGTTGCCGAAAGCAAACTGATGGACTTGCGCTCACCTGCAGGCGCGGCAGGCATTTGGCAAATTATGCCCTCAACAGGACGCGAATACGGCTTAATCATCAACAACGAGGTTGATGAACGCTACAATTTTGAATTAGCCACTGATGTTGCGATTAAGTACTTGCTTCAAGCCTACAAGCGATTCAAGAATTGGTCGGTCGTTGCGGCAAGCTACAACATGGGCATGGGCGGTGTTTCAGGTGAAATGACAATGCAACAAACCAGCAACTACTACGACCTTTGGCTTAATCGCGAGACAGCGCGTTATGTGTTTCGAATTGCCGCTATTAAGGAGTGTATGCAAAACCCCGCCAAATATGGCTACGAGTCCACCGCACCCTATCGCCCAATAGAAACAAGGTCTGTTCTTGTTACGACCTCAATTTCAAACTTGGCACAATGGGCGATTGAACAAGGCACAACATTCAAAATGGTCAAGTATCTCAACCCTTGGATTCGCGGCAAATCTCTGCCACAACCGCCTGCACGCGGTTTCAAAGTTCTGCTTCCTAAAAACGGAAGTGCGATTGCTACTTCAGACTACATTGACTTTCTAACACCCGACACTACAAAAGGATTAGTGGAAAAATGATTCGCATAGCTTTCATCGGATTGATTTGCTTCTCATTCTCCGCTGCACACGCGCAACAAGAAGCCCGCACCATTGCCTCGTTTCAACGCGCAATTGCCCTTGCGATCAATGCCTCGCTCAATGAATGCTATGTGATAGAAGGCGCAACGAATAAAATTTTGCGCCTGAATTCAGACGGCAAAGTGCTTGCGAACATCGGCGGGTTCGGCGTTCAGCGCGAAGGCTTCGATTCACCATGCGACCTTGCAACAGACGGCATGAATATTTATATCGCCGATAGAGGCAATCAACGCATTTCACACTTCGACCGCTTCCTAAACTTTATTGCGCTTCTGCAAAACCGTCCTGATGCGTCGGTGCAAGCATTAGAAACTTCGGGCAGCCTCTCTTCCCAAGTGTGGCGACCGATTAGCGTCTCCGTCTCTCCACAAGGCGACCTCTTTTTGATTGATGAAGCCCAACAACAAGCCTTACGTATTAACCCCTTTACCTTTGCCTCTATGCAACAGCAACGGCAAAACCCCATCCAATTTATTTTCGGCGGTTTCAACAGCGGCGCTGGCAGATTGATTGAGCCGAATCGATTGCAAGCGACAAAGTCGGGTAAAATTTTCGTCTCCGACGAGGGCGCACGTTGCCTTTTCGTTTATGATTTGTTCGGAAATTTCGTCGCGCAGGTTGGAAAAGGATTGCTGAAAACGCCTGTCGCGCTTGGTTCGGGGGAAGTTGTGCAGATTTTGCCAAACGGCGAACGCAAACTTAGTGAATGGATACTTGCCGTCGATGAAGGACAAGTTTTCATTTTTGATGCGCTTCAACAAAACGGATTTCGCTTCATCGGGAAACTCGATGCGGCAACAGTTTCGTCGTTCGTCGGAGAAAAGGCGGGCAAATTGATGGACGTCGGCGTTACCGCATCTGACCTTTATTTGCTCACCGAAAAAAAACTTGTCGCCGTTCCGATTTCTTCGCTCAAACTCGAAATGCCTTAACGATTCATCACATCTTTTAGGGCGGCTAAAAATCGCTCGTTCTCTTCCCTTGTGCCAACATTAACGCGCAAACATTTTTCCATCAACGGATAGCCCGACACATCGCGCACCAACACGCCTCGCGCTTTGAGTTCAGTAAATACTCTTGTTGGATTTTCCACTTCCAAAATAAAAAAGTTGGAATCGGAGTTGTGCGTAAAAACTGAGTGAATGTTTTGCAATTCGCCATAAACCCTCTCCCGCTCTGCAAGAATTTTCTTAACAGTCTCCTCAACCATGTGGTCGTTCTCCAACACTTTGAGCACGGCTAATTCCGCAAGTCGATTGCTCGCAAAGGGAATTTTCGGCTTCAAGAGTTCCGCCGTGAGTGGCGCATTGGCGATTGCAAATCCGATTCGTATGCCTGCAAGTCCAAACGCTTTTGAAAATGTGCGCAAGACAATCAATTTTGAATACCGCTCAATGAGCTTGAGTGCGGATTGCTGTTTGGAAAATTCAATGTAGGCTTCATCAACCAGCACCAGTGCGTGCGTATTGGCGAGCACCTCTTCTATTTCTTCAATCGTCATGGATTTTGATGTGGGGTTGTTGGGGGTTGAAAGCACAATCAAATTCGGTCTTGAACGCTCGGCTTCTTCGATAATTTCTTTGACTTGAAACTCAAGTTTCGGCGTCATGGCCACTTTCAACACATCGGCTTCAAGAAGCGTGGCAATTTTTTCGTAGAGCGAAAACGACGGCGATGGAATCAACACTGACGCGCCTCGACGAAGTGTTGCTAAAAAAATCGTGTAGATGAGTTCGTTTGAGCCGTTGCCCATTATCACACATTCTTTTGGCACACCGAGAAATTGTGCGTAGCGTTCAATCGCTTGACTTGGAAACACGTCGGGATAGCGATTCCATGCTTCGCTATAAAAGGCATTGAGAATTTCAAGTTTGAGCGGCGCAGGTAGGTCGTAAGGGCTTTCGTTTTGATTGAGTTTGATTTCCGCCGATTGTCCGCCGCCAACTGTGTAAGGCGACATCTTGCGCACGGCAGGATTGATATTCTCTAAAAATTCTTGTTCGACAAATTTTTCGTTTTTCATTGGCAAGGTGGTTCGTTGAATCGGCAAAATACTATCTTCTTTGCTTTTGGCTTCAATGAATCATCTTATATCTCGCACACATCGGCTTTACAATAACTTAACAGCCCATGCCTTTTGCACATCGTAAATTCAGGTCCGACAAGTGTTTATCACATCTTCAATAAACGCTTCATAAAGCCAAATGTCTCAACGCCAAACGATTCGTTGCGTTACCATTAACACGCATCGAGGCAGAGGTCCAAAACTTCCTTACTTACTTGCTCAGGTTTCTGTTGACGAAGCCGAGCGCATTGAACTTCTCCACGACACACGCGCTTACACGTATTACATCGCAGAGTGGCTCCATCAACATCGCGAGCAGTATGATGTGGTTGGATTGCAGGAAGTCTTTAATGGTATTCTCGGCATTGGCGACTTGGTTTATCGCAAATATCGTCAGCGCGACCACTATCGCGTCATTGCAGGCTATCGCTCGGTGATTGCACACGGAGTTGGTTTTGCAGGATTTCGCTATGAAAATTTAATGCTCTCGCAACTGCAAAAAATCGGACAGGTTCAAATCAATTACCTTTTACCAGGCAAAATTGCTTTTCTTGCTGCGTGCGGGTTCACACTCGTGCCGTTCGTTTTTAACGGTCAGGTTATTTGGGTCGGCAACACCCACCTTCATCCATTTAACCCACGCGATAGAGAAGCACAAGCACGTGGCATCGCTAATGAACTCAAAAAACATGGCGATGTGCCGATTATTTTTATGGGCGATTTCAACACCGTTCCTCCTGGGTGCCGCGTTACAGGATTTCCCGCTGGCGATAACGACGTCAATAGTTACAAAAACGACAAAACCTTTGATATTCTCACCGACGCTGGCTTGCAACTCATTAAGCACGAAGACTCCGAGCAGTTTTACACCTACCCTACAGGCTTGCCAAATCGCACCTTAGACTACATTCTTTACACACATCACTGGGAAGTCGAGAATTATCACGTAATTAAAGAGTTTCTTTTTTCCGACCACTACCCTGTTTTTGGCGAGTTCCGCTTGAAAGATTGATGCACTAAAAAAGCGTCTTTTGCAAGACGCTCTTCGTTTTTATGATTTGGTCAGCGATTTTTATACTCAATGCGGACGGCAGTATGCGGGACGGCTTCGAGGCGTTCTTTGGGAATAGGCAGACCAGATTTGACGCAAATTCCATAGGTGCCGTTTTTAATTCGTTCTAAGGCTTTATCAATATAACTGAGGTATCGCTCGTCTCGGGCGATAAACATAAAGCGTTGTTCGCGGTCGAGTGTTTCCGTCCCGTGGTCTGCCATGTGCATAGAGTAGCTGGAATTGATATTTTCGCTATTATTTTCGTCTTGCAAGGACGCACGCATGATTTCAAGGTCTCTGAGAACTTCGGCGCGTTTTTCCAATAAAATTTGTTCGAAATGTTTAAGTTCTTCTTTGCTGAGATAGGTTTTGGTTAAGCGTTGAGCGGGCAACTCACTTTGGGGAGTTGTTTCAGTTGGTTTAGGCACAATGCTCACTGGTTGTGATGACTCTTGTTCAGTTTTTTTCGTTGCGGCTGTTGCCGCTTTTAATTTTTTCGTTTTTGTCTCCGCTCTTTTTGCCGTTGCTTTTGTTGCAGCTGTGTTCGCCTTTGGCTTTGCGGTGCTTTTAGTTTTGTTAGTTTGTTTTGCTTTCGCAGTCGACTTAGCCATACTAATAAGGCGTTTAGAGTTAAGGTAGATTATTGTTTTTCTATTGCAATACGGAATGTTTCTCCGTTAATCTCGTCCTGTTTTGCAACTTTTGTTTTTCCATTCAATTCAAAATTGAGTTCCACTGCCAGCGTTTCATTCATCACATACTCTTTATAGGATTCAACGGCAGTTTTAATACGGGTCGGTAAGGCTAAATACAGTTTAATTCTATCGGTAATTTCAAGTCCCGAATCTTTGCGCATGGATTGAATTCGGCTGACAAGTTCGCGCACAATTCCCTCGTTTTTCAACGCATCGTCGAGCTCGGTATCAAGGGCAATTGTCAGTTTTAGGTCTGAATCAGATGCCACCAACCAGCCTTCAATATCTTCGCGTAAAATTTCTACATCTTCTGACTGAACTTTAATTTCTCTACCTGAAAGGTTAAGCACACATTCGCCATTTTTTTCAAGTGCTGAAATTTGACTGCCTGTCATTTCTCGTATCAACGCCGCAACTGCATTCACATCTTTTCCAAACTTTTTGCCAAGCGTCTTGAAATTTGGTTTCGCTTTTTTGTTCACGATTCCCGATTCGTCATTGACATATTCAACTGCCTTTACATTGACTTCATCGAGGATAATATCGCGTACTTTTTCTAACTCGCGTCGTTCTTTGGCGTCGGCGATTGGAAGCAAAATACGGCGAAGCGGTTGGCGCACTTTTAAGTTAGCCTTCTCGCGCATTGTTCTAACAAGCGACGCAATCACTTGTGCTTTTTTCATTCGCATCTCTAATTCCTTATCAATTGCCGTCTCTTCAACCGTTGGGAAAAATGACAGATGCACCGATTCAAATTCCTCGAGATTCGTTACCGTATTCAGGTTTCGGTAAATTTCTTCGGCGATAAAGGGTGTAAAAGGCGACACTAATTTGCACACCGTTACCAAGCACTCGTACAGCGTTTGATAGGCAGCAAGTTTATCTTCGCTCATCTCCCCTTTCCAGAAACGACGACGGCTTCGTCGGATATACCAATTAGAAAGATTATCTACAACAAAACTTTCAATCAAGCGCGTTGCTTCAGTCGGATTGTAGGCGTCCATTGCCGACTCTACTTGCTTAATGAGCGTGTTGAGCGACGAGATAATCCACCTATCTAATTCGCTTCTCGCTTCTACTGGAACACGAGGTTCTTTATACTCGAACCCATCAACATTCGCATACAGCGCAAAGAACTTGTAACTTTCCACTAACGCACGGAAAAACTTACGTTGCCCTTCTACTAACTCATCTTCATTGAACGCCTTCGGCAAATGTGGCGGAGAAGAAAGTATTAAATACCACCGCAGCGAATCAGCACCATATTTTTGCATCAACACAAATGGGTCGACGACATTGCCTTTGGACTTCGACATTTTTTGCCTGTCTTTATCCAAAATATGCCCATTTACAATCAAACTTTTGAATGCGGGCTTATCAAAAATAAGCGTTGCAATCGCATGCAGAGTGTAGAACCAACCACGTGTTTGGTCGACACCTTCGCAAATAAAATCTGCTGGAAAATGCTTCTCAAAGAGATCTACATTTTCAAACGGATAATGAAACTGCGCAAACGGCATTGCACCTGAATCAAACCACACGTCAATGAGTTCAGGTGTGCGGTTGAATCGTTTTCCATCTTTGATAAAATAGATTCTATCAACAAATGGCTTGTGTAAATCTAATTCTACTAACCCTTTCTCGAGGGCTTCCCAAACTTTATAGGTTTTGCCGTCAATGTCTATCAAGCCTTCTTTCAGTTCTTTAACCGACCCAATACAGAACATTTTACCGCTCTTGTAGTCATCGCCGATTTTGAAATCTTCCGAAACCCAAATTGGCAACGGCGTTCCCCAAAAACGCTCTCGTGAAAGTGCCCAGTCTTTATTTTCCTCGAGCCAATTTCCGAAACGCCCTGTGCCAATTTCTGGCGGCACCCAATTAATTTCTTTATTGAGTGCAACCATTCGCTTCGCAATTTCCGTCGTGCGGATATACCACGATTCGCGCGCATAATAAATCACAGGAACATCATATCGCCACGAAAAGGGGTAGGTGTGTAGATAGGTTTCTTTTTTGTAAAGTTTGCCCTCTTTTTTGAGCGTTTCTATAACACCTTTATCAGCATCTTTGAAAAATACGCCATCGTAAAGTGGGACTTCTTTTGTAAAACAGCCGTTCCGCGCAATCGGCTGGAGCATCGGGAGATGATATTTTTTAGAAAGTTCATAATCATCTGCACCGAAGGCTGGCGCGCAATGCACAATGCCTGTGCCGTCTGATGTAGAAACGAAATCGCCGACGCCAACGAAAAACGCTTTCTCTTGAACCGAGAGATAAGGCAAAAGTTGTTCGTATTCCTGAAACTCTAACGCTTTACCTTTGAATTTTTCGAGAATTTCAATCGGATTTTCTTCGGAGGGCGCGCCCAGCACCGATAAACGCGCTTCGGCAAGAATGAATACGCCGTCCTTCGTTTTGACTTTTACATAATCTATATCAGGTCCGACCGCCAGCGCAACATTCGAAATCAGCGTCCAAGGCGTCGTCGTCCAAACTAAAAAATACTCGTCCGCGTTTTTCTTTTTGAACTTGACATAAACGCTTGGGTCTCTCACTTCTTTATAGCCGAGTGCAAGTTCGTGCGAACTTAAAACGGTTTCGGATTTGGGGTCTTGCGGGACGATTTTATAGTCTTTATAGATGAATCCTTTTTCAAAAATTTGCTTTAAGCCCCACCAAACGGATTCGATATAGTCATTAGCGCAAGTGATATAGGCATTGTCTAAATCGCACCAATATGCCATTTGGTCGGTCAGTTTTCCCCACCCTTCTTGGTTGTCTTTAATGTGGTGATAAACGAGCGCGCGCGCTTCACGATTAAATTCGGCAACGCCGTAGGACTCGACGGCAGATTTATTCTTCAAGCCAAGTTTTTTTTCAACCGCAATTTCAACAGGCAAACCATGCGTATCCCACCCAGCTTGGCGGCGCACTTGATAACCTTTGAGCGTTTTATAGCGACACACAAGGTCTTTAATCGTGCGAGAGAAAACATGATGAACGCCAGGCTTGCCGTTCACTGTGGGCGGACCTTCAAAAAACGAAAACACTTTCCCGTCATTTCGCGACGAGATGCTTTTCTCAAAAATGCCGTTTGCTTTCCAAAATTTGAGAATTTCGGCTTCGAGTGTGGAGTAGCTGAAATCAGATGATAGTTCTTTGAATTTTGCCATTCCAAAAGTAAAACCCTGCTTGCGTTGCCTTAAAAAAGGCGCAAATATACTCTCTTTTGCGCAATAAACAAAGTTATTTTCACCGAATTTGAATTGCAATGCACATTCCGCTGAAAAGTTGTAACTTTGCGCTGAATTTTATCACTTCAACGCTTAGCATTTCATCTGCACGTGCCAAAGCGCAAAGACCTTCATTCCATTCTCGTTATCGGTGCTGGACCGATTGTCATCGGACAAGCCTGCGAATTTGACTATTCAGGCACGCAAGCCTGCCGCGCCTTAAAGCAAGAGGGGTTTCGCGTCGTTCTCGTTAATTCCAATCCTGCCACGATTATGACGGATTTAGACGTTGCCGACGCCACCTACATCGAGCCAATCACGCCTGAATTTGTCGAGAAAGTTATTGAGCGCGAAAAGCCTGACGCCATTTTGCCCACGATGGGCGGACAAACCGCACTCAACGTTGCCGTCAAACTTGCTGAATCGGGCGTTTTAGAACGCAACGGCGTCGAACTTATCGGCGCAAAACTGCGTGCTATTCGCAAAGCCGAAAATCGCGAACTCTTTGCCGACGCGATGAAAAAACTCGGCTTGGACGTCGCCAAAGGCTTTTTCGTCCGAAGCGAAGAAGAAGCCAAACACGCGCTCGAGCAAATTGGCTTGCCGATTATCATTCGTCCCTCTTTCACGCTCGGCGGCACGGGCGGCGGCTTTGCCGAAACCGAACAAGCCTATTGGGAAACGGTCCGACGCGGCATGAGTGCCAGCCCGATTGGCGAAGTGCTCGTCGAAGAATCTATCGTCGGTTGGAAGGAGTTCGAGTTAGAAGTCATTCGCGATTTAGCCGATAATGTCATCATCGTTTGCTCGATTGAAAACTTTGACCCTATGGGCGTTCATACAGGCGATAGCATTACGGTTGCGCCTGCACAAACCTTGACCGACCGCCAATATCAACACATGCGCGATGCGTCAATTAAAATCATTCGTGAAATCGGCGTTGAAACTGGAGGCTCGAACATTCAATTCGCCGTCAATCCCGACAACGGCAGAATGATTGTCATTGAAATGAACCCGCGCGTTTCGCGCTCCTCCGCCCTTGCCTCAAAAGCCACAGGCTTTCCGATTGCCAAAGTCGCCGCCAAACTTGCCGTCGGCTATACGCTTGACGAAATTCAGAACGACATCACCAAAACCACACCCGCCAGTTTTGAACCCGCTCTTGATTACTGCGTCGTGAAAATTCCGCGATGGGATTTCGAGAAATTCAAAAATGTCGAAGACCGTCTCGGCGTGCAAATGAAAGCCGTCGGCGAAGTGATGAGTTTCGGACGCAATTTCAAAGAAGCCTTGCAAAAAGCCTTGCGCTCGCTTGAAATCGGTCGAGCTGGCTTAGGTGCAGACGGCAAAGACTTAATGAATGTCGTCGACCTTTCCCCCGAAGCCAAGTTCAAAGCCAAACACGAACTTTTGGAGCGCATTAGCATTCCTACCTCTGACCGAATTTTCTACATCCGACACGCACTTTTAGCAGGCGCAACGATTGACGAACTTTATCGCGCAACGAAAATCGATAAGTGGTTCTTGCATAACATCAAGCAAATCGTCGATATGGAATTAGAACTGCGCGAACTTGCCACCAGTTCAACGCTCGCTGCGTCAGAACACGCCTAAACATTGGGCATTTTCACAGATTCAATTCTACCAACCATTCACTATGACAGGAGAGAAACATTACACGCGCTTGCTTACCATTGCAGGGTCAGATTCAGGTGGCGGTGCGGGCATTCAAGCCGACCTGAAAACCTTTTCCGCACTTGGCGCATTTGGCATGAGTGCCATTGCCGCGCTGACTGCTCAAAACACGCTCGCCGTTACGGCAATTCACCCCGTTCCGCCTGACTTTCTGCAAAAGCAACTCGAAGCCATCTTTGACGACATCGGCGTCGATGCAGTTAAAATCGGCATGCTTGCTACGCCTGAACTCATTTCGGTTGTTGCCGAAACGCTCACGCGATACAACGCAAATAACATCGTCTTAGACCCCGTCATGGTCGCGAAAAGTGGCGATAAACTTTTGCAGGATAACGCCATCGAAGCCTTGCGCACGAAACTGCTTCCGCTTGCAACTGTCATCACGCCGAACCTTCCCGAAGCCTCCGTGTTGCTTGGGCGCAGTGTGGTGGTTGAAGCCGACATGACACAAGCGGTAAAAGAGTTACAATCGCTCGGTGCGAAAAACGTCTTGCTCAAAGGCGGACACTTGGGCGGAAACAAAAGTTCCGACTTGCTCCTCACCGAAGGCGGAAAAACTTTGTGGTTCGAGGCAGAACGCATTGAAACCAAAAACACGCACGGAACTGGTTGCACCTATTCTTCCGCCATTGCCACCTTTCTCGGCAAAGGCTACGCGCTTGAAAACGCCATCGCCTCCGCCAAACAATACATTTCCGATGCGATTCGCTTCGGCGCAACTTATCAACTTGGACACGGACACGGACCTGTGCATCACTTTTTCAAACACTGGGAGTGAACAAGATTGAGCGGAACGCTTTACATCGTCGCTACCCCCATTGGCAACCTTGAAGACATCACGCTTCGCGCACTTCATACGCTCAAAACGGTCGACCTCATCGCTTGCGAAGACACGCGGCACACCTTGAAGTTGCTTCGCCATTACAGCATTTCCGACAAGCCGCTCTTTGCTTATCACAACTTCAATGAGCGCACCGCAACCGAACGCCTCATCAACGAACTTTTGCAAGGCAAATCGGTCGCGCTCGTCAGCGATGCGGGCACGCCTTCACTTTCAGACCCAGGATTTTTCCTTGTTCGCGCCGCGCATGAGCGTGGGCTTCGCGTTGTGCCGATTGCAGGCGTTAGTGCGCTGACCGCCGCTGTTTGCGTCTCGCCCATTCCAATTCGCTATTTTTATTTCGAGGGATTTCTTCCGCAGAAAAAAGGTCGACAAACGCGCCTGAAATATCTTGCTTCGCTTGGCACAACCGTCATTTTGTATGAGTCGCCGCATCGGCTTCTGAAATTGCTCGACGAACTCACGGAATACTTCGGCAACCCAACCGTGATGATTGCGCGCGAACTGACAAAAGTTCACGAAGAAATTTTGCTCGGCTCGCCTTCAGAACTCAAAGCCAAATTTTCGGCAAAAAAAATTTTGGGCGAATTTGTCGTGATTGTTCATTCAGCAAACACAACAACCGATTTTTCAGAAGATAACCCTAACGCGCATGAAGATTTTTAACGACCCGAAAACCCTTCAATCGTTTTCAGAAATGTTGCGCTTACAGGAAAAGCGCATCGGCTTTGTGCCAACGATGGGCGCACTTCACGATGGGCATTTGAGCCTCGTGAAGATTGCCAAATCGCGCGCCGATGTGGTAGTGATGAGCATTTTCGTCAATCCCCTTCAATTCGGGAAAGCAGAAGATTTCGGCAAGTATCCGCGTCCGTTTGAGCGAGATGTGGAACTTGCACGTTTTGCGGGGGTCGATATTCTCTTTGCGCCGTCTGCTGAAGCCTTATATGGTCAAGGATTTCAGTCGTTTGTCGAAGTGGAGCATGTCTCAAAGGGTTTTGAAGGCGCGATTCGTCCGACACATTTTCGCGGCGTGGCAACAGTGGTGCTCAAACTTTTCAACCTCACAAAGCCTCATGTTGCGGTCTTCGGTGAAAAAGATGCGCAACAACTGACGCTCATTCGCCGAATGGCAACCGACCTTAACCTTGATGTGGAAATCATCGGTGCGCCGATTGTGCGCGAGCCTGACGGCTTGGCGATGAGTTCGCGCAATGTGTATTTAACTTCTGAACAGCGAAAAGAAGCAACGGTTTTATATCGCGCCTTGATGCAAGCCAAATCGCAACTCGACGCAGGCGAAAGAAATGTTGATGTTCTCAAAATGCTTGTAACCCGCACGATTCAAGCCTCGCCAACGGCGTTGATTGATTATGTCGATATTGTCGACGATGACGCTTTTTCGCCTGCAACATCACTTCAAAGCGGCAAAAGTTATTTTCTCATTTTAGCCGTGCGTCTCGGCGAGGTGAGGCTACTTGATAATCTTCATTTTTCAGCCTGACTTTTTACGATAACTTTTCTTCAATCTTAAACTTCTTCAACCTTAAACACAGTCGCTATGTCGGAACAATTTACCACAGAATCGCAATCTGAATCGCCTGATAATTTCAACTCGGTTTTAATTGGCGGAGCCGTCATTTTCGTGATTGGCATTGTGCCGTTTTTGAATCTTATCAACGGTTGTTGCTTGGGTATGCTTCTCGGCGGCGGCGTTACTGTTTGGCATTACACCAATCAATACAACCTGACGCTCACGAGCGGCGAAGGCTTCAAACTTGGTGCGTTGGCAGGCTTGCTTGGCGGACTTGCAGGACTGGTCGTCGGTTATGTGTTAATCGCCTTGTTCGATTATCAACCGGGCAAAGAAGAATTGCAGGAACTCATGCTTAACATTTTCGGCAGCGACCCCACCATCAGAGCGCAGATGGAAGAATCGTTTCGTGAGCCATCGACAAATGCGTTAAGCGTAAGCGCGATTGCTATCGCCACGATTACAACGGCAATTATCTATCCGCTTTTTGCAGGACTTGGTGGCATTATCGGGGCTTCGCTCTTCAAAAAAGGCTCGCCACAAGTTTAGCCTTTGAATCAGGAATCTTTACGCAATGCACGAAGTTGCGCCAAACGATTGCCGCTGTATTGCTTGCGGTTAAAGGTATTGCCTTTGCAAGGATTGGCGACGTTTTCGCGCTGTGGAATTGGCTCGCCGTATAAATCGCAGTGATGCAAGGATAGGTTGTAATTGACGCAATACGGGCACGCCGACGCTAAATTGATTTGCGCAACGATGCTCTTTGAATCGTTGTAAGTATTTTTTGCCCACATCGGCGCGGCAGAAGATTCTTGACCTGATGTTGCAGAACTTGTCGACGGTGATGGTTCTAATGAGGCGAGTGTTCGGCGGGAATACTGAAACATACTACATACTGCGGTTAATGTTAATTAAGACAGGCTCAATTTGTGAAATGTTTCTTTTTCTTTCAACATCTGCCCATATTTTTTCCCAAACGCTTTGCCTTGACACGCTTTTCAGCGATGGCGTATATTGATGCCATTGCTTGTTAATTCTAATCCATCAATCATGCGCTATTTTTTTGCGTTGCTTACTGTGCTGTTGCTCTTCTTTCAGTCGCTTTTTGCACAGGACGGTTTGCAAGTTTTAAGCAAAGATGAAACCAGCCTTACCTTTTCATTCACACCTTTGTGGCAAGAAGTCGACACGATTGAATCCAACAATTTCCTTTACCAGCACTTTCATTTCAGAGGTGGCTCGCCAAGTTCAGAACGCATTGGATTGCCTGATGTGAGAACACTTTTCTTTCCGATTCTCGTCGGCTCTCCGAAACCCCCGCGCGTTGAAATTCTTTCTACTGAAAGCGTAACGATTTCAAACATCGACCTTGCCCCCACACCTTCGTTCGACAAAGACGGCAACGCCATATTTGAACGCGCACCAAACTACGACACTGCCCCGCTCCCAAAACTTGTCGAAGCCTCTACGCCTGAAATTGCACGTGGCTACTTCATCTCAACGATTGCCATAACCCCCATGCAATACAGCGCGAAGACAAAATCGCTTCAAAAGTTTTCCAAAATCGTGGCGCGTGTTTCCTTTGAGCGTTTTGCTTCACCATCATTCTTTCAAAGTCGCCTTGCTCCGAAGTCCAGCGAGATATTCGCCCATCTTGTGAATTTTGATGTTGGAAAATCATGGAATATCCCTCCACTCCGCAATGCGACCACCGACACCGTTACACAAAGCGTTCTGCGTTCAGGACGGTTCTACAAGTTAGAACTGCGCGAAGAAGGCGTCTATCGCTTAGACCGTCAATACCTTGAATCCATCGGAATCAATCCAAACACGATTGACCCGCGCAAACTGAAAATCTACTTCAACGGCGGCGATGAATTAGAGACGCGCGTCAATTCTGTCAAAATTCCTGACCTGCAAGAACAAGCCATTTTCGTTTCAGGCGAAGCTGATGGCTCTTTCGATTCAGGCGATTTCATTCTCTTTTATGCCAAAGCCACACAAGGCTTGCGATTCAATTCAGCTACACAACAATTTTCGCACTACAACAATCACTTTACCAATTCATCGTTTGCCTTTCTTTCGCTCGATGGCGAAAATGGCAAGCGTCTGTCGCTGGAGCCGTCGCTCCAAGAGCCGTCGCCGTTTGTGGCGCAATCGTTCCGCACACAAAGTTTCGTCGAGAACGACCGCGTTCATTTCACGAACTTCGGAATTCATTTTTATGATGTTCCGCTGACTTCTTCTCGCCGAAATGCAACTTATACTTTACCAACGCCTTCGCTTGACGCTTCGCGCCCCGCCGCGCTTCGCGCGTTTTATGTGCTTGCCAGCAACTTACCTGAAACCTTTTCTCTTCGCTATGGCAACGTTGTTCTTTCGCAGTTCAGCACCTTTGGCAGCACTGTCGGTCCGTATCGTCCGGGCACCACTTTTTCCATGAATGTTAATTCGTTTCAAGCAACTGCTCAACCCAGTCAATCATTTTTGATTGAATTTTCGGGCAACAGCGCAACAGGTTCTCTTTATCCCGATTGGATTGAAGTTGACTATTGGCGACGCTTTGAGGCAGAAAACGGATTTTTATCTTTTAATTCTCTTGTTGGACTTTCAGCCGAGCAAGTCATAGAATATCGCTTATCAGGCTTTGCGCCGTCGCTCATGGTTTGGGACATCACTTCGGGCAAGATGATTTCAGGCATTTCTCCTGCGGGTGCGTTTCAACGCCAAGAATTGCCAAATGAATATCGCGAGTATATCGCCTTTGACAATTCCTACTCGTTCAAGCGTCCGATTTCGGCAACGCTGGTTGTGAATCAAAACATTCGCAGTCTCGTTGCACAAAGTCCTGAATACATTGTCATTTATCCGAAAGAGTATGAATCGGCGGCAACGCAGATTTTCAATTATCGGCGCGACAACGCCCGCTGGGGCGCGCTTGCCTTGCGCTCGGCTATGGTTTCAACCGAACAAATCTACAACGAATTTTCAGGCGGCAAGCAAGATTTCACCGCAATTCGCAACTTCATCAAATTTCTTTACGACAACGCCCCCAACGCCGACCTGCGCCCGCAATATGTTTTGCTTTTAGGCGATGGCGATTGGGACTTTCGTAACCTTGTGGGGCGCACCTATCCGAAAGTGCCTGCCTTTGCTTCAACTGACCGTGTCAACGAACTTGCATCGTTCAACTGTTCGGACGATTTTTTTGTCAGCGTTCAAGGCGAAGATTTCCGACCTGAATTAGCGATTGGTCGTTTGACGGTTCAATCCGCACGAGAAGCCGAATTTGCTGTTGAAAAAATCATCGGCTACGAAACCAACTCCGACTTTGGCGATTGGCGCAATCGGTTTGGATTAGTGGCTGATGATTATCCCAACGGCGCAATCCGCAATCCCGGACACGCCCGCGACCAATTCACACGCGATAGCGAATTTACCTTGCAACAAGCCCGCATTAGCGCGCCCTACATCGACCCCGTTAAACTTTACGCACCATTCTACCGTCCCGAAAGTGTCGCAGGCGGCAGACGCTTTCCCGCGCTCTACAACGACATCATTAACCAGCTCAACAGCGGCTTGCTGATTATCAATTTTATTGGACACGGCAACCCAAATGTGTGGACGGCAGAGCGCATCTTTGAGCCCTCGACTTCCCTGCGCTTGCTGAACAATCAACGCCGATTGACCTTCTGCATTACCGCCACGTGCGACTTCGGCAGAGCCGACGACCCATTTTTCCAAAGCGGTGCGGAGCAAATGTTTATCACGCCCAACGGCGGTGCGGTTGGCTTATTTACAACCTCACGCGCGATTTTAGTAACCAGCGGCTCAAACGCGCCCCCTGCACTTTTGCGCGAACTGTTAGCACGACAATCCGACGGCTTGGCTTCGCC
>CALKXI010000039.1 GCA_938003965.1 uncultured Chlorobiales bacterium
CATCGGAAAGTGCATCGCTTCGCTGTAACTGGCATCGGCGCAAAAGACGACTTTCGGCTCGAGGTCTTCGACGCGCGTTTTGAGCGCACGCGCCCCTGCCTTTTCGTGAATGACCGCATGAATTGCGCCAATGCGCGCACAGGCAAGCATCACATAAACGGCTTCAACTGTGTTCGGCATGAACACCAAAACGGTATCACCTTTTCGCACACCAACGGACTTCAGCGCGTTTGCTACTTGCGAGACACGGCGAATTAAGCGGTCGAAGGTTACATAATTTTCAGGTCCCGATTCGCTCGACCAAATGAGCGCGACCTTATTGCGCCGCTCACCCACAATGTGGCGGTCGAGCGCGTTCAGCGTGATGTTGGTTTTCGCACCAAGAAACCACTCGTGTTTCGGCGGTTCAAACTCGAAAACCTTGCTCCACTTTGTTTCCCAAAGCAGTTGTTCAGCAATCGCTGCCCAAAATTCAGCAGGATTTTCAATCGAAGATTTGTAGGTGGATTCGTAGTCCAACTTGTTGCGTCGCAAAAAAACTGGCGGCGTGAATTGTTTCGGTGATTCGGATAAAATGTCGCTGGTCATAACATTTGGAATTAGTTACACTTCTCAAACTTGAACCCCCTTACAGTGCGAAGTATGAAAATACTCGCCTCGCAAAATCGTTTTCATATTTCAAATCTTGACCTTGCTTATTGCATCAGATAGATGATTCAACTGACGCAGCAATGTTACAGATTTCTTCCCTTGCTTGATGTCTTCGCGCAGTTTCTCCAACTGAATTTGGAGTTTTACTTTTTCTTTGGCGAGCGCATACATCGCACGGAACTCAGGATTTTGCAACTGCTTGCAGATGTATTCGTCATATCGCGTTGTCATATCATGAGTGTTTTGATTCATAGATAGACTTATACCTTAGTGCTTTTGAAATTTCATCATTTGGGGTTTTCTGTGTTTTTTGACAAATCCATGCGTAAAAATGATTCTCTTTCCTTTTTCAAAAAAGTATAAACTTCTTGATGTTTTTGTGCGGTGTTTTACCCGCAATTCAAATATGCCATCTCTCAATGCTTTCGACATCGTTGCAGGGAGATTTTGATTCAGCGTTTTGAGCACACGAAATTCTTCTATCATCGCTAATACTTCGGCTCTCTCTTCAAGAGAAAGGCTATCCAAGAATTTCTCGAATGGAACATTTCCACTTTCCAATTCCACAAAATCTACGACATAGACTTCCATTTCTTAGCTCAAACTTGCCAAGTTTTCTTGCAGTTTCAAGAGCGTTGTTTTGGCGTTGGCGAGTTTTTCTTTTTCAGCGTCAATAACTTCTTTCGGTGCGCGCGCCACAAAGCCTTCGTTTGCAAGTTTGGCTTCCAACTGCTTCACGTAGTTTTCCGACTTTTGAATCTCTTTGGCAAGGCGCGCTTTTTCTTTCTCGAAATCGATTAAGCCCTCGAGCAAGATGTAGAGTTCATTGCCCTCGACCATTGCGCTGGCGGCGTGTTTCGGCTTTGTAAGGTCGGCAGAAACATGGAGCGTTGCCCGCGCAAGCCGTTCAAGAAGCGCGCGCTCACGCACAAAGAGTTCGGCAGTTTCGGGCGTGCTTGGTTTGAGTTGCACGTGTGCAATCGGCGCAGGCGGCACACCCAACACGGCACGAATGCTCCGAATTTCGGTAATCGCTTTTTTGATTAACTCGAATTCTTGTTCGGACAACTTGTCGTTCCAAATGCTTTCGCCTTGTGAAATTGGCGTGGTGTCTAAAAATGCGCCTTCGGCTCTTGGCACAAGGTTTTGCCAAATTTCTTCCGTGATGAACGGCATAATCGGGTGCAGCATTTTCAGTGCTTCTTCAAAGACGAAGAAGGCGCGACACAAGATGTTTTTCTTCTCTTCGGTCGATGAAGCCGTTTGAAGATTGACTTTCATTGCCTCAATGAACCAATCGCAGAAGTCGCCCCAAATGAAGTCATAGACGAGTTTGGCTAAATCGTTGACGCGGAAGTTCGCAACGGCTTTGTGATACTGCTCTAAGGTTTGATTGAGCCGCGAAAATATCCATCGTTCAGTAAGATTGAATGTTGAGCGTTCGGGCGAGAAGGCGGCGTAATGCGATGCAAATTCATCAACGCCGTTGAAGATGTCGTTACGATTCATCAACAGGAATCGGGCGGCGTTCCAGATTTTTGTGGCGAAGTTTCGACCTTGTTCAACCTGCGGCGTGTCTTGGTCTTTGGTAACTTCCATGCGCACGTCTTGACCAAGCGGCGCAAGATAAATCGTGGTGAAGCGCAAGGCGTCGGCACCGTATTTTTCGATGATGTCGAGCGGGTTGGGCGAATTGCCAAGCGATTTGGACATCTTGCGCCCTTGTCCGTCGCGAATGATGCTGGTGAAATAGACGTTGCGGAACGGAATTTCTTTTTTGAAATACAAGCCTGCCATAATCATGCGCGCCACCCAAAAGAAGATGATGTCGGGTCCGGTGACGAGCGTTGAGGTTGGATAGAAGGCTTTGAAGTCGTCGGTTTCAAGTGAGTTTGTGCCGTCCCA
>CALKXI010000040.1 GCA_938003965.1 uncultured Chlorobiales bacterium
GCCGCCGATAGCGCATGGCAACTTGTCGCCGATAACATTCTTGGCTCGCTTGGCTCATTTGCTTGGAATGTGCCCGCAATTCCGACCTCAACTGCGCGTGTGCGTGTGAGCGACAATAGCGATGGCAATCCCGTTTCTACCAGCGGCATTTTCACGATTCGCGTTGCTTTGCTCAACATTGTGCGCGACTCGCTTTCGTTTGTCATTTCTTCCGCACCTGTTTCCGACACGCTTCGCATCTTCAACAACGGCAACGGCACGCTTGTGATTTCGGATATTCAAAACTCGTTGCAGAATAACCTTTCAGTTTCGCGCCGCACACTCTCGATTCCGCCGCAATCGAGCGATACCATTACCGTTACGGCTCTGCCCTCTGTTGCAGGCGTTTATCGCGATACACTCCGCATTATCAGCAATGCGCCAAACTCTCCCGAATTGATTCCTGTGAGCGTTCAAGTGCTTCTCTCTTCGGGCAAAGACCGTTTGCCGAATCAACCCAAAGCATTTGCGCTGGAACAGAATTATCCGAATCCGTTTAACCCTTCAACCGTGATTCGCTATCAAATTCCTACTGCAAGCGATGTGAAACTCATCGTTTATGATATGCTCGGCAGAGAAGTTGCCACGCTTGTCAATCAAGCACAAACGGCAGGGCAATACAGCGTCGTTTTCAACGCGCAATCGCTTTCCAGCGGCACATATTTTTATCGCCTCACCGCAGGCGAATTTACCAGCATCAAAAAAATGATGCTCATTAAGTAACTCAAAAACCTTGTAGCAGTATGCGTCTTCATCGTTTCGTTTTGGTTATCGGCGCGGTTATTTTCTTTGGATTTACTGCCGATAAATTCAAGCAACAATTTGTTTTTGGAAATTCGCTCACAGGAAAAGTGGGTGCGACACAGAAGCCTGACCATTTTTACGACGGCTGTTTTTGCCACATGCCTGATGGCGTTCAGCAAGGACCGCACAGTCAAGTTCAGGCTTGGATTTCAGGTCCTGACACACTGCGCATTGGCGAAACGGCGGTCTTCACGCTTTACGGCAGGAAAGATTCGCTTGTAGCTGGTGGATTCAACATTGCAACATCTCTTGGCACGCTCGACACGCTCAGCGCAGGCATGCGAATCGAGGACGGCGAACTCACCCACACCTTTCCGAAAGTCGCACAAGGCGATACGCTGATGTGGCAATTTCGCTACACCGCTCCCGCCAATGCAGGGCGCGACACGATTTACGCCAACTTCTGCGCCGTCGACACCAGCTACGACCCCAACGGCGACTATTGGAATTATGCGCCGAGTTTCGTTGTAACTGTTGTTCCGAACAGTTCTGCACCGACGCTCTCCGAAAAGCCAAGCGCGTTTAGCCTTGCTCAAAACTATCCGAATCCGTTCAATCCGACGACGCTCATTCAGTATCAACTCTCGCAACCGAGTGCCGTTCGCCTCGAGCTCTTTGATGCAGTCGGGCGTAAGGTTGCGACTTTGGTCAATGCGCGTCAAGCCGCAGGGGCATATTCTTACACGCTCAACGCGTCTCAATTCAACTTGTCGAGCGGCGTTTATCTTTATCGCTTGCAAACCGATAATTTCGCCGAAACCAAAAAGATGCTCTTCTTGAAGTAACTTTCAATCCCTCATTTTTCACGAATTAAAAGGCGGAGTATTGCTTCGCCTTTTCTATTCGCGCACTTTTTTGCGGTTTTGGAATTTCACAGCCTCAAAAAAAGTTTTAACTCCGTAATTAAACTTGACAACAGCATGAACCCTATCGTTCGGGCTTTTCCAATTTTTTTGTTTCTGCTCTCCCCTGCATGGCTTTTGGCACAAGCGCCAAGCACCAAAGCCTTTACCAAATACGACGAACAGGTTTTGAAAGGCATTGACTATGTCTATAATCTCGATTTCAACGAAGCCGATTCAGTTTTTTCCGATATTATTCGCAAAGACCCGAAGTCACCTGTTGGACACTTCTTCAAGGGCATGGTGCTGTGGTGGAAAATGATGCTCGACCTCGACAATACCCAATATGACGAGACTTTCAGCAACTACATGGAAAAAGTTATTGAGCTTTGCGATGAAAGATTGGAAATTAATGACCGTGATGTAGAAGCGATGTTTTTCAAAAGTGGTTCGCTTGGATTTCGCGGCAGGCTTCGTGCCAATCGCGGGCAGTGGCTTAAAGCCGCACTCGACGGCAAAGACGCCCTTCCTATCGTTTCACGCCTTCAGAAGGTTAGTAAAGACAACATTGACGTGCTTTTCGGACTTGGGATTTACGACTACTACGCCGAAGCCATTCCTGAACAATACCCCGCTGTTAGACCGCTTGCCCTCATGTTTCCAAAAGGTGACAAAAAACGAGGCATTGCACGACTCGACTCCTGTATGAAGTTTGGACACTACGCTAAAACAGAAGCTATTTACTTCCTTGCGCAAATTTACTACGTCTATGAAAAAGACTTCGCCAAAGCCGCCGAATTTTGCAAACAACTTCATCAACGCTACCCCGATAATCCCTTTTTCTACACTTATCTCGGACGCTGTTATGCCGCCAGCGGCTTTTGGAAAGAAGCCGAAGAGATTTTCACTGACGTTTGGAAAAAGTATCAAAACGGTGTTAAGCACTATAACGAACGCCATGTGCGCGAAGCGCATTACTACATCGGTCTTGCTATGATGAACCGCCGTGATTTGAAGAACGCATTAGCACACTTCACCAACGCTATCAATTTGAGCCTCAAAGTCGATAGCAAAGAGCCTTCCCCTTTCCGCGTCCTTTCCGAATTGCGCTTAGGCATGATTTATGACGCACAGGGCGATAGAGCCAAAGCTACAGCGCATTACAAAAACGTTCTGAACCTCAAAGACCATCAAGAGTCTCATAAAAAAGCCAAAGCCTATTTACAACATCCTTACAGCGGCTAAACTCGAGTTCTTCCTTCTTCCCTTGATAGTGCCCGCACGGTTATCTAAATTGTTGATACAAAACATTGTCGATACCAAACGCCAAGTGCGGCTTCATCGTCGCCTCTGTCGTTCAAAATCCGAAATGCAACCATCTATGATGCTTACTCGCCTTGTGCCTCTTTGTTTCTTCTTGATTCTGCTTGGCATCTCCCGCGCTGTATTTGCACAAACGGCTGTCTATGAGTTTTTGCGTCTTGACCGAAGCGCGCGCGTTGCGGCACTCGGCGGGAACAGCGTCTCAATGAAGGGCGATGTGGTTGCGCTGTTTCAAAATCCCGCTTCGATTTCAAGCGAGGTCGATAAATCCGCTTCGTTTAGTTTTCAGAAAAATTTGATGGACATTAACGCAGGGTTCATCGCCTACGGACGCGAGTTCAAAGGGATTGGGGATTTCGGCGTGGGGCTTTCTTACATCAACTACGGCACTTTTACACGCGCCGACGTTGCAGGCAATACGAGCGGCGAGTTCACCGCAGGCGATTTATGCCTTCAACTCGGCTACGGGCGCGAGCTCGAGAAGTATTCCTTCGGCACATTGCGCGGCGGCATTGGGCTTAAATACATCTTCTCCAACATCGCCGAATTTTCATCGTCAGGCATCGCCTTCGATGCAGGACTTTTGCTCGATATTCCCGACGAAAAATTGCAAATCGGCATCTCGATTCTCAACGTCGGCACACAGATTTCCACTTACGACGGCTTTTCTGAACCCTTGCCACAGGACATTCGCATCGGCGCAACGACCCAACTTGAAGGCTTGCCGCTCATTTTGAGCATTGGCTTTATCAACCTTGCCGATAAGACCGATAAAGTTACCGATAAACTCAAATTCTTCACCATCGGCGGCGAGTTTCTTTTAAGCGAGCAAGTGCGATTGCGCGCAGGCTACAACAACAAACTTCGTCAGGATTTGAGCGTCGGCAGTGCGCTTGGTCTTTCAGGCGTTTCAGGTGGGCTTGGACTTGAATTGAAAAAGTTCAAGTTCGATTATGCCTTCTCTTCGCTTGGCGTGATTGGCATTCAACATCAACTTTCGGTTGCCACGATTTTGTGAGTCTCGCTCTCTCACGCACGGAAGGCTTCTTTCATTCGCGCCGCCGCTTTCTCCAACTCCGCCATAGACGAGGCATATGAAAGGCGCAAAAAGCCTTCTGCCCCAAACGCATCGCCGGGCACAGTCGCAACCCAATGCTTATCGAGCAAATACTCTGCGACATCGACCGACGAGTTCAGCGTTACGCCTTGAAATGTTTTTCCGAGCAAGCCTTCAACCGATGGAAAAAGGTAAAACGCGCCTTCAGGCAGGTTGAGCCGAATCCCGTTGATTGATGAAAGTTCGCGATAGAGAAAATCGCGTCGCTTTTTGAACTCCTCGCGCATGGTTTTAACGACGGTTTGCTCACCCAAGAGTGCCGCTACGGCCGCCTTTTGCGAAATGGAACTCGTGTGTGAACTCATTTGTGATTGCAACTTTGCGACGGCATCAATAATCCACTTCGGTGCGGCAACATAGCCCACGCGCCAGCCTGTCATTGAATGCGATTTTGAAAGTGCGTTGCTCACAATCACTTTTTCTTTCATCGTCTCAATTCGTGCAGGTGAAAAATGCTCAACCTCGCCGTAGGTGAGTTGTTCATACATTTCGTCGGAAATCACAAACACATCGCGATGCTCAATCACGCGCATTAGGGCGCGAATTTCTGCTTCGGAATACATCACGCCGGTTGGGTTCGACGGCGAATTAAGAATCAGCATCTTCGTTTTCGGCGTGAGCGCGTTGGCAAGTTGTTCGGGCGTGAGTTTGAAATTCTGCTCAAATGTGGTCGGAACAATCACAGGCGTGCCATCTGCAATTTTGACCATTTCAGGAAAACTCACCCAATACGGCGCGGGAATAATGACCTCGTCGTCTGAATCGACCAGCGCGAGAATCGTGTTCATGATGGCTTGTTTGCCGCCGACGCCGACACAAATTTCTTCGGGCGAAAAATTCAATGCGTTATCGCGCTTCAACTTTTCCGAAATAGCTTTGCGCAGTTCAGGAATTCCGACCACGCTGGTGTATTTGGTAAATCCGTCTCGTATGGCTTCAATGGCAGCGTCGCAAGCAAAGTCGGGCGTTGGAAAATCAGGCTCACCTGCTGAAAGGCTCACGATGTCTTTGCCTTCGGCTTTCATTTTGCTTGCACGCGCGGTGATTTGCAGCGTCTGCGATTCTTGAACGCGCCTTACACGGCTTGAAAGAAATTGCGAAACTACCTCTTCTGTCATTGAGATTCTTGTTGGATTTTATTGGAAAACCTGCACAAAGATACAGCATTTGCAAGTTGAATTCTTGATTACCGCTCAACAACTGCGCCAGCAGTTCTCCATGTTGAGTTTTTGCCGTAACTTTGGCATCTAATTTTGAGTATCAAGTGCTGTCAAAGAAACGACGTGCGATTGTATCTCGTTTTGGACTTATCAAGTGCATCTTGAAAACCTTTATCTAAATTGAGCCTTGAACATCACGCTTTCAGAAAGTCTCTTTGAGAAAATTGGCACGCTTGCCGATAGAATGAATCTGCCATGCTATGTTGTTGGCGGATTTGTTCGCGACCGACTATTGGGCAAGCCTTGTAAAGATATTGATGTGATGGTTGTCGGCGAGCCGATTGAATTTGCCAACGCTGTCAAATCGCACTTAAACGGCTTTGGTTTTGCTGTTTTCCAGCGATTCCGCACGGCGCAACTGCGTTTGCAGGACGAGACACAAGGCGAACTCAAACTTGAATTCGTCGGCGCACGCAAAGAATCTTACAACCCTGATTCGCGCAAGCCGATTACACAAATTGGCACACTTGAAGATGACCTTTCACGGCGCGACTTTACCGTCAATGCGTTTGCGGTTTCACTCAATCGTGCAAACTACGGCGAGTTAATTGACTTGTTTGGCGGACTTGGCGATTTGGAGAAAAAAATTTTACGCACTCCGCTCGAGCCTGAATCGACATTTTCAGATGACCCGCTTCGTATGCTTCGTGCAGCACGATTTGCCGCCAAACTCCGCTTTGCGCTTCATCCTTCGCTTCCGCCAGCGATGGAAAACATGCGCTCGCGCCTGAAAATCGTTTCACAAGAGCGCATCACCGACGAACTGCTTAAACTGTTGATGACTGAGACGCCTTCGATTGGCTTTGAAATCCTATATCGCACGAAAATCCTCGACGAAATTTTCCCCGAACTGCCTCTCATGGCAGGCGTCGAGCAAGTCGACGGCATGGGGCATAAGGATACTTTCTTCCATACGCTCAAAGTTGTCGATAACATTTGCACCATGACGGATAATGTTTGGCTGCGTCTCTCTGCACTTTTACATGATATTGGCAAGCCACGCACCAAGCGATTTCATCAAGGGATTGGGTGGAGTTTCCATGGGCACGATGCCGTTGGGGCGAACATGATTCCTAAAATTTTTCGTCGCATGAAATTGCCGATGGAGCACTTGCCTTTTGTGCAAAAAATGGTGCGCATGCACCTGCGTCCAATTCCGCTTTCGCGCGATGAAATCACCGATTCGGCGATTCGGCGTTTGATGTTTGAAGCCGGTGAACATTTAGACGACTTGATGATGCTTTGCCGCGCTGATGTAACCAGCAAGAATCCAAAAAAGGTGCAAAAAATTTTGGCAAACTTTGCGCGCGTTGAAGCGAAAGTCGCCGACGTTTCCGAAAAAGACAAATGGGCAAAGTGGCGTCCGCCTGTCAACGGCAATGAAATTATGGCGATGTTTAACCTTCCTGAGGGGCGCATGGTCGGCATTTTGAAAAAAGCAATGGAGAATGCGATTTTAGACGGCGTTATCCCTCACGAGCGTGAAGCGGCAATCGAGTTTTTGAAAGCCAAGTTTTTAGAACTTCAATCGGAATCGTTATCCGAACAAGTGCGTCCAAAGGTCAACGAATCTGTGGCTTAATTACATGCAACTTTAAGTCCACTCTTGCCGTTTAGCCCGTCGTTACTTTTTCAGATTTACAGTTATCACAATTCACTTAACCAATCACTCGCACATGCCTGCACACGAAATTGACTATCAAATTTTTGGCAGCGAAATGCAAATTGTGGAGGTCGAGTTAGACCCAAACGAAGCCGTTCGTGCCGAAGTTGGCGCTATGATGTATATGGAAGAAGGTATTGAAATGCAAACTTCTACTGGTGGTGGCATCTTTTCAGGATTGAAGCGCATGCTTACGGGCGATTCTTTTTTCATCACCTCATTTCTTAATCGGGGACAAGGAAAAAAGAAAGTTGCCTTTGCTGCGCCGTATCCGGGCAAAATCATTCCGTTGGATTTGAAGAAACTCGGTGGCGAGTTCATTTGCCAAAAAGATGGATTTCTCTGCGCTGCACAAGGCATTGAAATTGAAGTTGCTTTCACTAAAAAAATTGGCACAGGGCTGTTCGGCGGCGAAGGCTTCATTTTGCAACGCCTCACAGGCGATGGGTGGGCGTTCATTCATTCAGGTGGCACGGTTATTGAACGACATCTTGCTGCGGGCGAAACCTTGCGTGTTGATACAGGCTGCCTTGTTGCCATGGCGCCGACCGTCGATTACGACATTCAATTCGTCGGCGGATTCAAAAACGTCTTGTTCGGCGGTGAAGGATTGTTCCTTGCAAAAGTAACCGGTCCTGGTCTCGTTTATCTGCAAAGCCTTCCCTTCTCGCGCTTAGCAGATAGAATCGTGCGTGCTTCATATGGCGGAAAAGAAGAAGGAGGCATCGGCATCGGCAGTATTTTCGGCGGCGATTAAGCCTTGTTCTTACTTCTTCTAAATCAAAACCACATATTCTTATGCAAGACCTTGTCAAACTCCTAATGGAGAAAACCAACATCTCGGAAGAAACTGCGAAAATGGCGATTCAAGTCGTAGCCAGTTTCGCAAAAGAAAAACTTCCTGAACCTGTTGGCGGAATGATGCAAACTTTCTTGCAAACCGGCGAAATGCCCGACTTTTCCAGCCTTGCAGGCAATTTAGGTAGTGCCAGCAAACTGCTTGGCGGTTTAGGCTCAATGCTTGGCAAAAAGTAAGCCCTGCACTTTTTCTTGTTTTGCTACAACTTTGGCGCAATGAAAAAGCCGCTCCTTTATGGGCGGCTTTTGATTTTCTCTTCGGCTCACGCGTTCAGTTTTGCCATTGCTCTGCCAGCTCTTTGATGATGAGCTTGCGTCCCCAGTGTAGCCATTCGCGCACGGCTTCAACCGACGTTTCTACCACCGTTGCAATGTCGCGATGCGAAAGTCCTGCAATGTCAGCAAGCAATACCGCCATTTTGAAATCGGTCGGTAAAGCCACCACGGCACGGGCAACATCGGTATCGGCGATTTCCGCCGCTTCTTCTGCCGAGAGCACGGGCGTTTGACCAAACGCTTTCAGATAGTTTTCTCGAAACGCTTTGTAAAGTGAAACTAACGAAGCGTGCTTATCAATCGAGTTGTAGGTCTGACTAACGAGCATTCCTGCTGTTGCTTCATTTCCCGTCATCCAATACGCTAAATTGTAGACTTCATCAATCGCGTCCAGAGCGGGCATCATGCTGCGATGATTCATAGAGTTTCTCCTCAATGATTTGAGTTTGAGTTACTGTTACTTATTTCAAGAGTCAATATAACACAGCGATATGCCAATGTCAACGTGCCAAGTCATCTTTTTTTGAGGAGTTAGTTTAGAAATCGTCTAAACCATAAAAGTCGTCCAAGACGCACGCTTAAACGCATGCTTAATCTTTGAACCACTGGATTGCTTCAAGCGTATCGCGGAAGACTTGCATTTTAATGCCGGCCAGTTCCAAAAAGCCGCTCAGCACTTTGCCGAAGCCATAGTGAAAAAAATTGCTCACAACCAGAGCTGTTTTGCCTGTGCATCTATCTTTGAGTGAAATCAGCACATCAGCAAAGGTACGCAGTTCCTCAAGCGACGGGTGATAGTTGAGATTACACAGGTCTACCAGCACATTGAAACCATTTTTGAAGCGTGCGTCGTTGGCGATTGCCAATACACTTTCAACTCCTTTTTGAAAATCGCCTGTGCCCTCTACACGAATTGAGACGAGGGATTCCGATTCCGAAATGTCAAATTCAAAAATCATTTGTGCTGAACGTTTCGATTTGCTTGAGAATTCCGAACAAACTGCTTTGTATAGAACAAGAAATGACTTTGTGGTTGGGGAATGTGTGGCGGAGAGGGCGGGATTCGAACCCGCGAGGGCTGTTACACCCTACCCGCTTTCCAGGCGAGCGCACTAGACCAACTATGCGACCTCTCCACAAGATTTTTGAAGAGTCGCAAAAATACAATTTTGTTTTCGTTCTGAAAACGGCCTCCGATTTTTCAATTCAAGTCCGCCAAGTGCGCCGCACCCATGAGAACGGCGTCTTCATTGAGTTCATCAAATTTAAGTTGCTCTGCAACTAAAGACGCATCGCCACCTGTGGCAATCACCTTAATGCTTTTTTCTTTGTGATGTGTTTTCAAAAACGATTTGAATCGAGCAATTAAGCCTTCTGTTTGAGCCACCGCGCCCCAATATGCGCCACGTTCCAAGCACTCGATTGTGCTTTCTCCAACAAGTTTTGTTTGTGATAAAAATCGTACTTCGGGCAGCTGGGCTGTGCGCGCGTGCAACGCTGATAGTGAGACGCCAAACCCGCTTAAAATTATGCCGCCAAGATAAATTTTTCTCGATGTAACAATTTCGTATGTAATTGCCGTTCCGAAGTCAATTGCAATCGTGGCGGCTTTTGGAAAGCGCTTGACGGCGTAAGCAACAAGTGCTAATCGGTCTGCGCCCAACGTGTGCGGTGTTTTGTAGCGATGCTCGAAGGGCAAGTTGAGTTCAGTCGAGACGGTTAAGACACGCTTTTTGAACGTGCGTTCAAGCGTGTTGGCAATCAATCGCGCCACTTCTGGGACAACCGAGCAAAGGATAATTTTTTCAACCTGTAATGAGCGAGCTTTCAATTCCGAAACTAACGACGCTGCAAACTCTTGGCGCGATTTAAGCGATTTGAATCGCTTCGTTTCTGCTTGCATTCGGAACTGAATGCGCTCATCTTGAAAGAAAGCAAGTTTGAGGCACGTGTTCCCAACATCAAGGCTTAACGTTCGGCGCATCGGCAGATGTCAGTAGCGAATCGTTTGAATCTCAGCTTGGGAGAGCACTTCTTCTCTTTGGTCAATTTTCACTTTCAGAAATCCACGATCGTCAATATCAAGGGCAATGCCCTCGCGCTTTGAATCGCCTTGATAAAACGTGATGTGCTTTCCGAACATGTTACAGTAACCACTCCACATCTTGCGAATTGATTCTGTATCGCCGCTCACGAGACGAGCATAATTTGCATCGAGATATTTCATCAGGCTAACAAAGAGCGTGGTCTGGTCGTGAGTGTTGCCTGTTTCAAGAAACAGTGAAGTCGCATGTTCTGCCAAATCGTCGGGAAATTGCACTTGATTGACATTCAGTCCAATTCCAATCACGACATAATCAACCGCGCTGGCTCGCGCCGATGTTTCGACCAACACACCTGCGACTTTTTTGCGACGAATTAAAACATCGTTGGGCCATTTAATTTCCGCTCGCTGTCCGACCACATCTTCAATGGCTTGTGCCACTGAAAGTGCAGTAAGAAGCGACAGGTAGGTCAGATTTTCAAGCGGCATGGTTGGTCGCAAAATGACGCTCGCCGTGATGTTCTCTCCTTTTTGAGCGACCCATTTTCTCGCATTTCTGCCACGCCCTGTCGTCTGGAACTCGGCTAAAATAACCGTGCCACTTTGTGCATCATCTCGCGCAAAGCGATGCGCCACATTATTAGTGGAGTCAACTGAGTCGTAGCAAAAAATGCTTTTTCCAATATACAGATTGCTTGCCAAGCAACGCACCAACTTTTCGACCGACGTAACCAAATTACGCTTCACTTTCATTTTCTTTATCGCGTTGTTAATCTGTCAGAGTTTATCATTCATAGCCTTGTTCAAAGCGTCCTTGAACACTTCAAATCGTGGTAAATTTTCTCGCACTGCAAACGAATCAACCTTGATAGAGTCAATGATCGCCACAACGAAGTAGGTTGGCGGTGGATTAAAGGTTATAGGCTCTTTGTAAAACTTTTTCACTTCCGAAAGCCGAAACGATTTCTGCTTGCCATCTCGATAATGATACGTTACACGCTCGTTCGTCAGGGTGATTTTATCGCCTTCATGCCCGTGCTCTGCATAGTATTTTGTGTTGAGGTAATTTGGAATGCCAAGCGCCAGCATCGTCGCCACCATAATGAT
>CALKXI010000041.1 GCA_938003965.1 uncultured Chlorobiales bacterium
GCCGTCAATCAACACATGACGATTATCGATTCGTTTGAAGCCGTGAAGTATTCGCCGACACTTCGTTTTGTCGTCTTCGCCGCGATGAGTTACACATTTGTTTCCATACAAGGCAGTTTGCAAGCAGTTCGCTCGTTCAACGAGGTCATTCACTTTACGCATTACGTGATTGCACACGCGCATGCGGGCGTTTATTCGTTTTTCACCATGATGCTCTTTGGGGCAGTTTATTACATCATGCCGCGCATTACGAACTGGGAGTGGCATTCGCCGAAACTTATCAAACTTCATTTTTGGCTCTCGGCATCAGGCATGATTATCTATCTCGTTGGATTGCAATGGGGCGGTATTATTCAAGGTTTGGAGATGAACAACCCTGATATTCCGTTCATGACGGTGGTCAATAATACGAAGAAGTGGCTACTCTCGCGCTCCTTTGCGGCGATTCTGCTGACGGCAGGTCACTTCGTTTTTGCTTACAACGTGTTTCGTTTGATGCACCTGCGCAAAGTGCGCCCTGCGCCGCCTGTTACTTGGCTCGATATTCAACGCCAACGTGCGCTTGAACCGAAAGCGGAACCTGTTTCGCTTGAAAAAAAAGTTACAAGTGCATTTTCAAATTTGAACAAATCGTTCAAGCGTTGGGCAAATGATGTGAAAGTTGACGAACATTAAATCTTACTGATTATGATTAAAAATTCAATTCTCATTATCGGCATCATCGGGCTATTTGTTTTTGCGATGTTCGGCTTAACGATTTTGCCGAAGCTCTACATTGAGCCAAATGTGGAGAAAGCCAATGTTTATGTTTGGGGCAGAGCGGCAGAAGGGCATAAGGTTTATGTCTCGCACGGCTGTATTTACTGCCATTCACAACAAGTGCGCCCGAAAGGGTTTGGCGCAGATATTGAACGCGGGTGGGGACGTGCCTCCGTTGCAACTGATTACAAAGGGCTTACGCCGCACCAACTTGGCACCATGCGCACTGGTCCCGACCTCTCGAACATCGCTCAGCGTCAGCCCGGTCGAGATTGGCATTTGCTTCATCTCTACAATCCGCGCACGGTTATCAAAGAATCGATTATGCCACCATATCCATTTCTCTTTGAAATTGTCGATGCCGATAAAACGCTGAAAGAAGGATTGAAACTGCCGCCCGAATATCAAATTCCGGGAAAGAAAGTTATTCCAACTGATGAAGCCAATGCGCTTGTCGATTACCTTTTGTCGCTCAATCAAAAAGACCCGATTAAACCGCAACAAAACTAACGATGAACCAGACACCCGAATTTTTTGACTCGTCCGATAAGCGGTCGAGGGACGAAATTCACGCCGCCGCATTCCGCGAAGCCAAGTTGCCCGAAGAAGGCGCAGAGCCTGGTCCTGTTTGGCTTTACATCGTCATTTTCTCGACGCTCTGTTTCGGATTTTTCTACATCGGCAGATACTTGGGCGAAATTTCCGACCGCCCACACGTCTTGGAAGAAGGCGCGATGATTGTCAGCAATGAACCCGAACCGCCACAGCCGCTCTTCAAAGTTGGCGAGAAAGTCTATCGCCAGCGATGCGTTTCGTGCCATCAAGAAAATGGTCAAGGCGTTGAAGGCGCGTATCCGCCGCTCGTTCAATCAAATTGGGTAACAGGAAATCCTGACCGTTTGGTCTCGATTCTGCTTTATGGCATCAATGGAAATTTGACGGTCAACGGCAAGGTCTACAATGGCAATATGCCCGCGTGGGAAACCTTGACAGACGAACAGATTGCGGGCGTTGCGACCTACATTCGCAACAGTTGGGGCAACTCCGCCGATACGGTGCAAACTGCTACTGTTGCCGATGGAAGAAAACAAATTACGCGCGCCGCGCCATGGACCGAACAAGAACTCAATGACGTGTTCAAACCTCAACTCGCCAGCGGAGCGAAAAAATGAACCGCACTCGGTAACCACTTGCGCTCATTGTGGCTTACCTGTTTATGGGAAAAATCTTCCCGACCCTGCTTACTGCTGCTGCGGTTGCGAAATGGCGGCAACGATTCTCAAAGAGTCGCCGCACTCCGATAGCGCGCTTCCCCCGCACCTTTTTCGCGTGATTTTAGCGTTCATTCTCTCGATGTTCATCACGCTTTTCAGCGCAACGATTTACCAAGAGCAAGAAAACGCACCGACGGCACTTTCCATCGCCAGTTTCGTGCTGACGCTTGTAGTGTTTGCATTGCTTTCAAAAGAATTTTTGCGCGCGATGTCTCAAGAATTTCGTAAGCGTTCGCTCAGCATTGCCACACTTGTCTTTGTGGGAACAATGGCGGCGTTTTTGATTTCTTCGTGGAATTTCTTTCGCGGCGACTTCACGCACCTTTATTTCGAGACTGCCGCTATGGCACTGACGCTTTATGTGATTAGCCTCACGATTGACGCGCATTTCAAACTCAAACTCTCATATGCACTTTCGGCATGGACTTCAAGCGAAAGCGTTTCTGTTATCAAAATTTTACCGAACGGGCGGCGGTGGCGCACCACTGCCGAAGAACTTGCGATTGGCGACCTCTTTGAAGTTGATGCACATTCGCCACTACCCGTTGACGCTGTTCTGACCAGCGGCTTCGGCGACGCCGACGAATCGCACTTAACAGGTGAGCCGTTACCCGTCTTCAAGCAAGCGGGCGACGAAGTGAAAGCCGGTGCAATTTGGCAAGGCGGCACGGCGCAATTTCAAGCGACATCGCCATACAACGATTCCTCGCTCAATCGCTACTTCAAGCGCGTGCTCGAACTCAAAGCCAAACAAAGTTCATTTGAACGCTTGGCAGAAAAAGGCGCAAGCCTGCTTCTTGCCATTGCTCTCTCGGTCGCCGCCGTTACTTTTGTTTATGACTTGTTAAATTTCTCGTTGGATAGGGCTTTACTCAACGCGCTTTCGGTGTTGTTGATTAGCTGCCCGTGCGGACTCGCGATAGCCACGCCGATTGCCTTCTGGCTTGCGATTTACCGCTTAGAACAAGCAGGCGTTACCGTTTCTGGCTGTGGCACAGCGATTGAAAAATTAGCCTCTGTTAAAATTGTTCTTTTTGATAAAACAGGCACGCTTACTGATGGCATCACGATTTCGCGTGTAGAGCCTGCTTCACAACTTTCCGAATCGGAATATCAACAATGCCTTTCGCTTGCGATTGCGCTTGAATCTGAACACGAGCACCCCATCGCACAAGCCTTTCGTAACTACGCACCAGCGCACCATCATTCGCCTGCTTTGCTTCTCACAACGCGTGTGCTTCAAGGCATTGGCGTTGAAGGCTCGGCGATTCTGAACGGCGAGACGGTCTCACTTGCACTTCTTAACGCGCATCATGCTTCTGCTTCTCACTTACAGCCTAATCAACTCGGCTTGTTCATCGACGGCAATTTGAAACTCATCTTCACGCTCGAACACGAGCCAAAAGCACAAGTGCCACAAGCGATTTCAGCCCTTCAATCACTTGGCTTGAAAGTCGCTGTCCTAACAGGCGATTCTTCGCCGAAGCCCGATTTTCTTTCTTGCGATTACTACAACGCACTTTCGCCCGAACAAAAAGCGTCGTTAGTGAAACAATACGAAACGCAATTTGGCGCAAGCGTTTTTGTGGGCGACGGCATCAACGATTTAGAAGCCATGACCACAGCCACAACCTCCATCGCGATGTTTCAAGGCGCAAATCAAGCCAAAACAACCGCCGATTTTACGCTCTTTCACCCGAACCTCTTGATGATTTCGGAAATGATTTCGTTTGCAAGAATCGCCAAGCGCAAAGTGGTGCTGAACCTTGTTTGGGCGATTAGTTACAACACGATTGGAATTGCGCTTGCGGCATTTGGATTCTTGACGCCACTTTGGGCGATTGCGATTATGACGGCATCTTCGGCAATGGTTACGCTCAATTCGCTTTCGCTCTTGAAGGCAAATTCATCGCTTTCAACATTAGCCCGAAGCACTTCAACTGCATCTCCCGAACTTGTGACGGAATCTTTGCTCAACTAATCTCCCGATACGATTGTCCAAATTCCAATGACGACGAAGCCTGCGCCCGCAATCCATTTGAGCATTTTCGGCGAAATCCATTTTCCAAGTTGCTCGCCGACGAGCACGCCGATTCCAGCCGCAAGCACTAACGCCACCGCCGAACCGAGAAAAATTGCCCACTTATTGCTTTCTTCCTTTGTGGCAAAAAGCATCGTGGCAAGTTGTGTTTTGTCGCCGATTTCAGCGAGAAACACCGTAACGAACACGGTTGAAAAGAGACTCCAAAATGGCATAGAGAGAATGATGTTTTGTTAAACTGATGTTGAATAGCAAATTAACTGTAATGACAGAATTTCTTGGCTTCTTTGGATTCGGCATTTTGAATAGCCTTCACTGCTTGGGCATGTGCAGTCCGATTGTGCTTGCTTATTCATCACGCCTAACCTTTCCACAAACGCCTGCCTCTGCACAAGTTTCAACCCTCACGCACTTGCTTTACAACTTCGGACGCATTACGACTTATAGTTTCATTGGCGGCGCGTGCGGGCTTGTTGGAAAGATGCTCAATCTCTCGCTACTCAAACTCGGCTTTGGCATTAGTCATCAAGTTGTTGGGATTGTTTCAGGCGTGTTGGTGTTTCTTTTTGGCTTGATGCAACTTGGCGCGGTTCGGCGTTGGCACTTTCTCTCCGAAAATATTTTTTTTACGAGTTCGATTTTTCAGCAAGCCGTCGGCAAGTTTATGTCGGTGCAATCGCTTTCAGCAAAGTATGTCATGGGCGTGTTGCTTGGATTTCTGCCGTGCGTTCTGACTTACTCGATGTTTGTAACGGCGATTTCGAGTGGCGGATTTTCAGAAGGTTTCTTGATGCTTCTTGCCTTCGGGCTTGGCACGATTCCGATGCTGTTTTTGACGGGCGTTTTTTCAAGTCTCTTGCTTCGTGCGCTTCGCGGCTACAGCAATTTGATTTCAGGCATTGCGATGATGCTTCTCGGCGTAGTGCTTGTCGCCCTGTCTTTTTTCCATAGCGGGCACGATTAAGAACGAGTTTCCACAAATTTCTTTTATATTCATATCAACATTTATGATGCGACAAAAAATGAACACTGTCGCCTACTACTTCGCAAAGAGACAGTATCACTTCAAAATTTAACTTCAAGGAGTATCCCATGTCAGAAGTCACTACAAACGGGAATGGAAACGGCAAGGCAGTTAAGCCGAAAGCTGGGCTCGAAGACATCGTTGCGGCGACGTCAGAAATTTGTTTTATCGATGGAAAAAAAGGTCGCCTTGTTTATCGTGGTTACGACATCAACGATATTGTTGCAGGCGGCGCAACATTTGAAGAAACGGTTTATCTTTTGTGGTTTGGCAAGTTTCCGAACAAGCAAGAGTTAAGAGAGTTTCGCCGTGAGTTGTCGCAGCATCGTCGCCTTCCGCGTGAAGTGGTTTCACACCTTTTTAGCATTCCGACTTCGGCACCGCCAATGGAAGCCTTGCGAACAGCAGTTTCAGAGCTCGCGCTCTATCAAGAGTCGGAGCAAATGTCGCGCGAAGCCCACATCAGCCAAGCGATTCATTTGCTTTCGCAAGTGGCGACGATTGTCGCTTTCGACGACCGAATCCGCAAAGAAAAAGATTTGATTCAGCCAGACCCCAGCCTTCCTTTTGCGGCAAACTTCCTCTATATGCTCACAGGCAAAGTGCCTGATGAAGAAATCGTGCGTATGTTCGACATCTGTTTGATTCTTCACGCCGACCACGAACTCAACGCCTCGACCTTCACCGCGCGCGTGATTGCGGCAACGCTTTCCGATATGTATTCCGCTGTTACCGGTGCGATTGGCGCGCTCAAAGGTCCGCTTCACGGCGGCGCCAACGAGCAAGTGATGCGTATGCTTCAAGAAATCGGCGACCCCAGCCGCGTCGATGGCTATATCGAAAAAGCCTTCGCCGAAAAGAAAAAAATCATGGGATTCGGTCACCGCGTCTATAAAACCGAAGACCCACGCGCTACACACTTGCGCCAAATGTCGAAGCGTATGGGCGAGCGCACCGGCATTATGAAATGGTATGAAATGTCGCGCCGAATTGAAGAACTTGTCTTACGAGAAAAGAAACTCTATCCGAATGTCGACTTTTACTCCGCTTCAACTTATCACTTGATGGGCATTTCGCTCGACCTCTTTACGCCCATTTTCGCCATGAGCCGCACCGCAGGCTGGACGGCGCATATCTTGGAACAATATGCCAACAACCGATTGATTCGCCCAACTGCCGATTACACTGGGCAACTTGATTTGAAGTATGTTCCGATCGAAGAGCGCACCTAATCCGCTCACTTATCTTTCAAATTGCAGAGCCTCGACTTCGCTCGGGGCTTTTTAATTTCTTGCCGTTTGCCTTGCCACCACAACGTTTTGAAGCGCGACCGCGCCGATAATCACGCTTCCGCCAATCACCGCATTGAGCGACGGAAATTCTCCCACAAACAGCATCACCCAAATTGGATTCAAAATCGGCTCGAGCATCGATAAAAGCGACGCTTCCAATGCCTGAATGTGTTTAATTGCCTGAACGAACAAGATGTAGGGAATGGCAATCTGAAACATACCGAGATAGCCCGTCATGAGTGCGTCTTGCGGCGTGAGCCAAAAGGCTTCGAGCGTTTGATGTTGAACGAGAATCATCGCGGCGCAACTTGCGACAATCCACACATTGCCTAAAAGAATCGCGCTCACAGGCTCGCCGCCTTTGTTCTTGCGCAGGAACACGGTCATCAATGCAAACGCGATTCCTGAACAGAGCGCAGAGAGATTTCCAATTACGCCTTCAGGTGAGAGTTTATCCAAGAAGAAAATCGCCATGCCCATCACACACAACGCCACCGTAATCACGCCGATGCGTGTTATTTTTTCGTTCAGAATCCAATGGGCGAGCACGAGAATGTAAATCGGCGCAGTGTATTGAAGCAGAATCGCATTTGCCGCTGTGGTGAGTTTTGTGCCAAGCACGAATAAAATCAGCGTCGCCATGTAGGCTATGGACGCGATAACGGTCGTGGAATCCAACAAGAGTTTTTTGGGACGAATCAACATCAGAATTGCAAGGCTTGCAAAGAGCGACCGCCAAAACGAGGTTTGAAACGCATCGAGCGATGTGGCTTTGATAAACACCCCGCCCGTCGACCACAAGACTGCCGCAAGGAAAATGAAAAGAACGCTTTTGCTTCGCGCCGTCATTTCTCTTCGAGAGCCAGTTCCCAATCTATCACATTCTCAAATGTGCCAACAGGCGAAATGCGCACATTCTTCACACGCTTGTTCACGCCGACTAATCCCGTCATCCAATACAAAATCGTTTCAGGCTGTTCGTCGTAAATAATTGCGGCGTATTCTTTCCAATACTTAGCGGCGTTCATTAGGTCAATTTCTGCTTTGCCTTTCTTGATGAGTTCATCGACTTTCGGATTTTGGTAGGCAACCATGTTATACGGCGTTTTTTCTAAATCCGACATGCGCGTCTCTGATGGGTCAATATCGGGCGGGCTGACAATCCAGCCGAACAGAAACGCATCGAGTTCGCGCTTGCGCGTGCGCTCCATGACGATGTTCGATTCCAACTGCTCGATTTGACAATCGATTCCAATCTCTTTCAAATTTTGCTGAATAATTGTGGCGGCGTAGTTGCGCCGTTGGTTGCCTGCGTTGATGGTGAGTTGGAAACTAAACTTGCGTCCGTTCTTTTCGCGAATGCCGTCTTTGCCGATTTTCCAGCCTTCTTCTTCCAACAGTTTTTTGGCTTGTTCAGGGTCGTAAGGAATTGGCTTCAAGTCGGGCTTCGCCCAAAGGCAAATCGGGGGATAGTCCGTAATCGCCAGCATGCCGTAGCCTTTGAGAAATCCGTCAATGATAGATTGGCGATTGATTGCCATTGTGAGGGCTTGGCGCACTTTCTTTGAGCCGAAAAGCGGGTGCGGTTTGATTTCTTTTTTCTCGTTGTAAAGGTTTTGGTCGATGTTCATCCACGCCACGTAGTCGTAAGTGATGTAGCCGCGCTCGAAGATTTGAATCTTTGAGGAATTATCGTTTGTCAGTTGAATGGCGTCGTCAGGCGTGAGGTTTTGCACAATGTCGGCGGCACCCGTTTTCAGAAGCGTTAAGCGCGTGGTGTATTCAGGCACGAAGCGATTGACAAGATATTTGATTTTCGGCGGACGCGGCAAATTGCACTGCTCATTTGCAACCAAAATGCACTCTTGATTGCGAATCCATTTTCCAACTTTGTAGGGACCTGCGCCGATAATTTTTTCAGGATTGAAATTGCGTTCATCTTTGCGAATGGCAACTTTTTCAGCGGGCGACATTGCCTCCACATCTTTCCACACTTCGCGCGAAATGAAGCCGAGATTGACATATTTCAAGAGCATTTCCGTTGGCAGAGGCTTTTCAAAATTGACAATGAGTTCATAGTCGTTTGGAATTTGAACGGCTTTTTCAAAGTCGACTTGTCCATTTTCACCGAGCGCGAAATTTTCCGTTACGAAGTTCTGGCGCGACGAAGCAATAATCGTATCGGCGTAAAGTTTGTAGGTAAAGAGCCAATCCTTTGCGGTTACGGGCTTGCCATCAAACCATTTGACATCGTCTCTGAGCAGGAATCGGACGCGCTTGTGGTCGGGCGAAACTTCAAACGATTTGGCAAAGAGCGGCGTAAAGCCTGTAATGCCCCTTGCTGAATCGAAATACTCTTCAAAGAGACGTGGGAAAATCAAGTTGCACATTTCGCGGCTTGTGCCTTCTTGAAGCAAAACAGGATTGAGGTAATCGAAGTCGGCAATGTAGGCGTGCGTTACAGAATTAGAACGATTGATGTCAGTTTGCTTGCGCGAACAGCCTGCTGTTGCAAGACCGATTGCCAATAGAAAAATCGCAAGTGGTTTCATTGTTTGATTGATAGAAAGGTTAACGGCATCGAGTTTAAGTTGCCGTGTTGAGATGGGCTTATGATATTGAATCCACAAGTATGATTTGAATATCCATCACATTGGTGTTGGTTGTGCCTGTGATGACAAGGTCGCCAACAAGTTTGAAGAAGTCATGGGAATCGTTGTTTTGCAAGTATCCATTGGCAACGAGTCCAAGATTTTTAGCGCGTGAAAGGGTTGAGCCGTCGGCGATTGCGCCTGCGGCGTCGGTGTTGCCGTCAGTTCCGTCTGTGCCTGCGCTTAAAAACACGATGTTCGGCGTGTTGTCGAGTTCAATGGCGGCGGCGAGCGTCATTTCTGTGTTGCGTCCGCCTTTGCCGTGTCCGACAACCGTTACCGTTGTTTCGCCGCCTGCAATTAAGCATGCTTTTCTCGACGCCTTTGCCAAGTGCTTGGCGCGTTTTGCAAGGTTTTTAGCGACTTCACGCGCTTCGCCTTTGAGTTCGTCTGTTAAAATTCCCGCTTCGTAGCCGAGCTCTTTGGCACTGTCTTCAATCGCTTTCAGCGCGATTCGATTTGAACCGACAACAATGTTGTGCGTGCGATTAAAACACTCGTCATCAGGCTTTGGCGTTTCGGCGATTTTGCCTTCTATGCCGCGTTGAAGCCTTGCCAGCACGCTATCGGGCATCAATTTTTCAAGACGATATTTTTCAATCACACGGTAAGCCTGAATGAATGTCGAGGAGTCGGGCGAGGTTAGTCCTGACGCAATCGTTCCTAAGTCGTCGCCAATCACATCGGAAAGAATGAGCGTGAGCATGGTTGCGGGAAATGCCGCGCGCGCCAGTTGTCCGCCTTTGATTTTTGAAAGATGCTTGCGCACGATGTTGATTTCTTCAATCGTCGCGCCTGATTTAAGCAAAAGCGAGGTGGCGAAGCGTTTATCTTCGAGCGTGATTTCACCTGCGGGGAACGACAAGAGCGATGATGCGCCGCCTGAAACGACATTGATAATCAAATCGTCTTCTTTAGCTTCATTGCACAGGCGAAAGAGTTCGCGTGCGTTTTTGTAACTGTTTTCGTCGGGAATCGGGTGTGCGGATTCAACCACGCGCAAATCGCTCGGCGCGTCGCTCGCGTAGGCATATTTCGTAACGACAAACGACGAACTCACACGCTCGCCCAAAACTTCCTTTGCGGCTTTTGCCATTGCCACGCTGGCTTTTCCCACGCCAACTAAATGCACGCGCTTAAACTGCGACAAATCGACTTTTTTGAACTTTCCTTGCGCCACCACATTCAAAACATCGCCTTCAAGCCGCAAGGCATCTTTAACAACCTTGTAGCCATTGACGGCATCAATTCCTTTTTTGAATAAAAGGAGCGCATCTGCCTTCAAGCGTGAAAGCGTATCGAGATTAAGCGTAGCAGACTTCATGTGGATGTGCAGTTTTGATTAAGTGTTTTTGTGATAAAGGTTGGATTTGTCTTAAATTCTCGGAACTTCTATCACAACGAAGGTGCGTAAATTTAGCGAGAATTTTTCTCGCTTGCTAAACCAAAATGCGCCGCCTTGACTTTTGTAAATAAGTAGGACGATTAACACATGGCTCAATCATCAACCGCTACCAATCAAGACCTCAACAAAGCCCGCAACACCGCCTTTGAACTTGCGGAGCCTGACAATCCGTATTCGCACATTACGCCTTCGGCGGTAGATTACTTGCCTGCGGTCGGCTTTTTTCGCATCGGTCAACCCATACAAGGCGCGCTCACGCTCGGCGTCATGGCTTTCTTTCTTGTGGTGATTCTTTCCAATCAATTTCTCTTCTGGGGCGGCTTGAAGTCGTTCTTCACTTCAATGTTGCTTCTGTTTGTGTCGTTCAAAGATTTGAAAGATGTTTTCACGGTTGATATTCTCGAGTTTTGGATAGCGTCGATTTATTGCCTTGTTGGCTTTTTTGGAACTTGGTGGCTCTCGGTGAAAATTTATCGCAAAAAACTTGCGGTCGGCAAACAGACAAAAGCCAGCATGAGCCTGTCGCAAATTGCGTGGCGCGAGTTCAAAAAGCGCACGATTGCCGTTGTTGCCATGTGCATTGCCGCTGTGCTTTACTCCGTCGCGCTTCTTGCGCCCATGCTTTCGCCCTACGACCCCAACGCCCAACAAGATTTCATCGTCACCGCCCTTCAACCGCCCGGCACCACGCTCGACTGCTTTTTCCTCAAAGAAGCCGAAGCCCAAACCATTCCACTTCGCGACGGAACCGACTTTGCCAGTTCGCTCACCAATTCGCTCATCACGCAAAACTATGCGCTCCGATTCAGAGGCGAAACTGAACGCAAGTTAATCGTCAATTCTTATCGCATTGAATCCAACAACTTAATTTACAAGCAAGGCTCACGTGAAAAAACGCTCCCGCTTTCCGAACTGAAAACCAATCCCGACGGCTCGCCCGTCATTGAAAAGAAATTTTATTTGATGGGCACAGACCAATACGGACGCGATATTTTCAGCCGCGTCATTTATGGCTCACGCATTTCGCTCTCGATTGGCTTCTTGGTGGTCGCCATTGCCATTACGCTCGGCATGATTTTGGGCGTCGTATCTGGATTTTTCGGCGGTTGGGTCGATACGCTCATTATGCGGCTTGTCGATGTGCTTCAAGCGTTTCCAAGTTTGTTTTTGATTCTCATCATCATTGCTTCTTTCGGCAACTCGATTTTCTTGATTGTGGTAACGATTGCTTTTACAAGTTGGATGGGCGTTTCGCGTTTGGTGCGCAGTCAAGTGCTTTCGCTCAAAGAGCAAGAGTTCGTTCAAGCCGCGCGCGCGTTGGGGCTTTCGAATGCGCGTATCATTTTTAAGCATCTTGTTCCGAACTCGCTCACGCCTGTTATCATTGCGGCAACGCTGCGCATTGGCGGCATTATCTTGACCGAAGCCGCGCTTTCCTTTTTGGGACTCGGCGTCCAACCGCCTACTGCTTCGTGGGGCAACATCATTAACGAAGGGCGCGATAACCTGCTCAACCATTGGTGGATTTCAACCTTCCCCGGACTTGCCATTGTGCTGACGGTCGTTTGCTTTAACCTTGTCGGCGACGGCGTGCGCGACGCCTTAGACCCGCGCCAACGCGAGTAGTCTTCTCCCCCTTTGCGTCATCATCAAGATTGATTTTTCATCGCGTCTTTTTAATTTGCATAGAAAGATTTTCAGTCGTGCCGTTCCCTCATGCAAACGGGGCACATCAGGAAACGGCAAGTTGATTACCTTGCCCCTCAACTCTATCTTGAAGACACCCATGAAAAAGATGCTTTTACTTTTCGCGACTCTGCTGCTGATGGCAAATGTTACTTTTGCCCAAACGCCTGCACAGCCTTCTGTGCGCGAGATTGTGAACCCCGATGGCACACTGCGCTTAGAGCGAGATGGCGGATATAACCTTGACGGCTACGAGTTGCGAATGGACGCGAGCGGTGCGCCGCGTGTGGTGCCGAAAGGCGAGGCGCAAACCGAGAACACTATGTCGGGCACTTGGAGCACAGGATTTATTTTGCCAATTAACGGAGTAGGTGGTGTAAGTAACCCATTTGTCTCTGCGCTAGCCATCTACAATGGCGAACTCTATGTAGGAGGCGAGTTCACACAGGCGGGAGGAATCAGTGCCAACCGCATTGCGCGCTGGAACGGCACGACTTGGAACACGCTCGGCACAGGCTCGGGCAATGGGGTGAATGATTGGGTCTATGCGCTGGCGGTGTATAACGGGGAACTTTATGTGGGGGGCGATTTCACAGCGGCGGGTAGCATTAGTGCGAACTCTATTGCGCGCTGGAACGGGACGAGTTGGAACAGCGTCGGCACAGGCTCGGGCAACGGGGTGAATAATGAAGTTCGTGCGCTGGCGGTGTATAACGGGGAACTTTATGTGGGAGGCAGTTTCACAGCGGCAGGCGGCAAGAAAGCCACCCACATTGCGCAATGGAACGGTGAAAGTTGGAACTCGCTCGGCGAGGGCTATGACAACGGGGTGGATAATGTGGTCCGTGCGCTGGCGGTCTATAACGGCGAACTCTATGTGGGGGGCG
>CALKXI010000042.1 GCA_938003965.1 uncultured Chlorobiales bacterium
CTGGTCGCGTGCCTCTTCAATCAGCCGCTCGACAGTGTAGGTGGTATTGACAAGTGGAAGGCGGTTGTTCGTTAGCCAAGTCGGCGAGGCGGGTTCTTCAATGCAACTTCCTAAAAAAACAGCGAGCAGTAAAAGTGTGGATAGGGATAAGTATTTTCGGTGCATCGGCGATGAATTTTTCGTTGAAAACAGATGAAACAAAGTAACCATTTTTTTGCAAAAAAACTTTTAGATGAGTTCTTACAAAGGTCATCTTTTCGGCGGCGTCTTGTTCTACATTCCCTTTGCCTTCTTGTTGGGAATCCTCTTTGATTACGATGCCCTGCCAACTTGGCAATACGCGCTACAACTTGTCATCTTGTTCGGAATCACACTGCTGTTCGCGCTCTTTCCTGATGTGGATATTAAGAGCAAAGGGCAGAAAGTTTTTTACTGGATATTTCTCGTGCTCGACCTTGTGCTTATCGTGCGCGGCTTGTGGCGCGAGGCGGCGTTTCTCGGACTTTTTGCGATGACGCCGCTCATCTCAAAACATCGCGGCTGGACACATTCACTTTGGGCGGCGTTCTTGATTCCCTTGCCGTTTATCCTTCTGCCGATGTGGTATGCTGAGGCACATTGGACCACGGGCTTGCCTTACTACCTCGCCGCCGTTACAGGCAATTTAAGCCATCGCTTTATGGACGGCATTTTCTTCGGACGATAGCCACGCCCTCACTCGACTTGAAAGAATAGTTCTTTGAGATGCCTGCGTGCCGAAGAGAGATAAGACTGGATTTCCGACACTTCCAACTGTTTTTCAATTGCGATTTCACCAATCGACTTTTTTTTGATTTCCAACAAGGTGATTAACTCGCGCTCAATGCGTGGCAATTTAGAAATGCAGTGAAGCAATCGCTCATGGTCGTTCAGGATTGGCTTTGGAGTAGCGGTTTCTTTCTGACGCTGGTTGGCAATGTCTTTTTTCACAAACTCATCTTGTTCGGGAAGCGTCTCGGCATTTGAACCGATTGCGATTTTATCGCCAAGTGTGTTTTGTTCAGTTGGCAAGTTGATTTGAATCGGTTTTTGGAAGCCGTTGGCGATGAAGGATTCTTTTTCCAATTTTTCTTTGACAAGCGATGTGCCGTCGAGGTCGAGATTTTTCTCGAGGCGTAAATCGGCAAGGTGAGCCGGTTCGGGTTTGCGTGAGCTGACTTCGCCGAAAAGGCTCATAAATTCATCGTAGTTCAGCCCGCGTGCTTCGCAGTAGGGAATTTCGCGATTCCAAATTTTCGTGCAGAGGTCGTCGAACTTCGCTTTGATTTCGGGAATGCGAATGGCTAAATCAAAACTATCGGCTTTATCGCGTGCTTGGGAGTGGTAGGGCAGTTTCATAATGATGTTAATGCCTGCTGCTTCGGCGTAGCGTTCAGCGATGCCACTGCCGTCATCGCGATTAACGATTAAGCCCAAGAGCCGTGTGTGTCCGCCAACGGTTTTGAAGTAGTTATTAGCAATACAAATGTTGTTGGCAGCAAAAATCGATTGGCGGTCATTAGAGATGATGAGAATAACTTCTTCGCACAAAGAGCGCGCCAACGGTGTCGCAAATCCGCCGCAGACCACATCGCCGAGAAAATCCATCAGCACCACGTCTAAATCCCATTGGAAGAGTCCTAATTTTTCGAGCACGTCGAAGCCAGAGATAATGCCTCTGCCGCCGCAGCCGCGTCCGACTTCGGGTCCGCCGAGTTCAATGCCGAAAATTTCCCCTGAGATGTCAGGAAAAGTTTTTTTGAAGACAATATCTTCAACTTGAATTTTTTCATGCTTCGCTGTTTTTTCGCCGAAGATTTCAGTAACGGTCGGGAGCGACAAGCCGCCAAAAAGTGTGGTGGTGCTATCGTGTTTGGGGTCGCAACCGAGTTGCAGAACGCGCTTGCCCATAGAGGCAAAAGTGGCGGTCAGGTTGGTGGTGATGAAACTTTTTCCGATTCCGCCTTTGCCGTAAATTGCGATAGTGCGTGGCATAGTGGTTGATCAATAAAGTGAAACTAATCTTCCTTCCAGTTCAAAACCATTTTTAGACACGTTGGGTCGTTGAACGCTGTGTGATAGGCTTTCTCAATTCCGTTAAAAGCAGAGCCATAGTGCGTAAAAATTTTTTTCACGTTAATTTTTTCGCGAGCAATAAGGTCACGCGTGCGTTCTAAATCGCCGATTCGCCACTGCTTTGCTGCAATGAAATGGAGTTCTTTCATGAACGCAAGGTGATAAGGCAAATCAATGCGCTGGTAAAAGCCTGCTAAAATGACTTTGGCGTTCATGGTCAAGTGTGGAAAACTTTGCTCAATGGCTTTCATAGAGCCTGTGCAATCAATCACCACATCGCAGAGCAACCCTGAGAGGACATCGTTCAAATTCTGTTCATCGGCTTTGATGCGGATATTGGCGCTGGATTGGGCAAGTCGCTCGGCGTTCAAATCGGTTACGATAACGAGTTCCGCGCCGAAGTGTTTGGCAAGTTCAGCCACGAGCAAGCCGACCGCGCCTTGTCCTAACACCAGCACTTTTTTGCGCAAGACTTCGGCAAGGTCGACCGCGTGAAGTGCCGTTGAGCCGAGTGGCAGTGCCAAGCCGAGCGAGACGTCCGAAATGTTATCGACGCGAATGGTTTTGTGGAACGGCGAGACAATGTGCGACGACGCACCGCCCCATGCCGCATTCACGCCAATGTAGCCAAGCGAACCCGACACATAAACAAAAGTGTTCAATGCTGATTCAGGCACATTCTCGCCTTTCTGAACAATCTTTCCGACGGTTTCATATCCTGGAATTACAGGATACGAGGTCATTTGCATTGGGGGCAATTTGCCCTGAAAGAGCATTTTCTCGGTGCCCGCACTGATGCTCGTCCAATGAGTTTCGATCAAAACATCGTCCGAACCGAGTTCGCGCAACTCCACATCGCGCAGTTCCAAGCGTTCGGGCGCGTAAAAAACAACAGCTTTTGATTTCATATAACAAACTGCTTGACAATTAACGAAAATGCATTCACACCGAATCACACCGAAATGCCCTGCGCTTTCAAACGCTTTTCATTGCGTTTCTCGAGCCAAATTCGAGCTAAGTATTGAATCGCATTCAACACATAACTCAAATACGCCGCAAAGGCGCACCAAATCAAGACCTCGTAAGAAAAGTGCAAAAGAGCAAAAATGAAATAAAGGAAGTGAATCGCCATTGCAATCGTGCTTCCGACATCTTCCCAAAAAAATTCAGGCGAATAAACCCACATGCCGAAAACTTCCTTCTCAAAGAAAGCCCCCGTCACGAAAAGCACAATGAAGAAAAGCGTTTTAACGGCAATGGCATAAGTAACAATTTGGAAATTTTCAATCGTGCCGATGTAGTGCAAGTAGGTGAGGATAAACCCAACGATAAAGACGACGAATTGAATGGGTGCGAGTATAAGTTGAACTTTCGTCCAAATTGAGCGATTGCGGATACGCAACTGTTCGGGCGTATAGCGCGGCATAGCTATGTCTCCCTTTTTACTTCTGAACTTCTAACTTCTGAACTTCTAAAAACGATTACGAATAATCTAATGAAAAACGGTAGCGATTACAAGTTTCGCGCAACGCTGACTCAACGCCGATACAGCCGATAACGCGCAAGCCAAACGACCGATAGCAACCCCACGCCATTTATGGCTAAGGCAACTTGCACGCCGAAATGCTCAACCATTATGCCCGTGATAAGACTGCCGATTGGCGCGCCACCGCGAAATGCGAGCGCGTAAATGCTTACGGCTCTGCCGCGCAAGGTGTCGGCAACGGAGGTTTGTAAAATCGTATTGCCAATTACATTGCTACTAACGAAGGTCAATCCTGCAAGAAACAAGAGGCAAAGCGAGATGGTGTAGTAAGGCGAGAGCGCGATAAGCGAAATGAGAATTGCAAGCGAAGATGCCGTTGCGACCACCGTTTTCGGGCGAATCCAATGTTGCTGAAGCGAAGAAACCAACATCGCTCCTAAAACCGCGCCAAGCCCAAACGACGAGAGCGCGAAACTAAACCCCTGCGCGCCAATGTTCAACGCGCCTTTGGCGAGCACGGCAATAAAGGCAAGAAGCGGCGCACCAAAAAAACTAATCCCAAACACCATCGTGATAATGGCAACAAGTTCCCGACGCGCAAACACGGCTTCAAAGCCTTCGCGAATTTGTGCGACGATTGAACCCATTGAAAACACCGTGTCGGAAGGCGGTGAGGAAGGCGCAAAAAGAAGCACGATGAACATCGCAACAAACGACAGCGCGTTCAATCCAAAACACCACGCCGCCCCAAACGAAGCCAGAAGCACGCCACCAATCACAGGACCAATTAAGCGCGAAAGATTGAACTGCATTGAGTTGAGCGCGAGCGCATTGGCTAAATGCGTTTGACCAACAATTTCAGGAACAAACGAAAGATAAGCAGGCGTCGAGAAGGCTTGCATACAGCCCACAACAAACGACAGCATCAGAATAATTGACACGTGAATCTCATCGAGTAAAATCAAAACGCTAATCGCAAGGGCGGCAGAGAGTTGGACGACTTGAGAGAGCATTAAAATTTTGCGCTTGTCGAACCGATCGACCACCACGCCGCCAATCAGCAAAAACAACAGTAGCGGAATATCCTGCAAAAAACCGTCGAGCCCCAAAAGAAACGCCGAACCTGAAAGTTGCAAGATGAGCCAAGGCTGCGCAACCTTCTGCACCCAAGTGCCAATGTTGGAAATGAACGAGCCTATCCAAATCCAACGATAACGCACAACTCCAAGCGCTGAAAAGGCGCGAGAAAAATTAAACGGCAAAAACTTTTGTGCGGACGGGGACGGCTGCTCGATTTGGTTCATAACATAAAACGGACAAAAAACAAAAATACACTTTTGGCGTTTGAACTCCTCGTGTGTAACTTCTTTTACCTTGCCAAATCGCAGCGCAAAATCGTGATGAATATGGCAAGATTCAATTTCCAAAAATCCAACCTAATCAAGGAGAAAGAGTATGCGACTCCTAACACGCTCTGACTTTGATGGTCTCGTCTGTGCTGCTTTGCTCAAAGAAGTTGAACAAATCGACGAGATTGAGTTTCATCACCCAAAAGATATGCAAGATGGCAAAGTGAAAGTAACCTCCAACGACATTATCACGAACTTGCCTTATCACCCTGATGCAGGCATGTGGTTTGACCATCACGCCAGCGAAGCTGCGCGCAACGAAGACATGGTCTTTAAGGGGCGCTTTGCAGTCGCACCATCTGCTGCGCGCGTTGTCTATGATTACTACGTGCTTCAAGGCAAGGGCGAAAAATTGACAAAGTATCAAGATTTGCTGACTCAGGTCGACAAATCCGACTCCGCTAACCTCGAGCCCGAAGATGTCACCAATCCAAAAGGCTGGATTTTGCTCTCTTACTTGATGGACCCAAGAACAGGGTTGGGCAAAGTGCACGACTATCAAATCAGCAACAAAGAATTGATGAGAAAATTAGTGGACTGGATTATTGAGAAAACACCCGAAGAAATCCTCAATGAACCTGACATCAAAGAGCGTGTCGAGCGTTATCGCAGAGAAGAAGAAATCTTCAAAGAAGTCCAAGCCAAACATTCACGCCAAGACGGCAATGTGGTCATAACCGATTTTCGCGGCGTCGATACACCAGTAGGAAACCGCTTTTTGATTTACACCCAATTTCCAACGGCGAACATTTCAATTCGGATTATGGACGGAAAGAAAGGCGAATTTTGTGCGATTGCCGTTGGACACAGCATCTTCAACCGCACGTCCAGAACCGATGTCGGCGCCTTGATGGCAAAATATGGTGGTGGTGGTCACAGAGGCGCAGGCACATGCCAACTGCCTTACGATGTCGTTGATGCAAAGGTCGCCGAAATGGTTGCAATAATGAAAAAAGACGGATAAAACGACGCAACGAAACCCTGAATGAACTTCAAGCCAGCAACCATCATCAAGTGCATCTCGATATGGTTGCTTTTTCATTTCCATAACTGCACTATCCGTAAATGCACTATAAATATCCTAAAAACCTGCGTGGTAGCCTGCTGTTCTTCCTGCTTTTGATTGCCCCCTATGCGAGCGCACAGTGGAAAGTCGCAAATTTAGTTGACGACTTCCTGATTCAGCCACCAAGCCGCGTTTTGACCTTGAACTTGGGATATGGCTTCGCCATACCGATTAGCAAAGAAGTAGCCGCGAATTTTTCGCCTGGCAGCGCCTTCAACGCAATGGTTGGCGTTAAGCGGTTTCTGGATTCCGATTACAGCGCAACGCAAGTCGACTACGCGCATATCTTCCTCACCACAAGTTTTGGACGAGCGGCGCAAGGTCGATTAACCGATACCCTCACCCCAACCCTGACGCAAATTGGCTCCTCAAACTTTCAATTTGGATTCGGTGCGCGCGATGGTATTGGCTACCGATTTCAAAAATATGCCGTCGTTACGCCCTACATCAGCGGCGGACAAGCATGGACGACAAACCAATGGACAAGCGATTCTCTTTCTATTGGTGATGCCATACGCCTAAACCGATTTTCAGGCGGACTGCGCTATGCCACCTTTACCGAAGTCGGTGTGATGGTCGATGTCGGAACAAAATTCGCAGTCGATATGGGCTTTCAAATGACGCTCGTTCAACCGCGTTATATCTTCTTGCAATCATTTTCAAACTTGATACTCCAACAAGTTGCACACGTGCTTATTCGCAAAACTGTCGATGCTCTCTTCCCAAATTCGTGGATTCCGATTGCGGGCTTCGTGCTCAAAGGCGCGTTCAATTTTTGGCTCTACGACCAAAAGTCAAGGCGTGCGAACTTCCCCTTTCAAAGCGAAGCAGGATTGCAAATCCTTATGTTCAGAGTTAGTGCGTCATTCTCTATTGAATAACAACGGACGGTGAGAGCGGGCGAACAAGTGTGCGCTCAATCGGGAAACGAAGCACAACCGCATGTTTTTCAATTCCAAAACAAATCGGTCAAGTTTTCTGAACACGTTGCGCGCAATGCGTTGATGCTGAATCGAGTCCGTATTTCGCTGCACAGGTTCTCCGTCTAAAAGTTCATAAAGATGGGGGTCATCGTCAGGGAAATCCATTTCTCTGAACTCGGCGTAAGTAATTTTTTTTCAGAAGCGTTTGCATGGCGGTGCTAATGATAAACGTTAGCGAGATGAACGAAAGGTAAATGCAATCGCGCCTTGTTTGCAAGTGTCGACGCACTTTCCGCACAGAATACATTCAGCGTTTTCAAGAGAGCCTGTTTGCACCATACGCGAAGCGTGTTGCCGACCTTTTGCCCAAGAATCATAAGCGGCGACATCCAACAAATGCGGTGGCACGCGCCGCGCCGTCCTGAAATCAGCGCGACCGTAATAAAGAGCGTGAGAACGGAGTAGTAAATCACATAGCCAATCGGGCGCGTAACCGAAATGCCACTTTCGGTTTGATAGAAGAAATCGACGGTTTTATATCCGCCTGCAAAAAATGCCGTCAATCCGATAGAAAGAATCCAAGGAATCCAAATCGCCCATTTAATCCAATCGCGTGGATGCTCGAGGCGTTGGTCGTTGATAGGGGTGAGCATTTCTTGCAACCCTGCGCCCGGACACGCCCAGCCGCACCATGCGCGCCCCAAAACCATTGCTGAAAAAAACAGAATCGTGAAGAAAATTAAACTCCCGTTAATCAGTCCTTCTGCCGCACCTTCAAGAATCAAGACGGGCGAGAAATAAAACAGCGTAACAGGAAAGAGCAACAGCGAGAAGAGAATCAAGGCTTTGCGAATGCGTTGGCGCATCGATTTTTCTTGCGTGGTCGTCATAATATCCTCCTTTCAAAAAGTACTTAAAAGTTCATACGAAGGCATTTACATAAAGAAACATTCATAAAGAAACATTTTTAATTGCCGAGGCGCGAAAAAGATGCGCCGACTAACACCAAACTGCCCAACGTTGAAAGTGCGGCGAAAAGAAAGCGCACCTTTCCCTCGCGTTTTTCAAAACGGTGATAAAAGTGAAGGCTCAAAACGGCAAGGCTTGATAAAATGAGATGAAGCAATAACCCTTGCGGAAACGGTGCGAGTTCAAAAGTTGCCAAGTAGAGCACGCCGCCGAGGGCTTGCACCGTCAAAATCCAAACGAATAGAACAAAACACCGATGGGCGAGCAAAGAATAACTTCCCCACTGTAAAAGTAGAATGGTCAAAGTTAGTCCGCCGAGCAAAAAGGGCGCGAGACTAAACGCGACATGAAACGAGCCGAGCGTATTCATGGCTGATGTCCTCCTTTTCGGTTAAAATTAGATTGCGCGGATTCTATCATTTCCAATTCAAGGGAATACTTGATGCTATCGGCGCGAAGTGCAAGCAAATCGGAAAGTTCGCGCATAGCGTCGGCAACGGCTTCTGCGTCCAGCGTATTGGGAACAATCGGCGGCGTGTGGTTTGCCATTGCGCTTAAAACGACAGCGGCGATTTTATACGCTTCATATTTTGCCTCTATCTTCGTCATTGTTGAGCGAATTAAATTGAATCATGTGTAATTAAAACTCTGCTCTAATACCAGCGACAGGCAAAAACTGCCACTGCAAGATGCGGTCAGGTTGATTCTTCTTCGCTGAAAAAACTTGAAACACGATGCAAAAATGAAGAAGGATAGCGCGATTTCACGGCGAAATGGCGCGAGCGGACGAACTTTCAGATGAGCGGTCATTTTTGAAGGGTGAGCGGCACGTGGATGTGGCGGAAAGGGATTTCAGTAAAAGGGATTGTTTGCAAAGTGCCGATGAACCCTTGAATTTGGAAGTCAAACTTGTGTTTTCGTAATTTTTGCTGGCGCAGTCAAAACTGTTCTATTGCCAACGAATCCAAGCCCACTCAACGCCCCGACACCATACAAAAAAATTTCAAGAGAAAAATAGGCAGACAACGATATTAAATTTTAACTTCGTCAACTAAAAATTGGAGTAATAAATGACAACAAAAACTAAACAGTTTCAATACGAAATACAAAGCTATCAGGAGGACTGTGTAAATAACATTATCAGTCTTTTTGAAAGCCTTTGCCAAAAG
>CALKXI010000043.1 GCA_938003965.1 uncultured Chlorobiales bacterium
GCAAATGTTTATCACGCCCAACGGCGGTGCGGTTGGCTTATTTACAACCTCACGCGCGATTTTAGTAACCAGCGGCTCAAACGCGCCCCCTGCACTTTTGCGCGAACTGTTAGCACGACAATCCGACGGCTTGGCTTCGCCAGTTGGACTTTCGCTCTACCGATTCAAACTCAATAACGCTGTTGGCAACGATGTCGGATTTTTCTTCTTGCTCGGCGACCCTGCGATGCGATTGCTTTCAGGCAGAACCGTCGCACAAATCGACTCCATCAATGGCAACGCCCTTCACTCTGCGTCGCTGACGATTCCCGCATTGAGCCGCACGCGCATTTCTGGCTCGGTGCGCTCACCACAAGGCAGTTTGCTTTCCGACTTCAACGGCAAAATTGCCACCATCATTTTTGACGCCGCACGCGCCACACCCGCCGACCACGAAGGCGACGGCATCATTGACGACTACTACAATGTGCGTAACGCGCTGATTTATCGCGGCACGGTCGATGTGCGCAACGGACGATTCACCATTCAATTCGTTGTGCCAAAAGATATTTCATATGATAGCCTGAATTCAGGTCGCATTAGCCTTTATGCGTGGAAAGCGAACGCATCGCTCGGCGATGTTTTTGCGACGGCATCGGGCGCGACCGAACAAGTGCTTTTCACCGGCACAAATCCCGACGCACAGCCCGACAATACACCGCCCAACGCAACAGTTTTCCTTAACGATAGAACCTTCACATCAGGAGGCGTAACGAATCAAAATCCAACCTTCATTGCGGAGCTTTCAGACGAAAACGGCATTAACCTTACGCAAAGCATCGGGCGCGCTATTACGCTTGTGCTCAACGGCGACGAGCGCAATCCGATTATTCTGAATGAATTTTATGAAGCGCGAGAAGGCAGTTTTACCGAAGGCGAAATTCGCTATCCTTTCCGCAACTTGCGCGACGGACGCTATTCGCTCCGCTTCAAAGCGTGGGATACGTTCAACAACTCCGTCGAGCAGTTCTTGGATTTTACTGTCGCCGATTCGTCTAAACTCACGCTTGGCAATCGCGTGATGAACTACCCGAACCCCTTCCGCGACCGCACCACATTCGTCATCGAGAACAACCGCCCCAACGACTTGCTCAATGTGCAAATTAAAATTTACACCGTTGCAGGACGCTTGATTAAAACGCTTCGCGACGCCCAAGCCGCACATCGCATTAACATTGCCTGGGACGGCAAAGACGACGACGGAAGCGATGTCGCCAACGGCATTTACCTTTACAAAGTCATTTTAAGCAGTCAAGACGGGCAATTTCGGGCGGAGCGAATCGAGAAACTTGCTATCGTGCGTTAGCGTTTATTTGCGCTCAAACATTTTTTCAAACCTTAACACCACAAAACGCATGCAACTTTATCGTTTAGTTTATTACAGCGAAGCGGCAGATAATCTCACCATTCAAGATGTCAAATCAATAGCGACGAAAGCCAGCATCAAAAATGAATCGCTTTTAGTTTCAGGTGGATTACTTTACTGCGAGGGTAAATTCTTGCAAGTTTTGGAAGGGAGCATCAGACCGGTCAATAAACTTTTTGAAACGATTCTTCGCGACCCGCGCCATAAGAACGTGAATTTGATTGAGTTCTCGCGTGTTAAGAAACGCGAATTTGAAGGGTGGGAGATGTCGCTTGTCTTTTTTCCGACTTCGCGCGATTTCTATCCTGAATACATCAAATACAGCGGCGACGATTCCTTTGACCCGATGAGTTTAGATGGCGATGTTTGCGTGGCGTTCCTTCGTGGCTTGCTTGAACGCCAAAAGCGATAGCATTTTGTTTATTCCCAAAGTGAAACAATTTTGCTCCATTTCTCAGCCACTTTCGTTTTTCTCTGCGGTTTACTTTTTCTCGTGCAACTTGCTTTCTATTTCTGTGAAATCTGTTTCTTTTACCTCGTCAATGCGTGTGTTAGGTTTTGTTTGATGATATGTCTCGAAGCGGCTTTGCGGTGGTGTGCTAATCAAGCGATAGATGTAGCGAAAAAAAAGATACAGCAGGTATCCCATGCCAAGAAATATCAAAAATCGAATCATCGTTATCTTCGGTTTGCGTTGAGTAATGTTATGCCATATTCAACACTTAAATCAATGTTTTTCGTTTTTCAGGCGTAAAGTATTCTGTTCCGGTGTGGGTTTTGTTGCAGATTAAATCGTATAGCAGTTCAAAATCTTCGGCACTGTTTGCAAAATCAAGTTCAGTTGTATTGATGATGAGGAGCGGTGTTTTTTTGTAGCGAAAAAAATAGTAGTTGTAAGCGTCGTGCAAATCGCGAATGTAAGATTCTTTGATAGAGGCTTCGATGCTCCGGTTGCGCTTTTTGATGTTTTCCATTAAGCGCTCAGGCGAGGATTGCAGGTAGACGACGAGGTCGGGCGAGGTGATGGTTTTTTCCATGAAGTTGACGATAGATTCATAGAGCCGAAGTTCGTCATCTTGCAGATTGAGATAGGCAAAGATTCTATCTTTATCGAAGATGTAATCGCTGACGAGGTAATCGTGAAAGAGGTCGAAGTTTCGGAGTTGTTGCTGTTGTTTGTAGCGTGCTGTTAGAAATGCCATTTGCGTTTGAAACGCATAGCGTTCTGGGTTTTCATAGAATCGTTCTAAAAAAGGATTGTCTTCGAACTCCTCGAGCACGATGCGCGCTTTTAGTCTTTTGCCCAAAAGCATTGCCAGTGTTGTTTTTCCGACCCCAATCACGCCTTCGATGGCGATATACTTCTGCGTCTGTTGCATGAGTTTGTTCGGCAGCGGTCGTCGTTTTTTGACAGTGTTTAAGTGCAGTTTAGTTCTTGGCTACTGCGCCCGCACGTCGCAATTTTTCTTTGAGTTCAAGTTCATAGACATGATACTTGAACGCCAGTCGCCCGTTGATGAACACGACAGGAATTTTCGTGCCGTATTCACGAATCAAGTTTTCATCATCTTGGATTTTAATTTCATGCAGTTCAAACAGAATCTCTTTTTGCACTTTAAGCAAAACGCTTTTTGCCTCGTCGCACAGGCAGCAATCATCTTTCGAGAAAATTTCAACTAACACCATTAGGGTAAAAGTAAATGTGTTTTTACTTCTTTTGTTACTTAAAGCAAGATTTGATGCGCTGCTTATTGTCGGTTTTTGCGCTTTACGCCGTCTTACTCATCGGCTTTTTTTTGCGCATTCCTTTTGCTCCTTGTTTCACCGTCGCCTCCTCTTTCGGCGGTGTGTCGATGGGCTGTTTGGAAACGCGCCACAGTCCGAAGACGCCAATCAGCATCATCGAGACTGCAATCACTTGCGCCTCTGAAAGTCCGAACAACAGAGGCGGATTTAAGCGAATAAACTCTACAGTGAATCTTCCAGCCGCTTGTAGAGTGAAATAAACAAAGAACAGCCAGCCTGCTTGTTTGGGAAGCGTTCTCAATTTCCACAACAATGCAAAAAAGAGGATTGAGTAAAGCAGTTCATAAATTGGCGTTGGATGAACAGGAATATCGTCAGGCACAGGAACGCCAGGAAAGAGTTGCTTAAACTCCATGACTAATTGTGGGTTTTCAGAGGCAAGCGTAGAGACATAACCGTTTGGAAAGGTCATCGCCCAAGGCAGATTGCACGGCTTACCGTAGCAACCGTCGCCTGCAAGCAAGCATCCGATTCTCCCAATCCCATATCCAATCATTAGCGAGGGCGCAACGGCATCCAGAAATCGCATTACAGGCACTTTTTGAGAGCGCAAATAAATCAAGTTGCCAATCGTCGCCACAATCAAGCCGCCGTAAAAGGTCAATCCGCCTGCGTTGAATGCTTCGCCAATTGGATTGCGCAAGAATCGGTCAAAATTTTCTAAGAGGTGAAATAACTTCGCGCCTGCAATGCCGAGCACAATCGCAAGAAACGTAACGGTAGAAGAAACGTCAGGGTAAATCTTTTTGCGTTCAATTTCTTTGGTGAGAAGATAGTTTGCAATCAGAAATGCCAACGCAAGCATCGCGCCATAACTGTGAAACTTAATCGGTCCTATTGAAAAGAGTTCTGGATACACCGCGGCTCCCTTTTTCTTCGAGTTGTGATGTGCTGAAATTAAATCTCAAACATGCTTTTGTCAACTTGTAAGTTGACATTTTTTTGTTAGTGCAGTTAAGCGGTTCGAGTTTTAATTTCGCTTAGTAAGTCTTCTTGTTGGATTTCTTTTTGCTCCGATGTGAGCAAGTTTTTGAGTTGGAATTTGCCTGTTTGCAGTTCGTTTTCACCGACAATAACGGCGAAGGTTGCGCCAAGCCGATTGGCTTCGCGCATTTGGGCTTTAAGGCTTCGTGCAAGCAAATCGGTTTCAACTGTGAGACCTTCTTTTCGCCACGCTTGAGCCGTTTTCATAATCCAGCCGCGCGCCAATGGCGATTGCGCCACAAGCATCACATCAGGCTTCGGCGGTTGAATTTTCTCGCTTATTCCTGCACTCTCTAACGCAATCAGCAATCGCTCAATGCCCGAGGCAAAACCGACTGCGGGAATTTCTTTTTCAGCACCAAGTTGTTCGCCAAGCCCATCGTAGCGTCCGCCGCCACCAAGCGCATCTTGCGCTCCCAAATCAGAACTCACTAATTCAAAAGCCGTGCGCGAATAGTAATCCAACCCTCTCACTAAACGATGGTCAATCACATACTTCACGCCAAAGTCGTCGAGATAAGTTTTAACCGTTTCAAAGTGAGATTTTGAGACTTCGTCAAGACACTCCAAAATGCGCGGCGCATTTTCAATCAGTTCTTTCAGGTCAGGATTTTTGGAGTCCAAAATGCGAAGCGGATTTTTTTCAAAGCGTTCTTTTGAAACTGCATCAAGTTTATCGAAATGCGGGCGAAGGTAATCTTGTAAAATGGTGCGATAGCGTTTGCGCGTTTCAATGTCGCCCAAACTGTTGAGTTTGAGCGTCGTGTTTTTGATTCCGAGTTCGTCGTAAATCATCATCATCATGGCGATGACTTCGGCATCGGCTTCGGGATTTGCACTGCCAATGCACTCTGCGCCGAACTGCCAAAACTGTCGGTATCGTCCTTTCTGCGGCTTTTCTTTTCGGAACAATTCGCTGATGTAATAAACCTTCACAACGGGCGACTGCGCGCCAAGACTGTGTTGCAAATATGCACGCATGACGCTGGCGGTCATTTCGGGGCGAAGCGTAAGCGACTCCTCGCTTTCTGCTGACGGCTTGAAGGTATACATTTCCTTTCCGACGATGTCGGTCGTTTCGCCGATGCCGCGCAGAAATAAATTCGTGTCTTCAAAAACAGGCGTGCGAATTTCGCTATAACCAAATCGTTTGAAAACGCTTCTTGCAGTTTGCTCGATATGTTGCCAAAGTGAAGATTCAGACGGGAGAATATCTTTCGTGCCCGTGATAGTTTGAAATTTCATTGACGCTATTTGAGCCGTTAGATTTCAGGATAAGCCTTTTCTTCTTCTTGAAAGAGCTCGATGACATCGGCAATTTCAGCCGTGCTGACCAATTTTTCGCGGACAGCTTCGGTTGCCACAAGCCGAGAGATGCGGCTCAACAGTTTGAGGTGTTGCGTGAGCATGGTTTCAGGCGTGGCAAGCAAAAAAACAAGGTTGATAGGCTCTTGGTCAATCGAGTCGAAGTCGACTTCTTTTTTGAGCGTGGCGAAGGCAAGCACAGGGGCTGTAACCGCATTGGTTTTCGCGTGTGGCAAGGCGACCTTTTTTCCAATTCCCGTCGACATTTCCTTTTCGCGCTTCCACACATCGTCGCGCAACTTTCCCGCATCGGCAACATTTGGATGTGAGCCAACCAACGCTAACATTTTATCAATCAAATCACCTTTGGACTTGGCTTCCATGCCCAACGCGATATACTTTTCCGAGATGATGTTGGTGAGTTTCATACTGCTTCAACATTGTTTAAGACAAGGGGGTAAATATACGCAATGCTTTTTTAACAAATTGCGGATTCACTTTTCCCAATATCAAGGCACAATTATTGCCTCGCTGAATTTGCTTTCGTTGCCGTAACGGTCAATCGTTGTCAGGTAAAATTGGTCGCCCGACTTGGCGTCAATCGTTGCCGATTCTTCAAACACATTTTGACGAATGGGAACAAGCATCGAGTAACTCGGCTGATAGATATTTACCCAACGCGCTTCTTTTGGCTTTTTCCATGCGAGTTCAGCCTTGCCATATCGCCACGCCACGCCTTGCACGACGGGCGGCTCTGGCTTTGCACTGCTCTTCCATTTCATTGGCGGAATCAACGCATAATCGCTGAACATCTCGTCAAGGTCGGCGATTGAACTGTATGGGTAAAAAATGAATCCTTCTGCGCCGAACTTTCGGCATAGTTCAACTTGCTTTTTCCATTCTTGTTTGATTGCAGGCTTGTAGGTGCCGATTCCGACATAAAGATGCCGAAAGTTTTTGTTCATTGCCCAATCGCCGACAAGTTTTTCAAAATCGGGATTGAACTTTCGCGCCTTTCGCTCTTCGTCGGTCGTTGTGCCGATGTGAAAGTAAATCTGCGGCGCAAGGTAATCGCAATGCTTGCGCTTTGTCCACTCGCGCGAATCTTGATACACCTCCACTACGCTTTCCATTGCAGGCTCTTTGTCGACTTTGCGATAAACGCCGATGGGCGTAACGCCGAACTTCACAAACGGTTTAATGGCGTGCAAACTGTCGTGAATCATTTTCACAAGCAGGTTGATGTTTTCGCGTCGCCACTCGTCTTTTGAGCGTTGATTCGGATTGAACTGTCGGAAGAGTTCGTCGTCGGGAAAGTCTTCGGCGAAGGTGCTTTTGTCGGGATAGCGAAGGTAGTCGTCGAGTTGGATTCCGTCGATGTCGTATCGTCGTGCAAAGTCAGCAATGAGCGTTGCGAGGTAGGCGCGAACTTCGGGCTTTGCGGGGTTGAGATACGCATCTTTGAGTTTTGGATTTTTATGCGCGCGCGGGTCAATCCAATCGGGGTGCGTTTTCCAAAGGGAGGGATTTTGTTCGGCTTGTTCGGAGGCTTCTTTACCGCGCAAAATCATCGTATTGAACCATGCGTGAAACTCCAAGCCGTATTTGCGCGCAAGGTCAATAGCATATTGCGTTACATCGTAGTTCGGCGACTTGCCTTTGCCTGCAATGTATTCGTGATATGGCTCGTAAGGCGATGGATAAAGCACATCGGCACGCACGCGCACTTGAAAGAAAACTGCATTAAACTTCTTTGCTTTCAAATCTTTGAAGATGGCGTCGAGGTCGGCTTTTTGTTGTTCAGGGTTTGTTGTTTTTGGGAAGTCAATGCCGAAGGCGGTGGTTATCCATGCGCCGCGCAGTTCGTAGCGGGGTTGCGCCAACACTGCCATCAGCGACAGTTGCATTAACAAGAATCCTGAAATGATACGAACCACAACGTGAGCCTTCAAGTGTCAATCGCTGTTTAACTTAAAGGTTGAGGTCTTGTGTCTTTCTCTGAAATCGTTTTCAGCTCGCCAAGGTGATTGCGATACCAATTTACGCCTGCATACTTAGCATTGATGTTGTATATTTCAGGCTTTTGTTCGAGCAAGTTCAAAATATCGTCGAGTGAAAAATTCGGATTGGCTTCAGTGTAAAGTTCATCATAAACGCGTTTGATGAAGTCGTAGTCTTCTTTGTAATCAATCGTGAATCGGTGCGACATGGAGTAGTTCAATCCCGTTTCCCACACAACATTGCCAATTCGGAAGCGTTCAGGTTGTTCCCAAAAAAAGGGCGTGGTGTGTTCGCGCTCGTAGGGTTTTGTGGCTTCGCGCCAAGCGATTTCAAATACCTCCATTGGCATGACTTCAACATCGTTTCCGTCAGGATATGTTGCGGGGTGAAGGTTGCTAACGTAGTCAAATTTATCGGCGTTGGCTTTGTAGTCGTTCAAGACTTTATCAATCACGCGCGAATCAATGAGCGGGCAATCGGAAGGGATTTTGACGACGACGTCAGCTTTTTCTTGTCGAGCGGCGTGATAGTGTCGGTCGAGCAAATCGGTCGGGTGTCCTGAAAAGCATTTTATGTTTGCCTCTTTGCAAAGGTCGCGAATGACGTCGTCGGATTTATCGGTCGTTGTCGCCACGATGAGTTCATCAAACGACGTCGCCGCTTGGATTCTTTCCAACTGACGAATCAGCAAAGGCTTCCCTGCAAGCGGCATCATCACTTTATTCGGCAGGCGCGTTGAGCCGGTTCGCGCTTGAACAACAATGACAGTTTTCATAATGAACGAACGATTTGATAAAAACGTGATAACTTCTTGAACGGTTTTTGAGTATAGGTTTGCTTCAAAGTAAAATAAATCAAGCCAAACAAAATTCGTGATGCAGATTATTTTTGCAATTCTTTTAATCAATCTTACTGCAAGTTCAATGAACGGACAAGAAAAAAAATTGGAAGTCGCTACGCTCGGCGGCGGTTGCTTTTGGTGCGTGGAAGCCGTCTTTCAGCGCATTGACGGCGTTGAGAAGGTCGTTTCAGGTTACAGCGGCGGCAAAACGCCAAATCCAACCTACGAAGAAGTTTGCGAGGGCAACACAGGACACGCCGAAGTCGTGCAAGTTACTTTTGATGCTAATAAAATTTCCTTCGCCGAAATTCTCGATGTGTTTTGGCACTCACACAACCCCACCACGCTCAATCGACAAGGCAACGATGTGGGCACGCAATATCGCTCTGTGATTTTTTATCACGATGAAAAGCAAAAGGAAATCGCTCTGAAATCGATGGCGGAATCTGAAAAATCGGGATTGTGGAATGGGAAGTATGTAACTGAAATCAGTCCGTTCAAGGCGTTTTATCCTGCCGAAGAGTATCATCAGAACTACTACAACCGTGTCGGCAACCGCAATCCGTATTGCACGGTCGTGATTAGTCCAAAAATTCAAAAGTTGCAAAAGGAGTATAAGAGCAAGCTCAAGAAAGAATATGCGCAGTAGCTCTTCACTGTTTTAGAAACCAAACAGTTTTTCTTCCTTGACCGAGATTATCAATTTTTCCAATCTCTTTGAGATGTCGTTGTGCATTACGGACAGCGTGTTTCCATAGCTTTCCAAAGCGTTGTCCGTTTATGATACGGTCAATTTTATCATCGCAAATGTCAGGGTGAATTTCCTGAATCAGTTTGTTTAATTCTCTTGTCGTCAAACTTTTATGTTTTTCAAGGAGATACAAAATCGTTTCCGAGAAAATTGCATTTATTGATTGTCCGTGCTGAACCCTGCTAAAAAGTAGTTTATCGTTGAGTTGTTGCTCGGCTCTTTTGAGTGCTTTTGTGAGTTTGCTATTTTCAATTGCTTTTAGGTGCTCGTTTTTCAAATTCTGAATGCCTTCGTTTTCCTCTGCAATTTCTTTGAGCAATTCCAATGAAATCTGATTTGCCAATCGACGATATGCGATTAAATCGTTTTTGATTTGTTGAACCATTGCTTCATCTTCAATTACAACGCCATATTCGTAGTTATCTTTCAAGCCGCCTTGTGTCAAATTTGCCGATGTGATGAGCGAAATCTGTCCGTCAATCAAGTAAATTTTTGCGTGCAAACGATGCAAACTCGACACCATAACCTCCTTGAAGCCTTCACATAATTTTAATATCGCTTTTGGCTGAGTTACATTTGAAGTAATGTTCTGCACTGACAAATTTGTCAAGATTGAAATTTTCAATTCTCCTTTGCTTTGAAACTCGTTTTTAATTGATTTCACACCCTCAATGTTGATGTAAGGACTTGCTATCAAAATTTCTCTCGTAGCTTTTTTCAGTAACGCTTGCAAAGTGGTTTCAACAGGGCTTTTAACGAGTTCCATCGCTTTTGAACAACTGTCTTTATGTTTCATAGTTCAAAGGGGCAGGATTACCCGCCCCTTATCACATTCGAATGATTTACTTCACCAGCATCATTTTCTTCGTTTCCGTGAAGTTTCCGGCTTGCAATCGGTAGAAATACACACCGCTTGTCAAGTTGTAGGCGGAAGCATTGAAGTTCGCCACATAACTTCCCGCGTCTTGCTTCGCGTTGACGAGCGTCGCCACTTTCCGACCCAAGACATCAAAGATTTCCAACTTCACATCGCTTGATAGCGGAAGTTGATACGTAATAATTGTTGTTGGATTGAAGGGGTTCGGATAGTTCTGCGCGAGTTCAAACTTTTCAGGCGCGGTCAGATTAACTTCAATCACATTGCTGTATTGAAATGCGCCGTTGAAATCAATCTGCTTTAATCGGTAGAAGAGTTTTCCGCTTGCTTGTTCATCGACAAACGAATAAGATTGCACTTCGGTGGTTGTGCCTTTTCCTCTGACAAACCCAATCGTTTGCCACTCTTGGCTATCGCGTCGGCGTTCAATTTGGAAGCCTTCGTTGTTTTGTTCTGAAACCGTTTTCCAGAAAAGTTCAACGCCTTGATTGGCTTTGCGATAGCCAAACTCAATGAGTTCAACAGGCAATCCGATATTGACGTAATTGGCTTTGTAAATACTGCTGTGATTGGTTGCGGCATAAAGCACCCCGCTTTTTTCTGCCAACGCATTGACCGAGAATAAATCCAGACCCGACCTGCTCCAAGCCGTTTCCGTATTGCGTCGGACAAATACGCCGCCTTCGGTGTTTTGCCCCAAGCACGCCGCCAGCATCGAGCCTTGCAAGCCACTCGAGGGCGGAAGCGTGGTCGGGATAAGAATATCGTCGACCGTCGCGCTCATTCCCGTTGAGTCGGAAACCCACGTTGCGCCTGCATCGGTCGATTTGAAAATGCCACTCACATTTGGCGCGGCATAGAGCGTATTGGTTACAGGGTTAAACGCAATGGCGTAAAATTCTTCGTTGAGCGGATTCATAATGCCGTTGGATTGAAACCAAGTTGCACCGCCGTTGGTCGATTTGAGCAAACCACGCAAGACGGTTGTTGTGCTTGACATGCCCGCGTAAAGATTTCCCGCATTATCTTTTCCAAGTGCGCGAACAGAGCCGAGCGATGGCAATGAAGTAACAGTTCCCGCCAACCAAGTTGCGCCGCCATTTGTGGTGCGATAGATAACAGGGTTTGTGCCTGATGTGGTTAATCCCGCAACAAGTGTATCGCCATTTGCAAGCAGGCAATCGACGGTGCGCGTTGCAATGCCGGTATTTGCCGGGACCCAGCCAGACGCCGTGCGACGAAATACGCCCGAAGAACCTGCGGCGGCAAAGATTGTTCCGTTCACTTCTTCCAACGCCCACACGGTTCTTGCGCCAAGCCCGACCGTGTCCATTTGCCATGTCGCGCCGTTATCCGTGCTTCGTTGAACGCCACCGTTGCTATTGATTCCTGCATACAGATTTCCATCAGAGCCAACTTTTAACGCAAGCACACTCAAAGCGTTGATGCCTGTGTTTGAAATGCTAACCGATGAAAAATTCGTTGTGCGCGAGACTGCCCACAAGTTCGAGCCAATCAGCACTTCACTTCCTACGCCGATAAATCCCCACACGGATTGTCCACCCAGCGCAACTTGCGACCAAGAACTGCTATTGACGGCACGACGAAACACGCCGCCGGGCGTTGTCGGATTTAAGCCTGCGTAAATGTTCCCTGCGCCATCAACATAGAGCGCGTTAATGCCTCTTGCGCCGAGTCCCAGCGTGTCAATCGTCCAAGATGTTGCCGCTAACGCCTTGCGATAAACGCCTGCGCCACCTGAAAAAACGCCGACAAAGAGCGTATCGCCGCGTTGCACAAAGGCTCTTACGCTCGGCGAGGTTGTGCCAAGCCCCGTGCTATTGCGCACCCAGTTTGTGCCGTTGTTGGTTGAAGTGTAAATGCCTGCATCGTTTGGCGCAGTGCCACCTTCTGTGCCGATGTATAACAGTCCGTTGCTGTCTTTGAAAATGCTTCGCACCGTGCGTGGATTTCCGCCTGTTCCAGCAGGCAAATCGCCTGTGATGTTTTGCCACGATGTTGCGCCCGGCGGTCTGAAAAAAACGCCTGTGTTTAATCCGCCTGCATAAAGGTTGCCATTTGCATCAGCATAAATTGCATAAACGGAGCGTCCGCCCAATCCGCCAAGCGAATCGGGAAGCCAAGTGTTTCCGCCGTCAGTGGTTTTGAAGATGCCTGTGCCAAACGGCGCGCCCCAAACCGTATCGCCGATAGCCTCAATCGCAAACGCGCTTCTCACTGTGCCTAGCACATTGGCTTCGCGCCATGTGTTGCCATTATCGGTTGACTTAAAAAATCCTGCGCCAATCGTTGCGGCGTAAATGTGTCCATTCGCGGTTCGCGTAAAGACATTCACTCTTCCGCCCCACGGTCCAATCGGCTCGTAAGGTTGCGCCAAGAGTGATGATGACAGTGCAAGAAGTGCCAGCAGAACGAGAAGTTTCGTTTTTTTCATGGTAGTTGGTTTTGATGTTGAAGAAAAGAGCAGGGTGTGATAAGCTACAATGCGAGAAGAAAGGTAATGCGCTTTGCGAAACCGCGCAAGGAAAGAATTTTCAGACGGATTACTTCGGAAGTGTAATTGAAATCAGCGGTGATTTCTTTTCTGAATCGCCACTATGGCACGCGCTGCTTTGAAAGCACCCCGTGCAAAGTTCGGCAAGGCTTAACTTTGTAGCACAGCGCGGACACTTCGTAATAAATTGATTCGTGATTTTGAACTTGCACGTTGGACAAGTGCGCTCAAAAGCCGTTTGCGGGAGATTGAGAATATCTTGTTTCGAGCAGTTTGACATGAGTTTCTGTGTTTAATCTTTACACCATCAGCGCGACTGCACCGCCCACACTGAACGCGAAAATCCAACTTCCTGCCCAAATCGTCATGGCTTCCTTCACGCCGCGCTCTTTGATTAAGACCATCAAACTTGCAATACACGGCACAAAGAGCGTTATCACGGTTAAAGAAATGACAATTTGCTGTGGCGTTAGGTTGAGGTCGTATAAGCCTGCCGCGCCGAAATCGCGACGAACCATGCCCATCACAAATGCGCGCGCCGACTCTGCGGGCAACTGAAGCCAATGCGTCGTAATCGGCTCAAAGAGTTTCACCCACCCTTCAAGCAGTCCCGTTACTTGCATCACAGAAATAAGCAATGCGCCGATAAAAAACCATGGCGTGGCTTCTTGCATAAAACTCTTCGTTTTAATCCATGTTTTTTTGAGCACATTGGTTGGACGCGGCAAGCGCATCGGCGGAAGGTCAATTAAAAGTGCAGACGATTTTCCGGGAAGAATTTTATCGACAATCGTGCCAATCGCCACAAGGCTTGAAAGGATAATCAGGAAGAACACCAGCGTATAAAAGCCGCCTGCTTTTGTCAGCAGTGCCGTGATAACAGCTAATTGCGCCGAGCACGGAATCGCAAAATTCAGAATCGAGGCGGCAATCGTTTTTTCGCGTGAAGTTTGAAGCAAGCGCGTGGTAACGGTTGCCATTGTAACGCACCCAAAGCCAAGAATAATCGGAATCACGGCGCGCCCATTCAGCCCAATGCCGGTGAAGAGACGGTCGACCATTGTCGCAAGGCGCGGCAAATATCCGCAGTCTTCCAAAATGGCAAGGAACATGTAAAAGCCAATCACCAACGGAAGCAATAAGAACGCAAGGTAAGTTACCGTCATCGTGAATGCGCCGAACTCACCTGCAAAAATTGTTACGATTTTCCCCCACAGCGTTTCTTGCGAAAAGGCAAAATTCTGCAT
>CALKXI010000044.1 GCA_938003965.1 uncultured Chlorobiales bacterium
GATTTATCAGTTGCTCTTCCGCCCCGATGGCACGTTCCTTTATCCGTTTGTTAGTAGAGGCTCTATCGCGCTCTACGGGGTCGAGCCTGAACGCATTATGCTCGATGCCTCTATCATCACCAAGATGTGGCACCCCGACGACATTGGCGAATACATGCGGCGCGTGGAAGAATGTCGTCGCACCTTGAAGCCGTTTGATATGGAGTGCCGCATTGTGTTGCCTGATGGCAAAATCAAATGGCTACGCGACCACTCTACGCCCGAACTTGAACCCGACGGCGGACTTCGCTTCTACGGCGTGCGCGTTGACATCACAGAGCGAAAAAAATTGGAAGCGGAACTTGCCGCACGGCTCAAACAAATTCAAGACACACAAACGCATTTGATTCAGTCCGAAAAAATGTCGGCACTGGGGCAGATGGTCGCCGGCATTGCGCACGAGCTCAACACACCGATTGGTTATGCCTCCAATAATGTTGCCCTGATTCGCGAACGCTTCTCGATTATCTCCAACCTGCTCTCCAAAGCCTTGAAAGCACAAGACGCGGTTTATTCAGGCGAGTTAGAACAAGCGCTTGCGATGATGCAGGAAATTCGAACCTCACAAAACGGCACAGTTGCCGAACTTGAAGAAACGGTGCGGCGAACGGAACGGCTCTTCATCGGCATTTCATCGGGCTTTGAGCAAATGACGAACCTCGTGCGCTCGATGCGCAACTTCGCACGCTTAGACGAAGCCGAAATGAAAAAAGCCGATATTAACGAGGGCATCAAAAACTGCCTTATGATGGTTGGACACATGCTCAAAGACAAAGACATTGAACTCTCCACCGAATATGGCATTTTGCCGCTTGTTGATTGTTTTCCTGCACAACTCAATCAAGTCTTTTTGAACCTTATTGGCAACGCCATTCACGCTGTGGAAGAAAAGCCAAACGGTCAAATTCACATCAAGACTTCTGTCGAAGACAGCCACATTGTTGTTCGCATTCAAGATAACGGCAAAGGCATTCCAAAACATGTGCAACCCAAAATCTTCGACCCGTTCTTTACAACAAAGCCTGTCGGCAAAGGCACTGGATTAGGGCTGTCTATTTCTTACGACATTGTTAAGAAACATAACGGTACAATTACGTTTGAAACCGAAGAAGGCAAAGGCACAACCTTCATTGTGAAAATCCCTGTAACAGATTTCTTACAAACTTACTCTTAACGCATCTTTGCGCAGATTATGAAACGACTGAAATTGCTGTTAGTGGATGACGAGCCGCTGATTTTAGAAAGCCTGTCGCAACTTTTTGACTACGACTATCATGTCTTGACTGCCAACAGTGGCGAAGCGGCGCTTTCGCTTCTAAACTCGCATCGTGATGTTGCTATTGTTATCAGCGACCAGCGTATGGGTGGCATGCGCGGCGTCGACCTGCTTCGGCATGTCAAGCAACTTATTCCCGACTCTATGCGGATTTTGCTCACAGGCTACTCCGACCTTGAATCCATCCTTCAATCCGTCAATGTGGGTGAAGTCTTTCGATATGTGCGCAAGCCTTGGCAAACTGACACGCTCAAATCGATTGTCGCACTGGCCGCTGCTACTTACATCTTACGCTGTCAGCGCGGGCGACAGCTAGACACAACGCCGACTTTGATTTCAGATAAATCAGCACCACTTGTCAGCGCCCTTAAACTCAGCAATTTCCCTCTGCCCGAACCACTTACGCCCGACGCTAATCCAACCAATTTGCAAACTGATGCACCACGCACCGATAACGCACCGCCAACCGATACGACGCCTGCCGACGCCACGCCCCTTCTTAAACCTGACTTCTTAGACGATCTTGAAAAAAAACTCGATACCATGTCCGTTCACTCTGCCCCTGAAGAAGACATTCCAATCATAGAACCCATCACTGACTTACAAGCGGAATTTCACTCCTACTTCACCGACGACATTCTTGGCGAACTCGAACGCTACGCAAGTTTCGAGGAAGAATTTTTCGCTCGGCTCAATGAAGCCAATGACCTTGATTTAATCGCTTCTGATGATTTGGAAAGTTTTGAAAAACGCTTCTGCGGCAAAAGCGGAAACCCGCGTGTGCTTTTTGTCGATGATGACTCTGACGTGCTCTATCTGCTCTCCGAAACCTTCAAACGCGAATATGATGTCTTTACCTGCCTTTCCGCTGAATCGGCAATGGAGCTTTTGGAAGGAACATCTTTTTTTGCCTGCATCGTGGCGGATTTGAGAATGCCTGGACAAAGCGGCTCCGAGTTTCTTATACAAGCCGAAGCGATTGAACCGCTTGTGCCGAAAATTTTAATGTCCTCTTACGCCGATGCGGAAATCATCATCTCACTTGTTAATCAAGGATTGCTTTATCGCTTTGTTTCCAAGCCTTACGATGTGCCAAACCTGAAATCTATCATCGCCAGTGCAGTTGAAGAATGTCGTCGCCGTGTCGAGAAGGGCTTAAAGTATCGTGGCCTTAAGAATTTCGTTTTTTCGCAAAGCGCTGTGCCTCCTCAAAGATGATGAGCACGATTTTTCTCTTCTCGCCTGCATCAAGAAATGATAGGGTTATGGGGCGATACAGTTTCGCTGGTGTAGATTTTGGTGGTTGAAATTAAGCCGTGTCGCATTTTACGTTTAACCTCTTCGATTGAAAGCCCATCGCGCTCAATCCAAAGTTTTGCCGCCGTATGTTGAAGGCTGTGGGGCGAAATGTTATCACGATGAATCCCCGCCGATTTAAGCCAATGCTCAATGCGGTAATGGAGTGCGCGCGTCGTGAGGCGCGTGTTTTGCACGCGGCGACTGTTGGTCAAAAAGAGTGGCGATGTGGGTATCACGATTTTGCGTCGCTCTACATACGCTTCGATTTCTCGTCCTAACTCAAACGGCACTTCTACGGTCTCATCTTTCGCCTTCTTGCCTTTGGCTTGCACGAACAGCACGTAGTGCGTCGAGAACTTTTTCAAATCTTCAACATTGGCTTTGACAATTTCGTGAGCGCGCACGGCAGAGTCGAGCATGAGGCGAATGATGAGATAATCGCGATGGTCTTGCGGTTTCTCTGTTGGAATAATCGAGAGCAATTTTTGCACTTCGGCTTCGGTGAGCGCGCCAACCGTGTGGCTCGTCGGACGGCGATTGCCTTTCACTTTCTTTGCAGGATTTTCGCTTAACAAGCCTTGCGCCACAAAGTAATCAAGCAAGCGTCGGAGCGCGGTCAGATAAGTTGAAACCGAGACTTGGGAGAGTTTTTTTTCTTCCATCAAATACTTCTTGTATTGCTCAATATCCTCGGTGCGGAATTGAAACCAGTCTCTTGCTCGCGCATAATACTGCTCAAAGGTGCGCAAGGCGCGTTGGTAGGTGCCTTTGGTTTCGTCGCCTCTTTCTTTGAGATAGTCGGCGCAGAACGCTTCGATTTCTTCACCAAGGCGCGCAAGCGATAAACGCAGTGCTTTCATCGTGATTTCAGATTGATAAAACCTATAAGGTCTTTGAAGACCTTATAGGTTTGATAGGTTTGATAGGTTTGAAATAGGCGCAATCACCACCATTGCCACCGCATATTCGTGCGTGTGCGAAAGCGAGAGCGCGATTTGTTCAGGCTTAATACCTTCAATTTCACGATTGAGTTTTAAGAACGGCTTGCCGCTCGATTCGCGCTCTACTTCCACATCGTGCCAATGCACTTTGGCAGAAATCCCCGTCCCAACGGCTTTCGCAAAGGCTTCCTTCGCCGCAAATCGCACCGCAATGCTCTCATATGGATTGTTTTTTTGGAAACAATAGCGCACCTCTGCGTCGGTGAGAATACGTCGAAAAAAATGTTCGCCGTATCGCTCGCACGATTCTTTAATGCGGACAATTTCAATTAAATCGATTCCAATGGAGAGCGGCATAGTTCAATGGGTTTGTGCATGATAGCGATTGTAGTTGTTCAAGATAACTTGATGCGTTTCGGCTAACAGTTGCTCGTCGGTTTTTCCGTCGGGCGAAATGGGCTTATCAATGACGAGCGTAATCGTGCCGCCGTTGATTTTCAGAGTGTCGCGCGGCATGATGTTGTAACTACCGAGAATGGTAACGGGCAGAATCGGCTTTTTAGCCTTCACTGCAATCGTGAATGCGCCGCGTTTGAAGGGTTGAATTGAACCATCAGGCGAGCGCGTGCCGTCGGCGAAAATGTAGGCAGATTTTCCTTCGTCCAATTTCTGTTTGGCTTCGAGCAGACTTTGCAAGGCTTCGCGGTTGCCGCCACGACGAATGAAAATAAAATCGCCACGCCGCACTGCCCAGCCCCATAGTGGCACTTTGGAGAGTTCAATTTTTGCCATAATCCGCAAATTGCTTTTAATGCCTGCCAACACAGCAAGAATATCATACATGCTTGCGTGATTGCTCACAATCACATACGACGCGTTGGGGTCGTAATGTTCTTCACCAATGATGCGCAGTTTGACGCCTGAAAGCCACAGCCCTATCCAACCCCATATCCCGCCGAGTTTACGAAATGTGTTACCTGTGTTATCAAAAACCGTTACCACTAATGCCACCAGCGACATGATGATGGTGATAAGCACGAAAATAGGCACAAAGAAAATTGTGCGCAGCGAAATTTTCATGGTAGTCATGAACGCAATTCAGAACTGTAGGCAGTGAAGTAAATTACAAAATACGCTAAGTCTTTTTCATTACATCCAACCTATCGAGTATGTATTCGCTTCTCGTTTTTTTGCATGTGAGTTGTTTCGCCTTGTGGATGGGGGCGGTTGCTGCCTCGATGCTGGTGATTCGCACGCTCGAGCCGCGCCTGACCAATCCCGACCGTGCCATACAAGATTCCGAACTCTTGAACACCTACATTCGCTATGAGGTTAAACTCGTCGATGTCGCATTTTTCGGCGTGCTTTTGACAGGCGTAACACTCGCGCACTTCTACGTCGGCTGGACAATTTGGACGGCGGTCAAACTCGCGCTCTACTTCGTGCAGTTTGGCGCAACCATGTTTTACATCGCCACACGCATCAAGCCTCTGCTCTACCCGTGTTCACCAAGCGACTATAAACGCTGGTATGGGCTTTTTGCCACGTCGTTTAGCCTCTTCTTCGTTGTGCTTCTATGGACATACTTCGGACGCTGACACAGCCCCAACACATTTTCCCTCGAACGCAGGGCACTTTGTTTGAACGACCAAGCACATCCAACGGTTTGAATAGAATCCGTTAAACTTTCACAGAGGCTACAATATGGCATTTGATTTCATCGTGATTGGTTCAGGCATTGGCGGGCTCTCTGCCGCATCACTTCTTGCAAAGGAGGGTTTTCGCGTCTTGACGCTTGAAGCCAGTTATGTGCCGGGCGGATGTGCGTCGTCTTATGTCGTTAAACGCAACGGTCAGAAGTTCGTCTTTGAGTCAGGCGCAACCACGATTGTCGGTCTCGATGAACATCAGCCACTTTACAACCTTGCACGCGAATTGGATATTCAGTTCCCTGTTGTCGAGCTCAATCCTTCTATGACTGTTCACATCGGCGAAAAGCGACTGACGCGCTTCAAGGATAAAGAACAATGGATTACAGAGTGCTACAAACAATTTTTTGAAGGCACAAGCGTTCCGTTCAAAAACGTGCGTCAATTCTGGCGGCTTGTGTTTCATCTCTCCGACTTTGTGTGGAAAGTCTCCGAACGCAATCGCACCTTTCCGCCGAAATCGCTTCGCGACCTCTTTTCGCTTTGGGAACAAAATCGCCTTGCTGATTTCCCAAAGTTGCTGTTTCTCTTTCGCTCCACTTACGACATCATTCAACGCTACGGCTTGCACGCCAGCAACGACTTCATTCGCTTCTGCAACGAGCAACTGATGATTACCGCGCAAGCCACCGTCAAAGATGTGGCGTTTCTTTATGCCGCGCCGTGCCTTTCTTACACGAATAGTTCAAACTACTACGCCTACGGCGGCATGATTAAACTTGCCGAAACGCTCGTGGAAAAATACAAGTCGCTCGGCGGCGAAATTCTCTATCGCGAACCCGTTAAACTTATCGAACGAACAGGCAACGGCGGATTCAAAGTCACCACCGAAACAGGGCAAGTTTTCAATGCGCAGAACATCGTCAGCAATGCGACCATTTGGAACATGGCTTATCTCACCAAAGGGCGAATCAGTCAGTATTTTCAGCATCTTTCGCGCAAGTTCAAATTCGGTTGGGGCGCATTTACAATGAGCCTCGCCGTGAAGAACACACTTCCCGATGACCTTACATTGCATCATCAATTCATTCTCGACGAAAAAATCCCATTGTGCGATTCCGATTCGTTTTTCGTCTCGCTCTCTATGCCCGATGACTTCGAGCGACAGCCCAAAGGCACACGACTTCTTGCCATTTCAACACATACAACCGTCGAGCGATGGGTAGAGCCAAACCCAAACTACGACGCTGAAAAAGCACAAGTCGCCGAGTTCATTCTCAATGCGTTAGAACAAAAGTTGGACGGATTCAAAAAAGAGCATATCATTTTCAAAAATGTCTCCACGCCGAAATCGTGGCAGGATTGGACCTATCGCCGTTTCGGCAGAGTTGGAGGCATTCCGAACACCATGTCGAGAAAAGTGTGGGAACTCGTCAGTGCACAAACGCCTTTCAAAGGGCTTTACTTAGTTGGCGATACGGTCTATCCAGGACAAGGAATTGCAGGCGTGTGTTTATCGGGGCAAAACGCTGTGCATCGAATCAAGCAATCTGTGTTGCGCATGCCTGCGCCTGTGCAAGAGCCTGCCGTCATTTCCGAATAACACATCCCTCATGTCATCATGAGAACGGATAAACTTGCCTACCTTTGGTTTCAAGAAGTGCCACAAGGGTTCTTTGCGCTTATCGGCAGAGACAAATCGGACGCAGAGTTCTATGACTTTAAGTCGGTCGAGCTCAAAGAGACTTCGTTTCGACTTGATGGCGTTTTTATTCCGCAAATCGATGATTATACTTATTTCGTAGAAGTGCAATTTCAGCGCGACGAAAATTTTTATGCACGCTTGTTCGCTCAGGTCTTTTTGTATCTCAAACAGTTTTCCGTAAGAAAATGGCGTGTTGTGATTATCTATCCGAGCCGAAGCATTGAGCAGAAAAATCTTGAAGGATACCGTGAGATTCTTGACACGGTTTTAGTTCAGCGCATATATTTGGATGAACTGCCGAGCATTGAAACGCTCGAAGACATCGTTGGGATATTCAAACTGATTATTGAGCCGAAAAAACGCACAATCGAAGTCGCAAGGCAATTCGCCGCAAAGCAAACGCCGTATCTGAACTTTATTGAAAAAATCATCTTTTACAAATTTGGAAACCTAACCACAAAGGAGATATTGAGCATGTTGAGCATTCGCGAAGAGTTTGAAGAAGAACTGAAGAAAACCCGCGCCTATCAAGAAATTTTTCGTGAAGGCGAATTAGCTGGGTTCAAGCGCGGCATCAAAGAAGGTCTTGAAGAGGGTCGCGAAATGGGAATCAAGGAAGGAATTAAAGAGGGTATAGAGAAAGGCATAGAAAAAGGCATAGAAAAAGGCATCAAGGAAGGCTTATTAAAGAGCGTATCAATCCTCCGTGAACTCGGGCTGGGTGATGAAGAAATTGCCAAGCGGCTCGGATTAGATATTCAAGATGTCAAGCGTGTCAGTTAAACTACGATTGTGATTTCTCACCCCTCATTCGCTTGTAGCGATTCGTTCACAAAAAAGCTGACTATCGTTGTGCCGAAGTTCTTTTGAAACGCAAATCGCTCGTGCGCCTCGAAAGACATCTTCTCGCTGTGCTCGAGCACTAAATAGCCATTTGGCAAAAGGAGATTGCGCTCGAAGAGTTTGCGCAAGAATTTATCGTAGTGATGAAAAGCATAAGGCGGGTCTGCAAAAATTAAGTGATACGGCTCTGTGGCTTCGGCGATAAAGCGCATCGCATCGGTCAAATGCAAAGTGGCTTGTGCTTGAAGTTGCAAGAGCCGAATGGACTCTGAAATGTGCGCCGCCACTTTCGGGTTTTGCTCAACAAATGAAACGCGCACTGCGCCTCTGCTTACGGCTTCAAACCCCAGAAGTCCGCTTCCCGCAAAGCAATCCAATACGGTTATGCCTTCAAAGTTTATTCTCGCCGCAAGCGTGTCGAAAACGGCTTGACGCACGCGGTCGGTTGTTGGTCGCACAAGGGTTGAATCTATCGTCTTCAAGCGACGACTGCGAAACTTTCCTGCAATAATTCTCACATGCAATCTCTCCCTACTTGCCTTGATAAAATTGTTTCAGCCAATTAGGCGACGCGCCGAGTTTGTAGAGCCCAACAATGATAATGTTGGAAAGCATTTGAAAGAGGTATCCATTTTTTTCAAACCGTCGTGCTGATGTGGTGACTGTTGCGCGCTCAATAAGGAAAGGTTCAGCAAGGCGTGCCGCGCGTTGAAGAAACTCGACGTCTTCGAGCAATTCTTGTTCAGGAAATTTTCCGATGCGTTCAAAAAAATTGCGACGAGCGAAAATGCCCGAATCACCATAGTGCGTTAGAAGCGAGTTGATGTTTGTGAATGATGCGTAATACTGCGCGATAGGATTGTCGGAATCGAATCGCATGGCGAAGTAGCCAAACTCGACCTTTGGATTTTCTAACGCGCGCGCAAGTTCCAAGAGAGCATTTTCGCCAAGTTGCGTGTCGGCGTGAAGGAAAAGAAGCACATCACCGCTGGCGAAATGTGCGCCGCAGTTCATCTGCTTGGCGCGCCCTTTTTCGGAGAGAAACATTCTAATCGGAAGCGTGTCGTTGGTCTCAAAGAATTCCATGATGCGTTCAGGCGTGCCATCGGTTGAGCCGCCGTCCGCGATTAAGAGTTCGACCTTCAAGTTTTCTGAAAGTGCTTGTGACGCAATCGAGTGAAGGGTGCGCTGAATATGCGAGGCTTCATTGAGCGTTGGAATCACAATCGAGATTTTCATTGCAGAAATTAAAAGGAAATTTCGTTTTCAATCACGATTTGAAATCGCCCTTGTTGGTTGAAGGCGAAGTCGAGTCGTGCTGTGGCTTCGTATCCGCCGACCATGACGACGCCGAAGCCGTAGCCATATTTGTTCTTGCTGAAATCGTATTGCACTTGGCGAAGTCCAAAGCCGACAGAGCGCGAGTTATACCACACATTTCCCGCATCGAGAAATGCGGTCAGAAACATGCCATACTGAAAAATCTGAAATCGCTCGAACGGAATAAAGTCAAATTTTACGGCTTGAAGCGGCACAATCGGATAGCGGAGTTCAACAGTGTTGAGTTGGAGGTTATCGCCTTCTAAAATTCTATCGGTGTAGCCGCGCAAGAGAATGTCGTATCCGAAGAAGAGCCGTTGATGATTTGGCACAGGTTGGTTGAGCGAAAGAATGCTCAAATTGTAGAAGCCGAGCGAGAGGTTGCCGAGAATTTTTCGATAGATGCGAAAGTCCAAGCGCGCGCGAGTAATGTCAATTTTGTTTTGTGAGTTAGGTAATCCGACTTTTGTAAGGCGCGTTGAAAAATAAAGTCCATCGGTCGGGCATTGATTAAAATCCAATCGGCTATGCGTGTAAGTGAAAGAAATTGTTGGAAACATATCGACGCCGTCAGGCGAGACGGTTGCAGAGGGCTGAGCCTGTTTGCTCTCTTCATTGACGCGAAGCGTGGTGTAGCCGACACTTGCGCCGATAAAATCAAATGTAGAAAGTCTATCGCTAATTGAAACCGATGCGCTGAATGTGCGCTGAATGAACCGAGCCACCTGACCTGTGCGCGTATCGAGCGCAAGGTTGTTGAGGTCGCGCCAAATCAGCGATGTGCCCAGCCCAATGCGCGTTTCGCTCCACAAATACGGCGTGAAATACGAGAGACGAAAAAACGGATCGAAGCCAACGCCGAAACTCATCGTCAGTCGGTCCTTGTAGCCCGTCAAGTTTGTGTGGAAAACGGCAATCCCCGCATTGACATTCGACATCGTTGGCTTTTTGAACCACTGCGTTAAACTAATGCCGCGCAAATCAAAAATCGGTTGTGGAAAAATAAACCATCGTTCATAAACCTCAACAAAGACGAGCGTGTATGGACGCCCTAATTCATCGGCTTTGCTTTGTCCGAGTTCATGGACTTGCATCAAAATTGTATCCGACGAAGCAATCTGCACAGGTGAAAACGGCATAAATCGCTTCGCCGATACATTCACCAAGTTGAAGAGCTGAAGATTGTAGGTTAATTGTTGCGCAATCGTCAGCGATTGCATCGTGAGCGTATCGCCTTCTTCAAATGGAAACTCTTGACGAATTACAAACCGCTTCGTGTGTTCGTTGCCTGCGATGAAAATCGTATCGACAACCGTGCCGCATGCGTCAAGGGTTTCTTCTTTGGCGAACATTCTGCCGATGTTGCTTTCTTTGGGCTGTGCAAGAAGTACAAAGGGAACGGTGAAAATGGCGAAAGTAAAAATCCAAGCAACGCGCATGCCGATTGGGGAAAGGTTATGAAAAGTATCGCTGATGCTCGACCAAAATGCATCGATTCTGAACCACTTCGAGTCCGCTCAAACGGGCTTTTTCTGCCGACGCCTCATGCGTAATTCCAAGTTGTAGCCATATCGCTTTCGCGCCTATCTGAATCGCTTCATCAACAATCGGCGGCACATCGCTCGGCTTGCGAAACACATTGACGATTTCAACTGACGCTTTCACTTCATCGGGCAAACTCGTAAGGCTCGGATAGCACTTCAACCCGAAGACCTGCTCGTGCATCGGATTGACGGGGATAATCGTGTAGCCGGCTTCAAGCATATACTTTGAAACGCTGTGGCTTGGCTTTTCAGGCTTGTCCGAAAGTCCGACAACCGCAATCGTTTTGAAGGTGGAAAGAATTTCAGGAATCGTCATGAGTTAGAAAAAGTTTGTCGTGAGTTGCGCCTTATTTGGCTTCGTTCAATCGCCAGTCATAATCCATATACTCGATTTTGAATTCCTTGTTCAAGAGCATGCGCTTGATGTCTTCGTTATCAATGTAATTTGCAAGAAACGCTTCGAGTGAGCCTGCGGACTTTGTGAAATCACCTTGATACCAATCAAAAATTTTGGAGATGTAAATCGTTTTGGATTTCAAATCAATGCGGTTGCGCAGTGTGTCTTTGAGAAACTGCTTCGTTTGTTCATCGAGTTGGCGATTGAGCGTTTCAGCCGTGTAGGCTTCGGGACGCAAGACAGGGCAAGATGAAGAGGCACAGTTGACAGCAAAGTGAATCCGCTCTTCTTTGAAGGTTTCGCGCAAAATTTCATGCTCAATTTTATCGAGCGACATTTTCTTTCCGTTGATTGAAAAGAACTCGCGCTTCCACGGGCTATCGCCAATAAACGCCGTGAGTTTCCCCAATGCGCTTAGGTCCGTAATGCTTTTGACTGGATAGTTATCAATGATGAGTTTGAGCGTAAAGGCGTTGTAGGCATTTATCCAAAACGCAATTTTTTCTTCGCGCGTCGGCAAGGCGTCAGGATTGGCTTTGGAGAGCAGGTCTAAATAGGTTTGAAAATCTTTGTCGGATTTGAGGGATTTATAGTCGACTTTATCGCCTTTGACGTGCCGCTTGAGCACGGCAGTGTAAAGGCTGTGGTCGAAGGATTGAGCAGTTGAAGATTCAGTCATGAGCGGCAAGAGAAACATGAGCGTGAGCCGTTTCATAGATGATATTTTGAACTCTTGATTTAACGCTCACGAGTTTAAGCGTCATTAGCGTTTTTTGAAAGGCGTTAGTTTGGCTCTTCGTTGAGTCCCAGAGCTTCGATTTTATCGGCGGCGCGCTCGAGATAGAGCGCAGTGTCTTTGTAGCTCGGCTCTAAGATGCTGAAGAGCGAATAGGCTTTAAGATAATCCTTTCTCTCGAAGGCGAGTTTGGCATCGCTATAAACTTTTTCGCGGTCGATTTCGGCTGGCACATCGGAATTATCTTTTCTTTGCAGAGACTTTTTGAGTGCTTGTTGTCGTCGTGCGTCTTGTTGGGCTTTGAGCGCGTTGATTTGCGCAAGAGTGCTGTCGATTTCAGGGCTATACGCAATCAGTTTCAATCGCTCATAAACTTTTTTGGCTTTGACATATTGTTTCTTTTTGAGGTAGGTGTCGCCTGTTGCGCGAATGTCCTGAAGCTGCCTTTCTATTTCTGCATGATTTTGCTCGATAAATTCTTTGGCGACAGTTTGAGAGGAATCGAAGCGGAGCAAGAGTTTGTAGTAGCCTGCGGCATCAGCAAGTTGATTTTTGGCGGCGGCTTCTTGTGCGGCGGTAATGTAGTAAGTAATCACATTTTGCTCGTATTGTTCAAGTTCTTTGAGGCGTTGGGTTGCGAGCGTGTCGCCAAATTCTTTTGCGAGGAATTGGAAATCGTCTTTGGCTTTTTGAAGATGCTCGCGGCTGGTGAGTTGCTTGGCTTCTTGGAACTGTTGAAGCGCGCGTTGGTGAAGGAGTTGGATTTTCTCTTCTATGGAAAAACGCTTTGCCCAGCGCAAATCAAGTTCGGGAGATGTTTTTTCAACTGTGGTCGGCTTCGTTGAAGCACATCCAACCGCCGTAAGCGCAATCAGTGCAATAAGCAGTGTTCTCATAACGCTTTGATGGCTTCGGTTTGATACAGCACACGATAAAGGTTCAGCGACGTCTGTTTGCCTTTGAGCGGCAAGGTAAAGGGCTCACTGAAATTGAAGTTCTCTTCTGAAACCTTTTCTTTGACGATGTCGGAAATTAAAATTTCTTGTGCTTTGGCGTTGCTACAAAGACGCGCAGCGGTATTGACCGCATCGCCAATCGCCGTGTAATCCATTCGGTCGTAGCTGCCGATATTTCCCACAACCACAACGCCTGTGTTGATACCGATTCCGATTTGTAAGACTTCAAACACGCTTTCACGTTCGGCAAGGGTTTGCATGGCTTGTTGAATATCGATAGCGGCTTGAATGGCGCGTCGCTCTTTAGATTCGCCACGAAAAATTGCCATCACTTCGTCGCCAACAAACTTATCAATATCGCCTTGATGCTTCTTAATGATTTCGACTTGCAGGTTCAAAAGTTGATTGAGGTATCGCACCACATCGTCAGGAGAATTTTGCTCGGAAAAACTTGTAAAGCCTCGAATGTCCGAAAAAAACAGGCATACTTCTTGGCGCGTGCCGCCGAGCGTTAACTCGTTGATGTGTGTTTGCCGAATTTGCTCAATGGCTGAACCTGACATATATCGCGACATCAGAAGTCGCTCTTTAACGGCAACCGTCATGTCGTTGAAAGACTGTGTGAGTTCAGCCAGTTCATCACGACCTTTGACGGGCAGTTGATTGAACCTACCAACGGCAACTTCTTTTGTGGCTTTGTTGAGAATTTTAATGCGCTGAATCAAAACCGCTGTCAAAAGACTAATCGCTAATAGAGAAATCGCAAAGCCAATTAAGCCAATAAGAAGCGTTTGCCCTTGCTTGCGTGCGATGAGCACATTGATGTGGTCGAGCGAAAACACCAATCGGCTGTATCCGAGAAAAATCGTTTTGTTTGCCGTCTTGTATTCGATTTTATCGGTCAAATAAACTTTGTTGTTTTCAACATAGCTCGAGTCACCACATTGTGAGAGGCTTTCCCACAGTTCCGTTTCAACTTCTTTCCCGCTCAAATCTTGTCCATTCTTGTCGCAGTAAGCGTAGTAGCGACGCTTTGCATCGACAAACATAATGACTTCCAAACCATCGACTTCGGCATCAAAAATTTGCTTGATGGTTTCTTGTAGCGCAAGTCTGCCGTTTTCGCCGACCGACATGGATTCTTCGCCGACCGTATTGACGACCTTGAAAAGCGTTTTGAAGTTTTTATCAGAAAGGTCAATTAAATCTTGCTCTTCGGATTTGAAGATGTTGAAGAGAATGTAGAGCAAAATGGCAAGAAAGATAATCGCAAACGAGATGCTGTATTTTTTTTGGAGCGTCAGTTTCATAAGCCGTTGAATAGACAATGATGAATCGGCATTCAAAATGGTTTCCGAATCCTGAGCCACTGTTAGGGTAGATTTAATTTTTTTTGAGAAGTGCCTAAATATACAGCGTTCAACGTGCAAAAATCGTAAATTTTCAAAACACATTTTTAATTCATCGTCATCAAAAAAAACATGCCGATAACCTATTGCTTTACACTCCTGCTTGCATTCTTTCCTGTGATGAACATGGCACAAACCGTGCTTGTCATTCAAGCCAAAGGCACAGTCGAGCGCACGCTCACGCCAAATCAATGGACGGTGGCAAATCGCGCCGATACGCTTCGCTTGGGCGATAAATTGCGAACGGCTCGAAAAGCCATGTCAGTTGTGCGTTTTGAAGATGGAAGCATTCTGCGCATTGGCGAGCGCACCGAAGTTTATTTCATCGTTCCAACCGAAAAAAATGTGCGTGAAGTGAATGTGCTTAAAGGCGCGCTCACTTATGATGTGAAAGCCAATCCCAATGAGCCGTTCCGATTCAAATCGCCGACCGCCGTGGCGGCAATTAAAGGCACAACTGGCTCATTTACGACCGACGGCAAAGCCACAAACTTTGTTGTTGAAAATAGCGACACCAAAGAAGAAGTCGCGGAGTTTGAAACAGAACGCGGCGAAAAGAAGTCCGTCGGCATTGGCGAAGTTGCTGTTCTCAATCGTTCAGGGAAACTTTCACTCCGACAAATTCTTGAAGAAGAACGCCGTGCGATTCAAAACGAAGTCAACGAGATGCGCCGCGCCGTCGAAGAAGAACTCCGCAAAATTAAAGAAGAAGTCGAGCAAATGCGCCGCGAAACTGAAACCCAACTCAAACGCGATGCCGATAGCCTTAAACAAAACCTCGAGCAGTTGAAGCAAGACCAGCAAAAAGAAGCCGATGATGTCAAACAAGAGATTGACAAAATCAAAGAAGAGATGGAAAAAGAAAAGAACGAGATGCGAAAACTCTTTGACCGATGAACCGCTCCCGACTGCGCAAGCCATTGATGCTGTTTGCATTTTTGACCGCGTGCGTCGTTTGTGTCTTGGGCATCGTTTCTACCGCGTCTCGCTTAAACTTAGAGGTGAAATGGTTTGAAAAAGGCGACGCCCTGCTTTCCATTTGGAACATTCCCATCGAGTCGGAACAGCATCGCCTCTTTCTCTTTCGTCTGATTGACACCAACCGAATTGAACCTTTAACAGTGGAGCGGATTCGCGAGCGGAAGGTTTACCGTGTAACCTTCGACGGCGATTTGCAGGAAGTAATTCCAACGGTCGTTCGCGATACGCTCACGCTTTCGCTCTCGGTGCCAACGGTCAAACGCTTCGGTGGACTTTACTTGCTTGGTGTTGGTGTTTTGTGTTCAGTGTTTCTTTTCGCCGCATTCTTTGTCGAGCGAAAGTCGCCCTCTGACGATAAAACTCTCGCCTTTACGCTTGCCGCCCTGCTTTTTAGCGTGATGATTGCAACGGCGCAAACACGCTTTGAGGCGCAACCTCTCTCTCTTGCAAACGCCCTGCATGCCACATTTCTTTTTTCTTATGCTATTGCGCCAGTTTGTTTTTTTCGTTGGAGTGTTCACTTTCCGAAACCGACGCCTCATCGATTAAGTGATGTCGCTCTTTTTTACGCGCTTATCTTTTGCGCCGCTGTGCTTTGGCTTTACACACTGCTTGAATTTCAGCATGCGGTTTTGGAGAAATCGTATTCGGCTTTTCAAAACTATTATGCGGCGTTGAATGGGTGTCGTGTGTTTTTCGCGCTCGTGATGCTTGGCGCGTTGTTCAATTTTTCTCGCGCCTATACGCGCCTGCAAGCCGAAGGCGACTTACGTCGACTGCGTTGGACGCTGGTCGGAACAAGCATTGGCACACTGCCTCTCGTCACGCTTTCGCTTTTTCCGCTCGCGCTGTTTGGTGTCGCGCTGATTGCTGATGAACTTGCCGCCGCACTCGCGCTTCCTGCGCCGCTGATGCTTGCAATCGCCATTACTCGTTATCGCTTGCTCGATGCCGATGTGCTGTTCAGCCAAAGTTTTACACTTCTTGCAACGCTCTGTTTGTTGGGAGGGATTTACGCCGCGTGTCTCTTTTTGCTCTCGCAACTTTTTGCCACGACCGAATCTTACTCGCCATATTTAATTGCCGCACTGGCTACGATATTCGTTCTCATCTGCTATGAACCGATGAAAGTTCGCGTTCAAGCCTTCGCCAACACATACATTTTCAAAACGCAATTCAACGCTCAACGCGCCGAAGTTCAACTGAACGCTGAAATCCAAACCGCCACAAGCGAAGAAGACCTCGCCGAAAAACTCGCACATCGGCTTTATGCACTTCTAGATGTCTCGTCAGTTGCCATTACCTTTTTCACGCGCGAAGAAAATCGGCTCAAACTTTATGCTGAAAGAAACTTTGTTATTCGCGCACCGCGAAGCCTTGCGTTCTCATCGCCAAATTCAGAGCCACAGATTATTGCTCGCAAAGAGCAAGTCGAGGACGGCGTCGACTACTGCCCTGCTGATGAATCACGTTTTGAGCGTTGGAAACTTGCGCTTGCTATCCCGATAGCGTCGGAGCGTCGCGTCGTTGGCTATATGTTGCTCGGCGAAAAAAATTCGCAACTTGCGTTCAACGCCGAAGAAGTTCGTTTGCTTCGAAGCGTCGCCACACAAACCGCTACGATTCTCTCGCGCATTCGTCTACAACGCGACCTTGCGCTCAAGAGCGAAGAAGCCCGACGGCTACGCGAAATCTCAGATATGAAATCCTACTTCGTTTCCAGCGTCTCGCACGACCTTCGCACGCCGCTCACCTCCATTAAACTCTTTGCTGAAATGCTTTCTGCCAAGACCGATGACGAAACCGCCAAGAAATACCTCGCGATGATTGAAGGCGAAAGCGAACGACTTTCAAAAATGGTCGCGAACATCTTGCGCTTCGCTAAATCTGAAAAAGGTATAGAAACTTATCACTTCGAAACGCTCAACCTTTCCGCCCTTGCCGATGAAGCCTTGAAGTCGATTGCCTATCAACTCGAATTGGGTGGGTTCAAGGTCAAGACGCGCTTTGACACCGAGCCATTGCTCATTGAAGGCGATAAGCCCTCGCTTTTGCAAGCGATTGAAAACTTGCTTTCAAACGCCATCAAGTATTCGGGAGAATCAAAAGTGATTGAACTTGCAACCTTCACAACACAAACGCACGCCGTTCTTTCTGTGAAAGATTTTGGCATTGGCATTTCAGAAGCCGACCAAGCGCGACTGTTTGAGCCTTTTTTTCGCTCGTCTGACGAACGCGCCAAGCGCATTGGCGGCGCAGGCTTAGGACTCGCGCTCGTCAAAAACACCATGAACGCGCATCACGGCGATGTGCTTGTAAAAAGTCTTGTTGGAAACGGAAGCGAGTTTCAACTTTGCTTTCCGCTTAAAGCGTCTTGAAATCTGAATTTTGAGCTTAACGCTTTTACAATACTTCGTTCTGAATCAGTTGCTTGTAGGTCTCGCGTTTGCGAATCAGTTTGACTTTCTTTCCATCGACCATGACTTCGGCAGGTTTGAGCCGTGCGTTGTAGTTGCTCGACATCACCGCACCGTAAGCCCCTGCTGAAAAAATCGCCACATGCTCCCCTTCCTTGACCTCAGGAATTTCTCGGTCGAGCGCGAAGAAATCGCCAGTTTCACACACACCGCCGACAATATCCGTAATGATAATCTCGCGCTCCTTTCGCTCAATCGGCAAAATATCGTGATAGGCTTCGTAGAGCATCGGACGCATGAGTTCCGTCATGGCGGCGTCGACAATCACGAAATTTTTTCCACGATGATTCTGCTTGCGATAAAGCACTTCGGTCAAAATCACCGACGCATTTCCGACGATGAACCGACCGGGCTCAAAGAGAATTTGCGCCGATTGATTCTTCAACAGCGGAATGAGTTTCTCTGAAAAAACTTCAATATCGGGTGCGGGTTGCGTTGTGCGATAGGTGATTGGAAACCCGCCTCCAATATCGAGATACTTCACAGTGAAACCTTTCGATTCGGCAATGGCTTTCACGCCCAAAAGTTTGAAAAGTGCTTCAAGGTATGATTGCGTATCGAAAATCTGCGAGCCGATGTGCATTTCAAGCCCGACGAATTTCAGGTGCTTATGCTTGGCGAGTTCCGAAAACGCATCTTCGGCGAGCATTTCATCAATGCCGAACTTTTTTTCGTCGTTGCCTGTGGTGATGTAGGGGTGCGTTTCGGCGGCAACATTCGGATTGATGCGAAGCGCAATCGGCGCAGTGGTTTTGAGATTCTTGGCGACCTCATCAATGACGCGCAGTTCCGAAAGCGATTCAACTTTCTGAAACAGGACTTTGGATTTAATCGCAAATTCAATTTCGGCTTTCGTTTTGCCGACGCCCGCGAAGATAATTTTCTTTGGCTTCGCGCCCGCCTTCAACGCACGAAACAGTTCGCCGCCTGAGTTCACATCGAATCCACTTCCCTCTTGAACCAGCGTGCGAAGCACCGAGAGGTTGTAATTGGCTTTGACCGAATAACAGGTGAGATGATTGAGCGGCTTAAAGGCTTTTTCAAATCGGCGATACTGCGCGATGATGGCGTTTTTGCTGGTTACATAAAGCGGCGTTCCAAATTCTTCGGCAAGGTCTTTCACCTTGATACCTTCGCAGTAAAGTTGGTCTTTTTTGTAGTAAAAAAAATCGTCGGTTGGCACGTGCAATTTAGGGTTAAGTGAACTTCTTGCTTTTCAGCGG
>CALKXI010000045.1 GCA_938003965.1 uncultured Chlorobiales bacterium
GCTCAGGCTCGTCAGGCAAAGGAGCGTGAGCAAGAGCAATCGTGTCTTTCTCATTTGTGTTGTTGATTAGTTGTTAGAAAAAAGTTGAATGTAAAAACAGAAGTGAATGTAGCACACAGCACAGGGAAATGCAAAAGTGAGCCTTTTATGTTTGAACGTCGCAGAATTTTACATTGCTTATCTCGCGTTCTTTGCGTAAATTAGAGGCTAATCTTTCGTTTTTAACATTAAATCTTTCAATTCCGCTTTTCAATGGCGAAAAAGCTCAAAATTTTATTTGTTTCTGGTGAAGTTGTTCCTTTTGCGAAAACAGGCGGTCTCGCCGATGTGATGGGCTCGCTTCCACAAGCGGTGGAAGATTGCGGAAATGAATCGCGAATTATGATGCCGAAATATGGCATTATCAACGACCGCAAGTTCCGCCTGCACGATGTCCTGCGCCTCAAAGATATTCCCGTCCCGATTGGCAATCGCACCGAACTTCTCAATGTCAAGGTTACCGCGCTCCCGAGTAGCAAAATTCAAACTTACTTTCTTTATCACGAAGGCTTTTTCAAGCGCGATGGGCTTTATGTAAATCCGAACACGAAGAAGGATTACCCTGACAACGACGAGCGGTTCATTTTCTTCAATCGCGCCGTGCTCGAGACGCTCAAAGCCCTTGGATGGAAGCCCGATGTGATTCACTGCAACGATTGGCAAACGGCTCTTATTCCCGCCTATTTGAAGCTCGTTTATCACAACGATTCGTTCTTCAAAAATGTGAAGACAGTTTTCACGATTCACAACTTAGCCTATCAAGGTGCGTTCGACAAATCCGCTCTTCAAAAATCAAATCTTCCCGAGCAGGAATTTACGCCCGACGGATTAGAGTTCTACGGCAGTTTTAACTTTATGAAAATCGGATTGACATATTCGGACAAGATTACAACCGTTTCGGAAAAATATGCAGAAGAGATTTTAACCGACGATGAGCTCTCGTGCGGCTTGAAAGGCGTGCTCAATAAGCGTAAGAAGGATTTGCAAGGCATTGTTAATGGCATTGATGAAAACATTTGGTCGCCCGAAGCCGATGAACTGATTGTCAAGAACTATGACCTTGCCAGCGTCGCTGAGGGCAAACTTGAAAACAAACAAGCCCTTCTGAAAAAACTCAAATTGCCTTACAAAGAAGGCGTGCCTGTTATCGGCATTATCTCGCGCCTTGTTTCGCACAAAGGCATTGACCTCATTCAAGAAGGGTTCGAGAAATTGATGGCTCTCGATGCGCAATTTGTTTTGCTTGGCACGGGCGAGCGCGAGTATGAAGACTTTTTCCGCAAGATGAGCAACACGCCCAAATATGCCGAAAAATTCAGCGCGACCATTTCCTTCAACGACGAACTTGCACACCTCATCGAAGCAGGTGCGGATATGTTCCTCATGCCAAGTCAATTTGAGCCGTCAGGCATGAACCAAATGTATAGCCTCAAATACGGCACGATTCCGATTGTGCGCGCCACTGGCGGCTTGTATGATTCGGTCAAGCCCTACAAAAATGGCAAAACTGGCATAGGCAACGCAAACGGGTTTATGTTTGAAAAATACACCGTCGCTGAAATGATCAAGTGCGTCAAAGAAGCCTTAGACGTCTACAAAAAGCCGAAAGAGTGGCAGAAGCTTATTGAAAACGCGATGCAGACCGATTGTTCGTGGAAAAGTTCCGCCGAAAAATACAATGCGCTTTATCGCAAACTCGTTGAAAGCAAGTAGCGACCTTGCGTTGCTCAATCTGATATGCAAACCATCTCTGCGCTCTTTCTCGACCGCGACGGCACGATTATCCACGACTCGCCTGATTCCATCACTTCGCTCGATCAAGTGCGCCTCATTGACCGCGCCGACGATGCACTCGCCCTCGCTAAACAGGCAGGTTTCAAGTTGATTATGGTTTCTAATCAAGGTGGGATTGCCAAAGGGATTGTAACTCAGGCACGCGTTGACGAAATTAACGCCCACATGCAATCGTTACTTGCGCCAAAACATGCAACGCTCGATTTGCTTTACTACGCGCCATCTCATCCGAAGTATCCAAACGCCGAATACGACATGCTCAAACACTGGCGCAAACCCGACACGGGCATGATTGAGCAAGCGATTTACGACTTAGCAACACAAGGCTTTATGATTGACCGAGCACACTCCTTTTTTATTGGTGATAAGCAAATTGATGTTGAATGCGGATTGCGTGCGGGCTTGCGAGCGATTCTCGTCAAAACTGGCCACGGCGAAGCGGAAAAGTGCCAAGAAAAAAATACCTTGCCTGACTTTATCGCGAGCGACCTCTATGAAGCCATCGCGTCTTATATTTTGAAACGCACTTCTAAACCGATACACCAATGACCACTGAACCACTTGCCAAAGATGCGATTGCGGATTATGAACGCCCCGCAAATGTCGACTATAACAATATAACTTATCAGCGTTGCCAATTCGCTTACGACCATTTCGCGATTCCTTACATCACAGGAAAGAAAGTGCTCGATGTTGGGTGCGGACACGGCTACGGCACCGCTGAAATGGCCAAATATGCCGCCGATATAACGGGCGCAGATTACAGCCAGCCCACCATCGACGCCAACAACGCCCGCTACGCCAAAGCCCTTCCAAACCTGCGCTTCGTTCAAAACAAAGTGCCGCCGCTGAACTTCCCTGGCGAAAGTTTCGATGTCGTTACCAGTTTCCAATTCATCGAGCATTTAGAAACGCGCTTAGAATTTATCAAAGAGGCGCACCGCGTTTTGAAAACGGGCGGAACCTTGCTCCTTTCAACGCCCAATGTTAAGCGTAGCCTTGCGCGTAATCCGTTCCACGTTCATGAATACACCTTCGACGAAATGAAATCTGAAATCGGAAGCGTCTTCAAGTCGTTTGAACTCATGGGGCTTGCAGGCAACGAAAAAGTCGAAGAGTATTACCGAAAAAATGCTGAATGGGCACAGAAAATTTTGAAGTGGGATATTCTCGGTTTGCATAAAATTCTGCCTGCGTCGCTCTTGGTAAAGCCTTACAACGTCATCACCAACATCATGCGCAAAGACCTCAGCAAAACCGTTTCCGTTTCGTCTTCAATTACTTCAAACGATTTTTATCTTCGCACAACAGATTTAGACACGACGCTCGATATTTTCGTCGTCGCCAAAAAAATTTAACGGAGTAAAGAACGATGAGCACAACCACGCAAACCCTAATCAATCCTCGCATTTTTGAGCCGCAAACCTTTGCGAAACTCAAACAAGATTACTTAACGGCACAGCCCTACAAGCACTTGGTGATTGATAATTTTCTCAATCCCGAATTTGCCGATGTGCTCTGCGACCGATTCCCTCCGCTTTCGCAAATGAAAACGCACTACAAAGGGCTGAACGAAAACAAAGCCGAAGATGCAAACTTTCAAGCCTACGATGAAGCCTTCCGCCAACTCAAAGCCGAATATCGCAGTCCTGAATTTATCAAGTTTCTCGAAGACCTTACCGACATCAAAGGCTTAACCATGCCCGATGACGCGCTCGGCTGTGGCACACATCAAGGCGAAAACGGCAGTTACCTCGATATTCACGTCGACTTTAACATTCACCCGTCCGAAGACCTACACCGCCGATTGAACGTGCTGCTGTTCTTGAATCGCGATTGGAAAGAAGAATACGGCGGAAAGTTAGAAATGTGGAACGCACAGATGACGCGCTGCGTAACGGCACACTTGCCGATTCTCAATCGCCTTGTGATTTTTGAAACCAACGAAATTTCGTATCACGGATACAGCACAATTTCCGTCCCCAAAGGCGTTACGCGCAAATCCATTTACGCCTATTTCTACACCAAAGCAAGCGAGACGGCAAAGTCGCTCACTTATCACGATACGATTTTCCGCGCACGCCCCAACGATAGCCCCTCAAAGAAACTTAAAACCACACTCAAAGAATCCGTGAAGAATTTCATCAAGCGACAAATGAAAACATTAGGCGTTATTCAACTCTACTACGACACACTGTTCAACGTCAAAAACCGCAAACGCTGAACAACTCACTTCAAATGAACCTGACACGCTTTCTTTTTTCTTTGCTTGCACTGTGCTTGTTCCTTTCGGCGTGTGGCGACGAAAATGTCGACCTCATCACAGATAACCGCGACTTTATTTCGCCCAACGAAATTCAAATCGATACGCTCTTTTTAGACGAAGGCACGAATTTTCGCAACGACTTTGTCAATACACGCGGCGCATTGCTCGGGCGCACCACGCTTGCCGATGGACGCGAGTTTCGCGCCACCACTATCTTGCGCTTCGTCCCCGTTACCGACACAGGGTTGGTTCGCGCACTTTCGGCACGATTGCGTTTTCGCTTCTTCGTTGATGCTCGCGCTAAATCTTCCACGAAAAGCATCACCTTCGACATTCGCCGTGTTGAGAATCCACCGCGTTGGGATTCAACCCAGTGGCGCGCCGATAGCGTCTTTTCGCGCACGCCCTTCACCTTTGCTGAAAGCCTTTCGCCAAGTTTCACCATGCTTGTGAGCGACACGACGGAGCGCGTCATCGACCTTCCCTTCGCCTTCGCTGAACGCATCATCGAGAGCGCCAAACGCGGAAGCAGTTTCCTGCGCGACACGGCCGCCACCACGATTGCCTTCGTGCTTTCCACAGGCGACTCGATTGCCAATATCAGCCTCACGCGCACACAACTTGAACTCACTTACGACAAACGCACCCCTACAACGGTCGAGCGCGTCAATCAATTTTTTGACGTCTTGGAAAGCGTCTACACCGTTCAAACCACGCCTGACGCACTTCCCAACGATGCGCTCTACCTTGCCTCTTCAACAGGCGATTGGGCACGCCTCAAATTTCCACGACTGCAACTTTCGACTCGCACACAACTTATTTCCGCAAACTTGATTCTTGTGCGCGATACACTCTTTTCCTTCTCGCCCGACACGGCACGCACCACAATTGACCAAGAAAACCAACTCGTCATCATCGTCGATACGCTTCAACCTGGCATCAGCAGCGGCTATCGCCCGATTCCGTTTGGCTACGTTGGTGAGCGCGACATTCATCGCTACCGTGCAAATTTAACCGAAACCTATCAACGCGCGATTGCTCGCGGCGAACCGATTGAATTTTTGCTTCGTCCCTTGCTCTTGCAAGGCTCTACGGTCGCATTTCGCATTTACGGCAAAGACGACCCCGTGCCTGAACGCCGTCCACGCTTGATTCTTTCGTATTTCAGAACGCAATAGGGCGGCACCGTTCGCTTATTCTTGCGCAAGTTTGTCTTCAAGTTTGTTTTTGAGCTTTTGCGCCACAATGATGAAGAGAATGACGAGGGCTTGAATGACGAGAAAAATTTCTTTTGGCACGTAGGCGTTGATGGTCAGCCCGCCGTAGTCGAGCACGCCGAAAAGAAATGCAGACAGCGCAATCCACGCGGGATTTGCGTTCGCGAGCATAGCGACCGCGATGCCTAGAAACCCTACGCCCGACGTTGCGCCAAACTCGAAGTAGTATTTGTAGCCCATCACAAAATTTGCCGCCGTTAGTCCTGCAAGCGCGCCTGCAATCGCCATAGAGCCAATCGTGTGCAATCCAACATTGATGCCCGCGTAGCGCGCCGCTTCGATGTTCAAGCCAACTGCACGCAGTTCGTATCCCGACTTCGTTTTGAAGACGAGAAAATACGCGCCTGCCGCACACGCAAGCGAAAGAAAAAGCGCAAGGTTGAGCGGTGCACGTTGAAAAAATCCGCCGAAGTCGTCGAGTCGCGCCAGCCGCGCCGATTCTACAATTTCTGCCGTATGTGTGGTTGCCGTTACAGCAAAGTGATTGGTGAGCAAATAGCCAACGAGTGCCGACGCAATGAAGTTGAGCATAATGGTCGTAATGACTTCATTGACACCGAAACGGACTTTTAAGCCGCCTGCAATCGCGCCCCAAGTTCCGCCTGCAATCGCCGCCGTGCCTAAACACAATCCAACTGCCAAGAGCGTCGGCATTGACGACGGAATCCAGGCGCCAACCAATGCACATGCGAACGAACCGACAAGTGCCTGCCCTTCCCCGCCAATGTTGAACAGCCCTGCTTGAAACGGAATCGCAACCGCAAGCCCTGTGAGTATCAGCGGCGTGGTGCGGTAAAGCACTTGCCCAAATCCATATGGCGTGCCAAGCGTGCGCTGAAACATCTTGCCGTAAATTTCAATCGGATTTTCGCCAATCGTGAGAATCAAAAGTCCGCCAATGAAAAACGCAACGAGAATGGCTAAAATAGGGGTAAGCAAAGCGAGATGTTTTTGCGTCATTGATGTTGATAGAGTGCCTTCGGTTTTTTGCACAAACTTGAAGATAAAACTTTTTTATTTGGGCGGAAACGAAAGCGTTCCCAGCAGTGCGGGCGTTTGCATTGACGCACTCTTGCCCGAGAGGAATTCGTGCCCCAGCACAGCAAAGAGCACGGCTTCTTTGGCTTTGGCAGGAATGGGATTGTCTGTTAAATCATCTTGTTTGAGAACGCGCGACTTTGGGAACGCCGCTTTGAGCATCTCTATCAAGGTTTTGTTGTTTGCGCCGCCGCCGCTCACAATGAGTTCGTCGAGGGTCATGTTGGGAAGCACAAATCGCTCGAGTTGCATCACGAGGCTTTGCGCGGTGAGTGCGGTCAGCGTAGCGATAAAATCCGTTGGCGATATGCCGCTTGCGTCGGCAAGCAGTTGCTCGAAGTAAGCATCGGTGAAAAGTTCGCGCCCGGTGGACTTTGGCGGCTTCTGTCGGTAAAATGGTTCTTTGAGCCAACGGCGTAAGAGCGATTGATTGACCTTGCCTTGAGCCGCCAGTTTTCCATCTCGGTCGAAAGGCTTTTGGAACAAGCGTTGAGCGGCTTTATCGATAAGCACATTGCCTGCGCCTGCATCGAAGTAAATCACGTCTTCTTTTTTGGCGTTGGCTTTTAAGGCCGTAAGATTTGAAATGCCACCGAGGTTGAGGAGCACGCGATTTTTCTGCGCATGGCGAAAGAGAAGGAAATCGAGATACGGTGCGAGCGGTGCGCCATCTTTGCCGAAGACAAATTCCGCCGTCCGAAAGTTTGAGATTGTGAGAATTCTTGTTCGATGTGCAATCACCGAGCCGTCGCCGACTTGTAGCGTTGAGCCGATGCGAAACTTTCCGATGCGTTCGCGCTTCGGATTGTGCCAAAGCGTTTGACCGTGCGAGGCAATAAAATCAACACGCTTCGGGCGATGCTGTTTCAGGAAGCGCAGAATGCAATCGGCAAAGAGTTCAGCGACAAGGACATTGAGTTCGGAAATTTCAGGCAAGGTTGCCGTGTGTTTATCGCAGTTTTTGAGAATCCGTTCGCGAATAGGTTTCGGAATCGGGAAGGTTTGAAAGGCAAGCAATTTTATCGTTGTGGTTTCGCCTGTGCCTGAAAGGCGAGTCAAGCCGACATCGACGCCGTCGACCGACGTGCCCGAGAGCACGCCAATGCCAAAGCGTTCATGGTTTGGAATGGCATTGAGGCGTTGAGCCAGCGTCATTTCGCACTTTGGAATTGCGGTTCGTGCTGTTCATCGGAAATGATGTTGCCGTCTTTAAGCGTAATAATTCGCGTGGAAAGTTGCTCGGCAAGCGAAAGGTCGTGCGTAATCATAACGATGGTTTTTCCTTGTTGGTGCAAGTGTTGAAGCAGGGCGACAATTTCTTCGGTGGTGCGTGAATCCAAGTTGCCTGTTGGCTCATCGGCTAAGATGAAACGTGGGTTATTGACTAAGGCGCGCGCAATAGCGACTCGTTGCTGTTCGCCGCCGCTCAGTTCCGTTGGTCGATGCCGAGCACGGTGCGACAGTCCGACCATTTCGAGCAGTTCCGCCGCACGTGCCAAGCGCATTTTTTCAGGAACGCCATCGAAGAACAGCGGCAACGCTACATTATCGAGGGCAGTCATGTTGGTAATTAAATTGAACGATTGAAAAATCATGCCGACAACTGTTCGCCGATACGAAGCCAACTGCGTTGGCGTCATTTTCGAGATGACCTTTCCGCCCACGATAATTTCGCCCGATGTTGGCTTATCCATTCCGCCGATGAGGTTAAGCAAGGTTGATTTTCCGCTTCCCGACTTTCCGACAATTGAGACAAATGTCCGTTCATAAATCGTAAGGCTCACGTCGTTCAAGGCCTTGACAGGAGCGGTTTCCGAATTGTAGATGCGATTGATGCGGTGAATTTCAATCAGCGGTGATGTTGTATGAGCCATGTTGAGATGCTGGGATAGACCGTACGCCGTTAGACGGTGCAGCGTGCCGACTGTTCGGAATCACTTGCAAAGTGTCGTAACTTTGTACTCTTGTAGATTTGACAAGAAAAACCACAACATGAGAACGCGAACCCGATTCAGTTGGTTTCGCTTGTGTAAACTTGAAGCCATTCATCCTCATGACCAAAGAACTTATTGCTGCTATCAACGCTGCTAAACTTGCAGGAAAGCACGCACGAAAAAATTATGGGCTTTTGCACACGTCTCAAATTCGTCAAAAGAACCCGAAAGATTATGTAACGGAAGTCGATAAAGCGTGCGAAGCATTGGCAGTGAATTTTCTTCACAAGAAATTTCCAAACGATGAGATTTTCGCCGAAGAGGGCACGTTGGAGAAGGGTTCGTCAGGTCGGCGGTGGATTATCGATCCGCTCGATGGTACGCTGAATTTCATTCACAGTTTTCCATTTTTTGCAATTAGCATTGCACTGGTCAATGAGCAAGACGATATTTTATGCGGCGCAATTTATCAGCCGATTTCCAAAGAGCTTTTCACAGCGGAGCGCGGCGGCGGCGCTTATTTCAACAATCGGCGTGTGCGCGTTTCGCGCAATTACAAGCCACATCAGTTGCTCTTAGCAACAGGATTTCCTTACAAACTCAATGCCTACTTAGACCAATCCATTGCGCTTTTCAAAGATATGCTCGTTCAATGTGCGGGGCTTCGGCGTCCTGGCTCTGCTGCGCTCGATTTAGCCTACACGGCTTGCGGTCGCTTCGATGGGTTCTGGGAAATTAGCCTCAAAGCGTGGGATATTGCCGCAGGCGCGCTGATTGTCAAAGAAGCTGGCGGAATGGTTACAGACTTCAAAGGCAATGGCGACTTCCTAAAATCAGGGCACATTATCGCGTCTAACGGAAAAATTCACCCCTTTATGCTCGAGACCGTTCAACGACATTTCGGGCTGAATTTTGAATAGAACACGCGCAAACCTTCTGCTATGACGCACATTCAAAAAACACAAGTCTCTTTATTGATTTTATTTCTACTTTTCGCGGCATGTTCGAGCGAAGCATTTGCTCAACGTAAACAGCGCAAAGTCATCGAAGAAGAAGAGCCACCGAAGCCCAGTGGAATCACACGCAACATTGACCAAGAGTCTAAAAAGCAACTCACCCAAAGCATTTGGGAACGCCGATTCAAACAAGCGGTTTCGCACTACGAAAACGAACAATATGTCGCAGCCGATAGCCTCTTTCTTAGCTGTCTTGAACGTGGCGAAAACGCCAGCGACGAACAAAAATCGCTCGCGCTCTTGTGGCGAACGAAAACCTTGATGCAACAAGCCCGCTACGCCGAACTTGCTTCGCTTTATGCTACATTGGAAAATAGCCCCTCTGCCTCCACATTTCGAACTGAACTGCTTTTTGACAAAGCCGTCTTCGCCGCTCGACAGCAAAACTTTCTTGAAAGCGCAAAACAACTCCTTGCTCTTATTCCCACCGATTGGGCTGTTTCAAATTCAGAGAATCTTCTTGCCGCCAAAGCCTATCGCTATCTTGTGCTTCTCGCAAATGCTTATCTTTCCGAACAAGACCTTCGCACCCTTTTGCCGACGATTCAAAATCGCACGGTGCGCACGCTCTTTGCGCTTCAAGCCGTTGAGCGACGCCTCTATCACAGCGATTACGACGCTGCGCTTGCCGAACTTGCTCGATTCCGCGAACAAAATCCAACGCTCGACTCCGATGAACAACAACGCACTACCGACTTAAACTTTCAAGCTACTCAACTCAAAAGCGGTTTTGCCAAACGCTTGCGCGTCGGCGTGCTCTTGCCTGCCACCTTGAAGCCATTTGACGGCTCGAGCGAGATTGGCGCATCAAAGTTGATGATAGGTGTGATTCTCGCCAAAGACGAAGCTAATCACCTCTCGCAACGCGCCTTCGTGCATCTTTCGGTGCGAAGCACTTCGGGACTTCGCCCTGATAGCATTGTCGCGCAAGCCAAATCGCTGATTGAGCAAGATTCGGTGCAGGTGATTTTAGGACCGATGTATAGCGAGGAAGCCCTTGGCGTTTCGGAATACTGCGGCGCGCGTGGCGTCGTGATGCTAACGCCAACCGCAACCGACGAGCGCATTTCAACCGTCTCAACCACGAGTTTTCAACTTAATCCGACACACAAGGCGCGCGGCGCCTCAATGGCTCGCTTCGCCATTGAAGAATTAAAGGCGAAAACCGCCGCTATCTTTGCGCAAGACAGCACCTACGGCAAAGACATGGGCACAGGCTTTAAGGACACATTTGAACAACTCGGTGGCGAAGTCAAACTTTTTGCGCTTTTGCCTGAATCGTTCAGCAGTTTCTCAAAAGCCCTTGCGCCGCTCAATCTCACTTTCGATAAGCAACTCGGCTATCCGCTCACGCAATTTGATGTGATATATCTTCCGATGACCTCGCCCGAAGCGGTTGCTATTGCGCTCTCGCAACTTCGCTTTTACAACATTCGCGGCGAATTGCTTGGCTCATCGGATTGGCTTGATGAACGTTTGCTGAACAATCGCGACCTTGTTACAAATTTCTACTATGCCAGCGATTTCCAACTCGCTGAAAATCCAGCAACGAACCGTATTGTATATCTTTACAAAATGCGCTTTGGAGAAGTGCCCAACGCATTTTTTTGGCTTGGCTACGACGCTATGAATTACCTTTTCCGTGTAACACTCTCGAGCAACTCGACATCAAACATCAGAGACGCGCTCAGCAATGCACCGCCGATTGAAATGCACCACATTCCTGTTTTCTTTGACGGGAAAACGGTTAATCAAATGATGAACATTATGCGATTTTCAAACGGCACAACGGCTCGAGTAAAATAATCAAACCATAACGCTAACCACAGATATGCTCATTTATCAACGCACCATCAAAAAGGAAGTCTCCATTTTCGGAACGGGATTACACACAGGGCAAGAGTGTATGATTACCTTCAAGCCTGCACCTGAAAACTATGGCTACCGCTTTGTGCGCACCGACTTGTCGAACTCGCCTGAAATTCCTGCCGATATTGACCACGTTGTTGATATTCATCGTGGCACGACCATCGGCGTCGGCGAAGCCAGGGTGCACACCACAGAACACGTGCTCGCTTCACTTTACGGACTGCAAATCGATAACTGCCGTATTGAACTGACAGGTCCTGAACCCCCTGTCTGCGATGGTAGCGCGAAAATGTTTGCTGATGCGCTTTCCGCTGCTGGCTTTGAAAATCAATCTGCGCCGAAAAACTATCTGGTGATTGATGAAACGGTGCACTTCCACAATGCCGAAAAGCAAATTGATATTGTTGCGCTTCCGCTCGATGACTTTCGCATTACCGTTATGATCGATTACAACAACCCTGCGCTTGGCTCTCAACACACAGGGCTGTTCAATCTCGAAGAAGAATTTGTCAAGGATTATGCGCCGGCGCGCACTTTTTGCTTTTTGTCCGAAGTTGCCGACCTGGCCAATCAAGGCTTAATCAAAGGTGGCGATGTTGAAAACGCTATTGTGATTATTGATAAACATTTGTCTCAAGCCGAACTTGACGACCTTTCTCACAAAATCAGCAAGTCGGGCGTGAAGTTGGAACTTGGCGAAAACGGAATTCTCAACGGCAAAGCCTTACGCTTCAAGAACGAACCTGCACGGCATAAACTGCTCGACCTCATGGGCGACCTTGCCTTAATCGGCATGCCAATTAAAGCGCAGATTTTAGCCGCGCGCCCTGGACATGCGGCCAATGTCGAGTTCGTCAAAAAACTTCGAAAACTTGTAGAGCGCAATAAACTTGCGCGTAAATTTCAGCACGAGAAGAAGGCTGGCGTCGTTTTTGATTCTAATGCGATTCAGCGTATATTACCCCACCGTTATCCATTTATCTTGATTGATAAAATCACCGAGTTCAAGCTCGATGAAAAAATTGTGGCGATTAAAAATGTAACCATCAATGAGCCGTTTTTTCAGGGGCATTTTCCAGGCAACCCTGTGATGCCTGGCGTGCTGATTCTTGAAGCAATGGCACAATCCGGAGGTATTTTACTGCTCAATGGCAATGAAAACATAGATGAAAAGCTTGTATTTTTCATGGGAATCGACAAGGCACGATTTCGCAAGCCAGTTTTGCCTGGTGACACGCTAGTGATTGAGTCGCATCTGAAAAGCCGTCGACGCAATGTCTGCCAATTCACTTCGCAAGCGTTTGTTCGTGGCGATTTAGTCTGCGAAGCCGAGTTGATGGCGACAATTGTTGATAAAAAGGTGCCCCAGTCGTAAATGATTTTGTTCTTTCTTTTTTCTTTAACATCAAAACCAATAGTAAACCATGCGACGAAACACTCTATCACTCACAACGCTGTGCTTCGCACTATTGCTCTTGTTCAGAAGTGCCTTTGCACAAATTCAAGGCGAGCGTGGCGATTCCGAAGGCGCAAAACTTGGTATCGGCATTGGGGGCGGGTTCAATCAGCCGTTCCACTTTTATGATACCAAGCTAGGCTATTTAGGCGCACTAAAACTCAAATTCTTCCTCGCCCCAGAGTTCAACTTCAACTTGCAAGCTGCTTATCAAGGAACAGGTGCAGGAAAAAAAACCGTTGATGCTACAAGTGGTGGGTCTGCCGTTTTAGGTGTTGGCGGTGCGGGGATTCTCGGCTTGAATCTGACCGCACAGTATAACTTCCTCACCAAAAGCCCCTTCAACCCTTACGTTTTCGCTGGTGGCTCTCTACAAATCCCTGGCGTTTCAGAGCCTACAATTCGCATTAACGGCTTTGCTGTTCCCAACACAACGCCTTACAAAGACAATGC
>CALKXI010000046.1 GCA_938003965.1 uncultured Chlorobiales bacterium
GACTTGCAAGTGCGTCTATGCAGTGTGTTCGTCAACATCGGGCATCTTTACACCGAAACGAGCCACTACGAAAAAGCCCTCGATAATTACTTCCGTGCGATGTCTTATATGACCGACCAAACCGATGCGCATGTGCGTTCAACCGTTCTCAGAAGCATTGGCTCGGTGTATGAATATCTGCAAGACCTTGACCGTGCGATTGATTTCGATAAGCAGTCGCTCGAGATTGTTTTAGAGACGAAAAATAGAATTGGCGAGAGCGTAACGCGCTACAACCTTGGCAACGCGCTTTGGCTTAAAGGTTGTTTGAAAGAAAGTTTAACGGAACTTGAACGCGCCAGCGATGTGGCAAAAGCGATTGGCGATAAACGCATAGAAGTCGGTGCCGAAGTCATTCAAGCCGCTGTGCTTGCCGACTTGGGCGAGAAGGAAAAGTTTATTGAACGAACGCAAAACTTGCTTGAACGTGTCGATGCAATCGGCATTGCAGATATGAGAACGAAGAGCCGTGAGATTTTAGCCAAGTCGTTCATGACGCTCAATCAACCTGAAAAAGCCTTGCCGCTCTTTGAGGAAACGCTATCACTTGCAACGCAATTCAACCTTTCAATCGTCGTGGCAGAAGTCCAACAAGAGCTTTCAAAGTATTACGAGCGTCAAGGAGAGTTCGCGAAAGCCTTGTCGTGTTTCAAGCAAGCCGTCGAGATTTTAGAAAAGCAAAGGCGAGCAGAAGCGGAGCAAAAACTCTTGCTCTATGAAGTCGAGCGGCGCGTCAAAACACTTGAAGCCGAAAAACAAAAGTTGAGCAGTGAAGTAGAAAAACTTCGATACGAACTCAAAAAGAAAAAGGAACTCACCGAAAAAGAACAAGAGCACATTCTCAAAGAAATTCACATCTCAAATCCGCAATTAGCAAAACGCTTGCATCAACTTGCGCCGAAAATCACACCGTCAGAACTCAAAACGGCGGAATTGCTCTACGCAAAACTCACCACAAAAGAAATTGCGCAAGTGCTACGAGTAAGTCCCCGAACCGTTGAAACGCATCGCGAAAACTTGCGCAAGAAACTCGGCTTGAACAAATCCCAATCGCTGGTAGCCGTTCTGCAAACGATGTAACGCATCGCTCTAACGGGTGCAAAAGTTACAAAAGTTGTCTCCGTAGAAAATCCGTATGAAACACGGACTTCGGCACATCTATTTTTTGTCAAATCAACACAAGTCAAAGCAAGTGTGAAATGGCAAACGCTCGCAAACCCACACGCGTGAAAGAAAAGCGAACAGCAAAAGTGCACAACTATCGGTTGCTTCAAGTTCTATCGCGACAGTTTCCAACGCTGACGCAAACCGAGCGAATCGTATGCGACTTGCTCGCCATGCACCTGCGAACCAAAGAGATTGCCGAAAAAATGGGCATCGGCGCACGCACCGTTGAAACGCATCGACAAAACATTCGCCGAAAACTCGGCGTGCCAAAAGGCAAAGAGTTAAGCGCGTTTCTCTGTTCCATCTGAAAAAAGACATCCGTAGAAAATCCGTAGCGACACTTAAAGGAGTGTTGTCAATCTTTGTGTGAAGTAAAACCAAAACAAACATCAAATCAACCGTCAAAATACAAGGAGGAAACAATGACACGTCTTCTCACTTTTGCGCTGATGTGCGTGATTGCCGTGCCGATGAACGCGCAAACGCTCTATGACCATCTCAACGATAGGCTCTTAATCGTCGAGAAAGTTAACCGCGCCATTGAGCGAGGAAAAATTCAAGAAAGCGTGGTGCTTTATGAATCCGACGAAGATGACGAAGAATATTGGTTTTCAGGTCATACCACCGTTACGCTCTGGCAGACCAACGAAGGCTGGATTAAAATCAAAACGCTCCATGAATTTGGAGGTTCGGGCTACGAGGTAAAAGAACTTTACCTCACGCCGCAGTATGTTCCTGTGATTGCGATAGATGAATCGAAGCAAGAGTTTAGAAAAGCGTTCATCTTTGAAAACGATGAGCCTGCGATTTATGCAGAAGCACGCTGGGACGCTGACGAATTCGAGTTCGGAGACTACACCATTTATCGCATCACGCCGAAGGAGTATCGATATGCGGCGCAAATACTTTCGCAATATGAGCACGTGCTACAAGATTGGGTGAAGCAGGTGCAGCGCAAGCAAAACAAACGTCGCGTTGGCGAGTATGCGCTCGGCGGTCAATTCGCTGTGCAGTCGCAAAACCAACAGCCACAACAAAATCAACAGCCACAAGCAAATCCTGAACAAGAACTAAAACAAGCGGCGGGCGCACTATTGATTCAATCGCTCGACCAAGCCTTGCAAAAATGGTTGAAGTGAAAGGAGGTGAAAACATGGCATCGAAGCCGAATCCGAATTGGCCAAGCAGAACGGGGAATCCATCAGGACCGGGAAGAGGAAACAATCCGCCGTCCAAGCCCACACCGCCGCCGCCAAAGAAGTAGCCCTTTTCAACAAGCCGCTCTTCCCTCACGAGCGGCTTTCTTCTTCATGCACCAAACTCAATTCACACAAACAGCATTTGCTCGAACTCGCGTGCAAGTTGCATGGTCAAATTGCGGCGGTCGTATTTCTCGACAACCTCTTTGGACGGCACGGGAAGCGTTCCCGATTTCCATCGTTCAAACAAGTCGAGGATTTTCGTGGCAATCTCGTCGGGAAATTTGGGGTGAGCCACAACGCCATTGGCTTCCAAAATGAACTGCTTCGATGCGCCATCAGGCACAATGCCAAAGAGTGTTCGCTCGCAAGCGACATATTCAAAAAGTTTGCTTTGTGTGATGGTTTCAATGTGTTTGACAGCGGATTGTGTTGCCCAAAGCACATCGGCTTGAAAATTTTCCGCGAGTGCGTCGTGATGCGATTTGTAGCCTTCGACTTGAACCAATCCGTCAAGCCCCAACGACTTTGCAAACTTCATGTATTCGGTCGGGAACAAGCCCACAAACCGCGCTTCGACTTTTTCACCGAGTTCGGGATTTTGTTCAATGGCTTTTTTCAAGCCCAAGAAAAATGGCTTTGGTGAGCGTTCCGAACTGTGTAAAGTGCCTGAATGAAGGAACCGAAACTTGCCACTATTGACGCGCGCTTTGGGCACGAGTGCAAAATCTTTCGCGTCGTAGCCATGCGTGATGATGGCAATGTCGTTATGCGTAAGTTTTCCACGATAGGTTCGTAAGAAGTGCTCTTTGAGTGCGCGATTCACCGTGATGATTTTATCAACGCCTAAAACGACGGTTTCTTCCAAGCGTTGATGCGCCCGAAGGTGAAGTGGCGTCGGATAAAAATGAAGCGGATTTTCAACCCATGGGTCTCTGAAATCGATGACCGTTGGCAGTTGATACTTCTTGCGGAGTTCAAGCGCGATGAGGTGAGAAGTAAAAGGCGGCGCAGTCGAAAAAATAAGGTCGATGTCGCCATGTTGTGCAAAAATCTCGTCGGCTTTTTGAAGAGCGAATTTCTTCCAACCGATTTTGTTGTCAGGAATGAAAAAAGTTTGGCTGGCAAGGCTTATTAGGCGACGCATAAATTCGCCCGGCAGTTTGAACTGTTGAGAGCTCGAGAGCGATGCTGCAGTTTTCGTAACATCTTTCGTTTCCGTGCGATGAATCTCGATTGGATTTGTGTCAAGTTCTTTCAGAAGCGTTTCGTCGTAGGCGTAGTAGGCGGTTGGCGTAATGGTCAGCACAATTGGCTTCCAACCAAATTCAGGCAAATACTTTACGAATTTCAGCGTGCGTTGAACTCCTGAAAGTCCCATCGGTGGGAAGTAGTAAGCGATAATTAAAACTTTTTTTATCGCTTTGTCCGACGCTGATGATTGGGAGTTGATTGTGCTGGACGACGAAAGCGGACGGAGAGGAATGAACTGAGATGATGCCATAGACTAAAAAATTAAACAAGTTTGTTTTGACAACTTCAACTGTTGAAATCTAAAATTCGATAAGCAGCAGAAGTGTATGGTCGTGGTGAATGTTGCAGGCAGAGAGAATTTTGAAAAACTTTCAGAGCAAAGGTAAAGAAATTTTTACAAAGATATATTATTTCACATAGATTTGCGATAACAAGGCAAACTGAACAATCAACCAACATGGCAAAAGAACCTACCGAAGCCTCGCTCAACAAAGTGTGGAAATATGTTGAGCATTATTGGCAAAAATCTGGCACTTTTCCGCACCCCGATAAATCTGTTACAGAAGCAGTTGTTAAAGGTTTGGCACAACATATCGATGAATTGGGCAAGCCGCTTTGTCCATGCAATTTTTATGTCGATAAGAAAGCCGAAGCGCAAAAACGCGAGTGGATTTGTGCCTGCGAAGAAATGAAACTTTACAAGTATTGCCACTGCTTGCTCTTTGTCAATCAAGAGGGCTTGCCGATTACGGAACACTTGCCCGAAGACCACGAGGGACGAAGAATTTATGGTCTTGTCAAAGACCCAACGCCTGAAAAAGGACGAGAAGGCGCAAAGGTAAAACAAGGCTCATAAACTATGGTGAGGCGTGCAATGCTTGTTTGCGTGTTGCTTTATGCTCTGTCGCAAGTTGAGGCGCAAGAGATGACGGCGAAAACCAAACATCAAGACGCCGCACTGCTGTTTCAGTTCAATGGCTTCGGCAACATGGCGACAGGCGGATTGGGTGCGGTTGAAACCCCACGCGATGCCAGCGGCGCAAGCACGATTACGGTCAGCGGTATCGGTGGAAAATACTTCACGGCGGAAAATGTTGCTGTGCGTGTTGCGCTCACCTTTGCGCGTGAAACATCATCGCAAGCGCAATCAGGTTCAATTGCAGAGTTCACTGAAACCTCAACCACGATTGGCGTGGAAGGCGGCGTGGAAGTACATCTACACAACAAACGGCTCTCTCCATATTTTGGCGGATTGATTGGATATAGCAGAGGGGCGTTTTCAAGAGCGCAAAGTGGAAGTGAATCCTCGGCTGTGCGCAATGGGTTTGGCATTGCGGGGATTTTAGGCGCGGAATTTTTTCTCTTCGAGCAAGTCAGTTTCGCAGCAGAGTATCGTGCCGTGTATCAAAGAGCGACAGCCACGAGCACCCTTTCTAATGGCACGCGCATTGACGCACCTGAACAAACAAAGATTGGATTTTTCTCGCAAGGCTTCGTAACGCTTGGTTTATACTTGTGGTAGCGTGGATTACTCAGCGCGAATGACTTGGGCTTTGCGAATGCTCTCTCCGTGAATGAACCCTCGCCGTAGAACTTTGGTAATTGTGCCCGGCTCTAAATTGGTTTTAAGAATTGCGCCGACTTTCTCATGCCGTTCGTTGTCGAAACGGGAAATTTTAACGCGCACTTCGATTTCAGTAATGGAGAGAATCTGTTCAAGTTGTTGGATATACTCATTGACAATGGCTGGGGTGCTAATCGGTGCGTCCGGTTCAGGTTGAAAGAGTGCGTCAAGCGCATCAATGTGTGGCATCGCATACCTTACCACGAAATCCTTCATCACTAAACCATTCTCCAATTCGGAAAGGCGAAAAGCAAAATCGTCCAAGCATAGCGTTAACTGCCCGAAAACGTTTGTCAAACTTGGCTCTTGCGACCACTTCTGTCGATAAAGTTGAATCAGGTCGTAAAGTTGCGCGGCGGTTTCGTTCTTAAAAGACCCTGTGCGATGTGCATCATCCATAATTTTGACGCCTGCTGCTCGCTCTAAGGCTATCACACGCGCGATAAGACCTTGAATCTGTTGGCTTGTGCGGCGATTGTCTTCTTCTGAGGTAAGTTCTGTTTGATAAAAAGGCTTGTTCAAGCGGTTTTCAAGCAATTTCACTTTGCCGTCAAGGCGTGAGAGTAAATCGCTTTTGTCTCTACTTTGAATGGTATTCGTCAAAAGTCCGAATGCGCTGATGAGAAGGCTGATGATGGAAAGAATCAATGCCCATGTGGCTTTTTGGTCGGCACTGGAAATGGTGCGTCGTTGTGCCTCGCTAAGCTCGACGGGCAGAGGTGTTTGTGGGCGCATTTGAAAAATCGCATTGAGAATGTCGGGGTCTAAAAACTCTTTGAAGTCATGCTTTGAAACACGCGACTTATAGTCGGCATAAAACTGTCCGCTGTTCCAACGTTCATTAACGAAGTGATAAAGTGCAAGGGCTTCGGGGCGTCTATCGTTCTTGAAAATCGAGTAGTTCTGTGCAGCAGCGTCGAAGTCGAAGAGATAGACGGTATCCTTAATATCAAAGGCTTTTGTTAAATCAACTTGTTGGAAAACGCGGTCATTTTGGGCAATCAGGTCAAACAGTTCTCTGTATTGCGCAACAGTTTTAAGCGACTTGTCACTTTTAGCGAGGAACATATCGCCGATGCGTGCCGATAAATTGCGCTCAATAACATCGCGCTCGTTTGGTTGAATTTCTCTGCCGATGTCGACATAGACTGCTTTTTGTGCGTTCGAGTCTGTGCGCAAGATAAACTTGCCTGAGGTGGTGTGTTTGTTGATAAGTTGCATCAATAATCCTTCAAATGCGTTGCTGGGATTAAGCCGTTTGTAGTAGATACACACAACGCCTTTTTCTGGTGAAACTTGTGGCGCAGATTGCCCAACAGCATTGTCGCAAAGGGGAAGCACGGTGAAGTTAGTCAGGCAAAAAAGAACAACGAACTTAACGAGAGAACTTGGCATACTCCTTTGTGATGTCAATTAAAGTTTTGAACATTTTTTTCAAAGATGAGGCGTAGTTTTTCTCAATGCCGAATCGTTTTGCGAAATCTTGAATAGCGTAACTCAATCCGACATCGCACTTTTGTTGTTCGCTCAAATAGTATTTGTTTTCCATAATTTCCAAATATACTTCTAATTCCGTTTTGTCAGGGAAATACTCGGCGAAGTTGCTTTGCTTGAGCAAGTCTTGAATTGGCAAGAAGTAATTTGCATACCAATCCAGTGTTGCCTCGCGCATGGAGACAGGGGTTTTCAGGCGCTCGCTCAAATACCATTTATGTTCTTCTAAATGTTTGAGGAGGGTATCGGCGTAAGAAGCTTTTCGGAATCGACCGAAGTGGCGTTCGGAGTTGAAGTTCGTCAATTGGTCGAAGCGTTTATGTGCGTTCCAAATGTTGGTAAGAGCGTTGTATTGTTTGCGCAGATAAGCGATATCGTGCTGGGTAATGGTTCTATCGCGAGGGATACCGCGCTTATGGAATTCTTCTTCGAGCCATAGCATGGACTCAAAGAAAAACTCTAAGTCAGCTTCTTTCATGCGATTGGAAAGTGAGGGGTGAATTTCTGTGGTTTCAGTGTCGGCAAGCAGGGCAAGAAGTTTGCGGCGTTTGCCGAGCGTATGTTCTTCGCGCACGAATTTGATGAGCAAGTTATCGAGCGAGGCGTCGCCCCAATAGACATTTTTGGCATGGCACTTGGCGAAAAGTTCAGCAATCGTATCGAAAATCTCTTTGCGTGCAGGCTGTTGAAACCGCAAACCGAACAAGACCGATTCAGGCAAGACGGCATCTTCGAGCAGCGTAACCAAATACGCGGTCGCATGAGGTTGATACATAATTCCTGCAGGCGTTTGAATGGGAAGGTCGCCATCGTGGCGAATAATAATACCAACGGGCGTCAAGGTTGGAATATCCAATTCGCGCAATTTGTGGTAGTTATCAAGCTCGCGTCGAGCCAAATCGAGGCTGAGCTCCTTAATAGCAAACCTGTAAGGCAGTGCGGGAGACTTGGATTCGACGAAAAGCACTTGATGGCGTGAGTTTCCGCGCCGCATCAGTATCGGCGCAATACCGAGAGATTGCCATTCTTCTAAATTTTTCTCGAACGGAAACAGAGCAAGTGCAGGTAAATAGCGTTCATCGACTTCATACTCGATTTGAGGGGTCATGGCTCGAAGTAAGAGAGAATAGCATGACGATAAAAAGCTTCGCGCTGGATGTCGCTCAATTCAGGAAAGGGTTTTGCGACTTTCCATGTGCCGTCGCTGTTGCGCGAAAAATAGCCTTGTTTTTCAAATGCGATGTAGAAACCTTCAGCAATTAAGTCTTCCTTTTCGCCTTTTTCTAAGGCGCGCTTGTGGAAGCGATGTTGAAGTGCAATGATGAAAAATGCAGTCTCAACGCTGGGCGTCTTTCGAGACGCCTTCTCGAACATCGCCTCAAATTCTGCCCATCGCTTGTCAATATCAGTAAAAAAGTCAGGCGGTTGCATTTATTCTGATTCTGTATTGAACGAAAGCGATTTTTGGGCTTTTTCAATCGGAATATAAATCAATCCTTCCTGTGCGTCGCCAATCGGTTGGGTCAAATGGTGGTCGTGCAAGAGTGCTGTGTAGGCAGCAAGGATGGCATCGAGCTCATGGTCGGAGAGCACAATTTTAGAGACGCGCGGCAGATTTTTAACAAATTTTGACAGACGAGTTTGAACGACTTCGCGAGAAATTTCTTTGATTTTCTTATCCTTGTGCGTCAATCCTAATCGTTTTTTCGTGGCGTGCGGATAAACTTCAATGGTAGGATAACGAGGCGAGAGCATTTTGCTCAGCGTAATGGCGCGAAAAGTCAGTTGCGCAAGCATAGAAGTTGAAAACGTTGGAATGCCGAGCAGTGCTAAGTCTCTATCACACTTTCGACTGGCATAAGTGCCATAGCGACCTGACGGAATAGATAATGGCGCATCTATCGCAACAAGACATGGACGGTGGTAGTCAATATAATTTCGGATAGCCACATCAGGTTTAACTTGATTGACAAAGATCAGTTCTGCTTTATCGGAAAGAGCGGCAACACCAGTTACTTCATCAATGCGTCCTGCTAAATCTACCCCGAAAAAAACTTTACCTTTTGAAGGCATACTACTGTTTGTCAGGAAGAAATGTTCGTGAATGAATGTCGGTCATTACGGCTTGACCGTCCCTTGAATATACCTATCTTTGAGAATTAAACATATTTTTCAGATTTCAATTCAGTTGCTTCACCCCATGAGAGCGGCTATGAATCTATCCGAAATGAAACCGATTGTTGCTATCGTTGGCAGGCCGAACGTCGGTAAGTCGACGCTTTTCAACCGCATAGTCAGCAAACGACACGCCATTGTCCATGATATGCCCGGCGTTACGCGCGACCGCAATTACTTAGACGCTGAGTGGAACGGCAAAGCCTTCAGCCTTATCGATACAGGCGGATACACCACCGCCGAAGACCGCATCAGCAAAGCCGTTCTCGAACAAGTTTTTCTTTCCATCGAAGAAGCCCATGCCATCGTTTTCGTCGTCGATGTGAAATCAGGAATCACCGACCTTGATGCTGAGGTTGCTGAACATCTACGTAAGGTTCTTGATAGCAAAAAAATTTTCCTGACGGTCAATAAAGTTGAAAACGATAAAGACCGCCTCGATGCCGAAGCGTTCAGAAGGCTCGGACTTGGCGAACTCAATCTCGTTTCTGCATTAAGCGGCGACGGCGTTGCCGAACTACTTGACGCTATTGTTGCCTCTCTGCCTGAAGCCAAGCCAACCGATGAAGACGATGCCAACACCATCAAACTCGCTGTTGTCGGACGTCCAAACGTCGGTAAGTCGAGCTTCGTCAATGCTGTTCTCGGAGAAAATCGACAAATTGTTACTGAAATTGCAGGCACAACGCGCGACGCCATCGACACCGAATTCTATCGCAATCATCAACGCTTTCTGCTCATCGATACCGCAGGCTTGCGTCGCAAAGCGCGCATCGAAGACAACGTCGAGTTTTTTAGCAATGTGCGCACCGAAAAAGCCATCGAACGCGCCGACATCGCGATTGCGATGATGGACGCAACACAAGGAATGGAAAAACAAGATTTACGCATCATCAACCATGCCGTCGAGAAAAAACGCGGCATCGTTATCGCTGTCAATAAGTGGGATTTGGTCGAGAAAGATTCAAGAACAGCAGACGAATTTACAAAAGCCATTTACGCACGGCTCGGTAGTCTGAACTACATTCCTATCGTGTTTATTTCCGCGCTCACCAAACAGCGCGTCTTCAAAGTGATTGATACAGCAACCGAAGTATGGAAAGTCCGACGCAATCGATTATCCACAAGCGAACTCAACAAAGCCCTGCTTCCTGAAATCGAGCGCAACACACCTTGGACCAAGAGCGGCAAGGAAGTCAAAATCAAATACATCTCCCAACTTTCAACCGAGCCGCCGCTCATCGCTTTCTTTGGAAGCAACACCAAGCAGATTGAAGAACCCTACAAAAAATTTTTAGAGCGAAAAATCCGCGAACACTTCGGATTTCAAGGCACACCGATTGAACTTCAATTCCGTTTGAAATAACTCAACCATTTATGACGCACTTTTTCCGAATCGCTTGTTTTGCGCTACTCCTCTTTTCCATTTCAAGTTGCGCAACCACCGAAAGAGCAACCAAACGCTTTTCCGGTCCTTTCGTCTCCTACATCGTTGACGCATCAAAACCTGAAACAGGAACAATTGGCGTTACAATAGAACTGCACGGTGCTCAACTCGGCGATGAAGCACTGTTCTGCATTCCTGCATGGGCACCAGGGGCATATCAATTCATTGAGTATGGCAAGTTCATCAAAGCCATTTATCCGATTGCCGAAAACGGCGACACGCTTCCCTACGCGCAATTCAGCTCATGCGTTTGGCAAATTCAAAAAGCAAAACGGCTTAAAAAAGTTAGTTATCTTGTTGGAGAAACGACCGACCTCAAAGGTGGGGTGCTGTGGGTCGAGACAACCGAAATCAACCCGAAGCGCATTTACTTCAACGGCACAAATGTCTTCGGCTATATTGACGGCTTCAAACACTTACCGTGCGAAGTGAAATACAACTTGCCAACTGGCTGGAAAGTCGCCTCCGCGATTGAGGTTCAGCCAAATTCTACCGAAGCCGTTGCTAAGGATTACGACGAACTCGTCGATGCGCCCGTGTTGATGGGCAAGTTTGAGCGTGCCGAAGCCATCATTCTTGGCAAGCCACACAGTTTTGTGATTGATTCCGACGAGCCCTATCGCCCCGATAGCCTCATCAAAGTAACGGACGAAATTGTCAAAGCGCATTATCGCTTGTTCGGCGAGTTGCCCTATAACAAGTATGTGTTTTTGTTCCGCTTAGTTCGTCCGAAATTTCTCTCATCATTTGGCGCGTTGGAGCATCGCAATTCTTCTGCCTACTTCATGCCTGTTGGTGATTGGCGCAATGTGCGCGCTGACCAACTCACGAACACCATCAGCCATGAGTTTTTTCACCTTTGGAATCCAAAGCGCATTCACAGCACACTTTTGGGCAGTAAAGAAAACGGCGGATTTGATTATCAAAATCGGCTCTACACGCCGAACATCTGGTTCGTAGAAGGCATGACGGATTACTACGCCGATATGCTACTCGTCCGCAATCACATCATTCCCGCAAGAGCCTTTCTGGACGGGCTTCTACAGCGGCTTTCCTACATGAAAATGTTTCCGACGGAAAACGCCGAGAGTTTAGAAGCCTTGAGCCTGCGCCTTGCCAACACGGAAAGTTCCGAAGAAATGATTCCCTTTTACATCAAAGGCACACTCGTGGCGATGATGCTCGATATTGAACTGCGAACGCTTTCTAACGACAAGTTCAGTGCTGATTCGCTCTTGATTAAGATGAACGAAGCATTCGGAAAAACTCAAAAGGCGTATCCCGAAGATTCGCTCATTTATGTGATTCAAAATTTTTCAGGCGTGGATATGATGCCGTTCTACACAAAGTATGTGATTGGGATTGATTTGCTGGATATAGAAAAATACTTTGAGAAAGTCGGTCTTGAACTGACTTCGCGCGACGAAGAAACGGCGTTTGCAGGCTACTTGGCACTTCCCGATACGGCGGATAATCTCATCGTTGGATTTGTTATGCCCAATTCAGAGGCGGCAAAAATGGGCGTGCAATCGGGCGATGAAATCATCGAGATTGACGGCATCACTAAAAACGACAAAGAGCGGTTTATTCAGCGCGTTTTGTTTTATGAAGGGCAGAAATCGGGCGACTCGACAACGATAGTCGTCTCGCGAGGCGGCGAGCCTATCACACTGCGCGGAAAAGTCGGGACGCGAAACATCAAAAAGAAAAGCATTGAGCCATCAAAACTGGCAGATGAAACGGTGCGGCGCAGACGATTGGAAATGTTCGGCTTTTGAAATTGAGTGAAATAAAAAAGTCCGCCTCATTTCGGAAGCGGACTTTGACTGTGCGTGGCAAACTTCTAGAGTTATCGCGTGCGAAGGTTTGAAACCGTTGCACCAAGCGAAACAATAAGCGCGCCGACAATCACACCGACCACAATGAAGACGCGGGTTCGGCTCTTTTCTTCTTCTTCGCGCTTTGCAATCAGGTTTGCGGTTGAATCGCGTAACACAAGGGCTTCACTGAGTTTTTCTTCAAGGAGTGTGGAGCGAACCACATGGTGCAATGTTCCGGCTTCATTCACTTTCGTTCCAAATTCTTCTAAGAAGGCTTTTTCAGGTTTCACATAGTCGCCTTTCTTTTCGCGTGCTTCAACAAACTCAACGCCATCGTTGTAGGTCTTCTCGAGGCTGGTGAGCCAGATATTGGCTTTGCTTGCACTGCCTAATGCTCTCAAATTCGCATAGTAGCGGCGCACGCCTTGCGCATAGTCGGTGATTTCTGCCATCGTATTGAGCGTGTCTTCAAGTGTTTTCAACTCTGCAAGTTTTGACGGCGAGGCATAGCCAAGCACAGCGGGCGCAAGTTTAATGGCGTTCAGAGTATCCTGCTTCGTATCGAGTTTCAAATTATACTTTGCCTTGCGGAAGAAGAAGGTCGCCAATTTGAGCGAGTCTTCTTTGGATTCAATCGGCGCGGCTTTGTAGAGAATGCCCGCATAAAAACCTTGCTGTGTCGCAAAGCGGAGCGAATCATCTTCGGTTTTGAGGTCGCCGACAGTCAGCGAAATCAAATTAAACTCGTTCAACAGTTGCGAGACATTCACAAGGTATTCTGGTTGTTCAGGCACATTGGCGTTGTGGCAGTTGGTGCATTGCGCGCCATCGTGTGCGCCGACCTTATCGTGACCCCAATCGGCAATCGCGTGTCCGTTAGGCGAGCCGTGGCAACTGATACAGCCGGGCATGTTATTGGCGGCATAAGCGGCTTCGTGCGGACCAGCGTGGAAAGCGGCAGCAACTGCGCCATGGCACGTGTTACATGCTTCTTTGATGGAAGAAACTTCGGGCAAGTGGTCGCCATGGTTGCTATGACAGCCGTTGCAAGAGGGCGCACCAACGGCATTTTTGATATAAATCGAGTTGGCGTGAACGCTTTGCATGTAGGCGGCGGTGTGGTCTTCGTAAGATTTGCCTTTCTTTTCCAACGACGGCGTGATGTAAGATTCATTGCTATGGCAAGAGCCGCACATATTCGCGACATTTTTCACATGGGTGGGCGATGTAATTTGTGAGCCTTTCATCGCACCGTGCCCGCCATGGCAGTCGACGCAACTGGCGGATTTGTCGTTGCCTTCCTTGAACAAGGCGCGTCCGTGCCCGCTTCCCAAAAACTCCGCCGAAATGCCAACCACAGGCTCTTTGGAGAGCGTATAGGTTTCCATCTTTTCAGGATTTTCGTGGCAGGAAGCACACCATTGGACTTGGTCTTTGCGAGACGCTTTTCCGATAAACTTTTGAACAGTTCCTTTGGCGTCTTTGACATCGACGTGTGCCGATTTCCAATTTGCCATCGTGATGGAAGCGTCAGGATTGCCACCGTGACAGCCGACACAAGAAACGCCTGCATTGTGATGTGTATCTATTGCCCAAGTGCCTTCCATCACTTGTGCTTTGCCTGAAAGTTGCGAATGGCATTTGAAGCAACCGCTTTCATCTTTGAGGGCAACGGTCTTTGAGGTTTCTGTATTCGATGAAGGTGATGGCTCTTCGCCAAAGGCAATTTTTTCTCCGATAAGCGTGTAGCAAAATGCACCGAAGAAAATGACGAGTGCGAAAATGGAAAGTCTTACGTGAAGCGGTTTCATTGGTGGTTGCTGAATTGTGTCAGGTTAAATGAAAATACGCCGATAGAACCTTTTGAAAAGTATAAACCTTGACGGGCTACTTTTCCGTTTCAAAATAGATTGAATTTACTGCTTGAACTGCATCACAACTGCAAGGAAGAAGCGCAAAGTTATATCAGCAACAGCGAGATGCCAAATAAAAAAGGCGAGTCTGAAACTCGCCTCTTTGTTCGGAAATCGTGGGCTTACTTCACGAGCATCATTTTGCGCGTTTGCACAAAACTGCCTGCTTGCAAGCGATAAAAATAGACGCCGCTTGAAAGTTGATTGGCGTTGAAATTAACCGTGTATGACCCGGCTTCTTGCCGACCATTCACAAGTGAAGCGACTTCTTTGCCGAGCATATCAAACACTTTGAGCGATACATTGCCCGCTGTTGGCAGTTGATAGGCAATGGTCGTGGTCGGGTTGAATGGGTTCGGATAGTTTTGCTCCAAAACAAATTGCTTCGGCAAGCCGGCATTTACTTCAATCACATTGCTGTATGCGAACTGTCCATCAAAGTCGATTTGCTTTAAGCGATAGAAGACTCTGCCGCTCGCTTGTGCATCGGTGAAGGCGTAAGATTGCGCTTCGGTGGTGGTGCCTGCGCCGCGCACAAAGCCAAGAGCCGTCCAGTTGGCTTGGTCGTTGGAGCGTTGCACTTCAAAGCCGGAGTTATTGACTTCCGAGGCGGTTGTCCAAGTTAAACGCACGCCGTTGTTCAACACTTGTGCGTTGAACGAAGTGAGTTCAACCGGAAGTGCAATCGGGTTTGTGAAGTAAGGTCCGCCGGGAAGCGTAGAAAAATTTGGATTGAACCCTAAGTTTGAAGTACCCGCATTTCCCGGAACAGTAATGTTTGAGAAGAATGGGTCAAAGTTTCCAGTGATGAATGCAAAGGCTTGAACACTGCCTGCCGCCGTTACCCCCAGAGCGGAGAATGGTATTTTCATTTCAAACCCCGTCGGATTAACCGTGAGGTCGTTTGTTTCTTGGTTATTAAATGCAACCTCGACAGAGCCTGCGGTTGGAAAAACAGCACCCGATGCACTTGGGGTAAGTGCACCGCCCGGATTGGCGTTGCAGACTAATTGGAAGGTCGGCGTGCCAACCAAGCGCGTAACATTCACAGGACGGCTTCCGTCGGCTTGAATCGAGAACATATAGTCGACCTCGAAGCCTGCGCGGTAGTCGCTGTTTGCGCCTCTATCTTCCATATAACTTGCCGCACCTGGAACAGAGAGGCGAGTGTTTGCGGCTCTGCCTGTCAGTTCGCTGAATCCGAGCCAAATGCCAATCGGGTTGCCGTTGGCTTCCACTTTGGCAGTAAGCCCGATGTATAAATTGTTTGCATCGGTCGCGATGTGTAACGCACGAATGTCGCTGCTGGGTCCGAATTGGTTGTTGGAAGCGGGATTGGCGGCATTGAATGTTTGTTGATATTCTCCGGGAGCAATCGTTCCATTCAGAACGGGTTGGGCAAAGAGTGTAAATGCACCGCATATGAGCGTGCAGAGCGTAGTCAATACTGCTTGTCTCATAGTTGTTTTGGAAGTTTTAAGTTAGATGTTGTTATTGATTGTTGTTGAGGCATTGAAGCCGTTCAAATTTATGAACTTCACTGCACTCTTTCAAGCGTGTGATGAAAAAATAAATTTCTATTTTGCGTAAAATTCATGGAGGAAGTATGAACGCTGTTGAATCTGATTTTGTATCTGCTGATGCCTCTCCGCTTTCGGCATATGAAAAAGCGGCATTAGGCGGAAATGACCCGCGCTGTATTCCACAGCATTTAGACGGACCGCCGCCGATGTGCTCTGAAATCGTGTATCCGAACTATACCGAAGAAGAGCATCAAATTTGGCAAACGCTTTATCGCCGACAAATCGAGCTCTTGCCAAACCGTGCTTGTGAGGAGTTTCTGCGCGGCGTAGAAATGCTCAAACTCAATCCGAACAAGATTCCATCGCTGGCTGAACTTTCCAATGTTTTGGAAGCGCAAACGGATTGGTGTATTGCGCGCATTCCGGGGCTTTTGCACGAACAAGATTTTTTCAAACTGCTTGCAGAACGTGTATTTCCTTCAACCGATTACATTCGAGGCAAAGACGAGATGGGCTACACGCCTGCGCCCGACCTCTTTCACGACATCTTCGGGCACATGCCGATGCTGACCAACAAGGACTTTGCGGACTTTTACCAACTCTTCGGCAAAGCCGCGCTGAACGCCAAAGGAAGCGACCGCACGGCGTTGGAGCGTTTCCATTGGTTCACAGTCGAATTCGGTTTGATTGAAACTCCAAACGGACGACGCATCTACGGTGCAGGCACGCTTTCAAGCGCGACCGAAGTAATGCACAGTCTTTCAGATGATGTTGTAGTGTACCCATTCTCGCCTGAAAGAGTCATCAATCAAGACTACGACGTATGGCACTTACAGCCGATTCTCTTCGCAATAGAGTCTTTTGAGGAGTTAAAGCAAGGATTCCGAGATTGGACACGGTTGCGCGGCTTGCTGTAAGCAAGTGTTAATGATAGCGAAGTTGGAAATACGGAACAGAACCTATGTTGAATAGGGTTTGCGATGCAAAGGCATAAGAGCGCATAAATCTGTTGATTACCTGTTATGCGCTGGCAGCAAGGTGCTTGAGCGTATAGAAGCAATTTTTCCCGTCCATGTGTAGATGAATCACGCCTGCGCGCACTAATGAAACTAAAATACGCGCTGCTCGCCGGTTGGAAACATTGACTAACCGGCTGTATTCAACCAGCGTGATGCGATGGTAAGTGTTCAAATACTTCATCAGTATGCGTTCATTATCGCCAAAGGAAATGCGAATTGGGCGATGTTCGGCTTTCAACAGTTGAACGGCTTCGGGTGCAGCGATGAGATTTTTGTCGTTGTTACGCAGATACACTTTGCGCTCAACTACTTTCTTGAGGGTTTTTGCGTCTCGCGTTGTAGAGAGATGAAAGTGGGGTTTCGTTGCGCTTTCCTCAATCATAACCGCTAAGACATCGCGTCCGCGAAATTCAACCACATCGATCTTGAAAGGCACGGCAGGGTGGATAAAGTCGTTTGCCGCTTCCCAAATAATTTCTGCTGTTTCTTTCTCGCTTTCGATGCCGACGATACGTTTGTCGTCATCAACACCGATGAGAATTGTGCCACCTGAAGTGTTGGCAAAAGCAGAGATAGATTTTGCGATTTTTTCGGGAGAGTGGACAAGTCGCTTAAATTCAACGTGCTGGTTTTCCCCTGCCTCTACGAGTCGTAAAAGTTCTAAATCGGTAAGCGTCATGGTAAGGTGCTGTTTTAAGCGTTACAAACGAGGTCGCGGCGCTTGCGCACGGACGACAATGTTCTCGTTCATGGAGACAAAACAGACGAAAGAACAGTGCAAGAAGTGTGTATCGGTTCTCTCCTTAACGTCCTTTAGATTTAGATTTTTTGGACTTCTTTTTGGATTTCTCATCTTCTTTTGCCGCTTGTGGTGGCGGTGCGCCGATGTTGCCTACGGGCAGAGGGATTTTGACGGTCGGATAGTTCAAGTAGGCAAACGTGGCTAAAATGTAGTTGATAGCTTGTGCTTCACCATCGGTAAGTGTGCCCAAGGGGTGTTCTATGATAACATTGTATTGCAGGCTGTCTCTCTCAAAGAACCCCATATTATATTGGTGATTGTTGAAGTTATATCGTCCGTAATACGATTGGCGCCAACCGCGTTCTGCTTCAAAAAGTGAATCCAATCGCCAATCGCTTCGAGGCAACTGATTCTTACCGAAGGAAAGGGCTTCTTGAACTTGTGCCCAAATCCCTGTCGAGTCGAAAGTGCGGTAGGCAACAGAAATGATAATGCTGATTTTTTCGTTGCCGAAGAAATTGATCAGGTTCTGGTGTTGACGACGCGAGCCAGCCCAGTTCTTCGGTATAGAAAATTGACAGCCGAGAATGCTATCGCGAGTAACTTCCATAGCGTATCCGCCATCGGAAAGCATGTTGTAGCGAAGCGTCATGACAGGATTGATGCGCGTGTCGGTTGTAATTTCAACATAATCGAGCTCATCGACAACTGGTGAAGTGGTGTCAATCGGTGGCGGCGCAGGCATCGGGGTTATCCGTGCAACCTGTTTTGAACCTCCGCAGCCAGAACTAATGCTGATGGTTAGGAAAACAAACAAACAGAGAAGTGGTGTATATCGCATTGCGTCGAGAACAGCGAAGTTTGAACAAAGTTTTGCTCTAACAACAAAGGCATTTAGGCAAAATAAAAAAACTTGCAAAAATTCCGTACGCGTCTAAAAATTTTATCCAATGCGCGACATCTTTGAAAAGCCTTACAGCGTTTTTTTAGAAACCGCAAAACAAGACAGCGAGAACCAAAAAACGTTTTTGTTCCAAAATCCTCAAAGCATCATTGAAGCCAAGTCGCTTTCAGAGGTGCATCTGGCACTTGAGCGAATAGAGAAGGCGCACCAGCGCGGAAAGTGGCTTGCTGGCTACATCAGCTATGAAGCAGGATTCGCTTTCGAAAAAAAACTCAAACAGATGCCGATTCGGACATCGCTCCCACTACTGTGGTTCGGCGAATACGACGTGCCGCTTTTGAATCCGTCGGTTCAATTCAGTTGTCCGTCGAGCATGGCGCAGCGCCTTGCGTTCAATGTTTCAAAGCAAGATTATGCAAACGCACTCGAAAGAATTTTGGCGTATATCGAAGCCGGAGATGTCTATCAGGTGAATTTTACGGGAAAACTGTCGTTTGACTTTCAAGGCAATGCCGTTGAACTTTACGAGACCTTACGCCGAAGGCAAGCCGTTGCATATGCGGCCTTTCTCAACTTGGGCAAGCAAGCCATACTCTCGTTTTCGCCTGAACTGTTTTTTCGCATCAAGGAGGGCGTCATTGAATCTAAGCCGATGAAAGGCACAGCCTTACGCGGACGCACAAACGCCGAAGACGAAGCCATCGCTACGTGGCTGAAAAGCGACGAAAAAAATCGTGCCGAAAATTTGATGATTGTGGACCTGATTCGCAACGATTTCGGGCGCATCTGCAAAATAGGAACGGTTACAGTTCCAAGCCTTTTCGATGTGGAGCGTTTCCAAACGCTCTTTCAAATGACTTCAACGGTGCGTGGTGAGCTCAAAGAGAGCATCACATTTAGAGAAATTTTTGAAGCCATTTTTCCATGTGGCTCAATTACAGGCGCGCCAAAAGTTCGCGCAATGGAAATCATCTCCGAACTCGAAGCCGAGCCACGTGGCGTCTATACTGGCGCAATCGGATACATCTCACCGCAAAAAGAAACTTGTTTCAGCGTGGCTATTCGAACATTGGTCGTCGAGCAAAAGGGCGCAAGTTCACTTGTTGGAGAAATGGGAATTGGAAGCGGAATTACAATTGAATCCAAAAGCCAAACTGAATACGAAGAGTGCTTACTCAAAGCGAAGTTTCTCACAATGCCAATCGAGAATTTCGCCTTGATTGAATCAATCAAGTTTGACAGGCATTACGGTTTGCTCGAAAAGCATCTGGCGCGGTTGAAAAACTCAGCGCACTATTTTGATTTTCAGTTCGATGAAGATGCTTTGCAAGCTTGTTTAGCGAAATACGCCCAAACGCTTGACCGAAGTGCAACCTACAAAGTTCGATTGGAATTGGAAAAATCGGGACAAATAAAATTGAGCCATGAACGAATTGAACCGACAAGCGGAATCGGCTCGGTGGCAATTGCGAAAGTACGGACAAATTCTGCCGATAAATTCTTCTACCACAAAACAACTGAGCGTCGGACTTACGAGGAGGCAACGGTATTGGCGCGTCAGTTAGGATTAGCGGATTTCATTTTTCTCAACGAGCGAGACGAAGTCTCAGAAGGTGCGACTAGCAACGTGTTTGTGGAAAAAGCAGGAAAGCTCTACACGCCGCCAATTTCATCGGGCATTTTAGCAGGCGTTTATCGTCAGCACATTTTAGAAACGGCTTCTGATGCAAGGGAGCGCATTTTGCGGATAGACGATTTGAAGAACGCGGATCGAATCTGGATTTGCAATGCCGTCAGGGGAATCAGAGAAGTGAAATTGGTAGATGTTTAGCGTGCGGGGAGTCGTTTAACAAGCACCAGTTTATTTTCGCCGTTGCGATGTTCATACTCAATTTCATCGACAAGCGCGCGAATAAGTTTGATGCCTAATCCGCCTTTTCTCTTGGCCGCAAGATAGGTGTCCATATCGGGCAATGGGTGTGTGCGAATATCATAACTCTTGCCATTATCATTGACCGTAACCGTAAATCGGTTATCTGCTGTTTGAATAACAATATGCAACTTTTCGTCCGAGTTTTTGCCGTAGCCGTGCCTGATGATGTTAGAACAAGCTTCATCAACAGCAAGCACGATTTTATAGCCGTCGTCTTCTTTGAAGCCGAACATTTCCGCCGCTTTTGAAACAAAACCGCGAATTTTTTCAAGTTGCTCCATGCTGCTTTGAACAGTCAATTCTGCCTTAAATTCCTCTGCCATTTGTCAAGCTGGTTTCAAGTTTCAGTCGTTATGAAGCGGTCATTTGAAATTTCTCAATGGCTTTGTTTTCATCGTCATAGATTTCATAAAGCAGTGGAAAGCCAAGCAAATCGAAGACTTGAAAAATTTTATCGGGCATATTGGAGAACTTAATATCGCCGCCTTTTGAGCGAACTTCATCGATGAACGACATAAACACGCCAAGCCCCGCGCTCGAGATATAATTGAGTTTTGAAAAGTTGACAATGATGTTTGTGCGTCCTGTATCAATTAACTCTTGAATTGTTCGTTCTAACTCAATTGAGGTGTGGGCGTCAAGGTCGCCGCTGATGTCAATAATGTAGGTCTTTCCTGACTGACGAACTGATGCGTTGAATGATGCCATAGAGTAGATGTATCAAGTTTATTTTTTGTACGAATCTGATTGAGACGCAAGATGCTGATTATGCGAAAATCTATGGTTGTGGGATGTGGCAGCGCTTGAGTACAACAATCGTTAGGTCGTCGCGCACAGCCCCACCATCGTTAGTAAAAGCGTTGACGGCGTTAAATATATCATTTTTGATTTCACTTGCACTTTTTTGACGAGAACGGCGAGCAACGTCCATCAAGCGTTCATAGCCGAATTGCTCGCCATGCTTATCAACGGCTTCAATAACGCCGTCAGTGTAAAGCACAACCACATCCCCGATGTTCAATTCAACTTGCACTTCTTGAATGTTTCGAGAAAAAAGCGCGCCTTTGTCAAGCCCCAAAGCCATACCTTTCATTTTGATAAGATGAGCCGTGTTGCTTTGGACGACGACGGCAGGACAATGCCCAGCATTGGAAAGATGAAGAAGACCGCGTTCTGTATCAACAATTCCGTACAATGCGCTGATAAACGAGGCTTTTTCCAATCCGCGTGCAATCGTTTCGTTGGCTTTGCATAGAAATTCTTTTGGCGAGTTGGGATAAATACGGGCGAGCGACTGCACAATGCCTTTAAGTTCCGCCATGTAAAATGCGGCTGATGTTCCTTTCCCTGATACGTCAGCAATGATAATGCCAACAGTCGTGCTGTTTTCTCCGATTTGAACATAATCGAAGTAATCGCCACCGACTTCATATGCGGGGTATGAAACGCCATCGACCTCAAAGCCTTTCATTTTAGGCTGTGATTGTGGCAGAAGGCGCAGTTGAATTTTCTGCGCTACCAAGAGCTCTTGTTGAAGTCGCTCTTTATCGATGAGTTCGCGAATGAGACGAGAGTTATCGATAGCGACGGCGGCTTGGTCGGCAAAGGTAGTGATGAGTTCCAAGTCTTCTTTAACGAAACCGTACTCGACATCTTTGGAGACGCACAACACACCGATGAGTTTGTTACGCGCGACAAGCGGAACAGAGACGATTGAGCCAATGCCGTTCGATGATGCGGGCGTAGATTTGATTCGTCTCCAAAACTGCTTCAACGCCGAAGGTGATGCGCCGAATCGCACATCATTTTCAATATCATCAATTCTCACAATGCTTTTCTTCTCTGCAATTTGTTTCCAAATGAAGCCTGCCTTGCTTGAAAAACGCTGAATGTCTTCAAGTGAAATGTTTTGTTGCGCAACGGTCTTAAAAAATCCATATTCGCCGTTCAAATCGCGCCATTGAAGGTTCGGCAACTTCGAGGCAGTCGTGCTTTCAGCTGAGCGTGTCTCTTCGCTGTAGGGGTGGTAGAGGTCAAACCAAACCGAACTTGAAGCGCCACAAGCCTGACGAGCGTAACTGACAAGCGAGTCATAGATTTTTTCTTCCTCGAACACATCCGTAATGAACTTGCTCATTGCGTAGAGGTTTTTCACCTCGCTCGATTTGCGCTCGAAGGCTTCAGAAGTTGGAAGATAAAAGAGCAAACTGAACAGCGTAACCGTAAGGTAAAGCACGCCGAAAATGGCAATGCCTTCTAAAAAAAGCGAAATGCTAAAACTATATGCTGTGAAATGTTCCTGAAGCTTTAATCTGTCTAACGCAATAATAATGCCACCAATGATGAGCGGCACCAGAAAAATCGCACGAATTTTTTCATCGCGTTTAATCGGCAAAATCCACGATAGGCGAAAAAGATTGACAAGCATCATCAAGCCTGCAACGCTCAAGAAAGCAATTGCTAAAACATTGATTTTATCGCCTTTCTTCGAGCCAGTCATCGCCACAGTGCCAAGTGTGAGAAACGCTGCCATTAAAATGAAATTCGACTTCGTGTTCTTTAATCGGCGAAATAAAATGAGCCGCTCAGCAACAATGAAAAGTGCGAGAAGATATGACCCAAAGGTGAGAATGGTCAGATGCGATTTGAAAATGCTGTAGATGGTCTGCGGTGCGCTGGCAGGAATCTCTTCTTCGGGATTGAAATCACACGGACTGAAAAGCGCACTATAAACACTAAGAAAGACGATAATCAAGACAATCAGAATCGCACCGCGCTTAAAAGCATCTTCGGGCTCGACCCAGGCAACAGTGTCGGGAAGCGCATGCGATGCAATTTGGCGGCGAATCAAAAGATAAATCGATGCAACCGTCACATATCCCAGAAAATCTTTCAAAAACAAAACGCCAAGCGAAATCAAGTAGGCTCTTGCTTCGCCTGCATAAAAAAGCCCGACATCGATGGAAAGATGAAGAACTTCGCTGATAATTAAGGCGAGAAACAAAAAGTATGTGAGACGAACGTTTTTTTGCATATACCAAATATAAGGCAATCAAAATCGAGTTTTTCAGAACTGCAACTTCCGTTTGCACGATGTTTCGGCACGCGTTTCTTACACGCATTGAATAACTTTCAGCATCTCTGAAACGAAATCAATCTATGACAGCAACGCACATTGCACTTGACGGTGAGACGCTTTCACTCCAGCGCATTAAATCGGTTCAAACAATTTCAATTTCATCTTCTTCTCGAGAAAAAATGCTGGTCTCGCGTCGTGTAGTCGACCAATTAACTCAAAGTAGTAAGGCGCATTATGGCATCAATACCGGCTTTGGCGTTTTAGCGCGAGAAAAAATTGCGCCGAAAGATTTAGAGAAATTGCAAGAAAATTTGATTCTTTCGCATGCGGTTGGCGTCGGGGACTTGATGCCTGAGCGGATTGTTCGGCTGATGGTGCTTCTGAAAGCCAATGCGCTTGCCAAGGGCTATTCAGGAATTTCACTTGAAGCAGTCGAGATGCTGTGCGAATTTTTCAACCGACGCATCTTGCCGATGATTTACACACAGGGTTCAGTCGGGGCGTCGGGCGACCTTGCGCCGCTGGCTCATCTTGTGCTTGCGATGATGGGCGAAGGCGAAGTGTGGTTTGATGGCAAACGCATCTCTGCGGCAAAAGCCTTGAAAGAGTGCGGACTGTTGCCTTACAAACTCAAATCCAAAGAAGGACTTGCGCTCATTAACGGCACGCAGTTTATGCTCGCTTACGCTGTCGACGCGCTCTTACGAGCAGAAGTAATAACGAAGACGGCTGATGTGTGCGCCGCCATTACGCTTGAATCGATGCGTGGAAGCAGTGCTCCATTCGACCCGCGTATTCACGCCTTGCGTCCGCACCAAGGGCAGAGAGCCGTTGCTAAAAACATTCTGCGTTTAATTGAAGGCTCAGAGATTATGCAGTCGCACAAAAATTGTCAGAAAGTTCAAGACCCGTATTCGCTTCGATGTGCGCCGCAAGTGCATGGGGCGTGTCGCGATGCGATTGATTACGCAAGGCGCGTTGTAGAAGTTGAACTCAATTCCGCCACCGATAACCCGCTCGTGTTTGAAAACGGCGATGTGATTTCAGGCGGAAACTTTCACGGAGAGCCGCTCGCGCTTGCCTTGGATATGCTGGCTATTGCGCTCTCAGAACTTGCGTCAATTTCAGAGCGACGTATCTACCTGCTTTTAGGTGGCGATAGCGTTGGCGGTATTGATTTACCGAAACTGCTCATGCGCGATACAGGCTTGAACTCAGGCTTTATGCTTCCGCAATACACTGCCGCCGCGCTGGTGAGCGAAAATAAAATTCTTGCGCACCCTGCCTCCGTGGACTCTATTCCGACTTCGCTTGGGCAAGAAGACCATGTCTCGATGGGAAGCATTAGCGCAACGAAACTCTACAAAGTAGTGCAAAATGTCGAGACCGTTTTAGCGATTGAACTCATGTGCGCCGCACAAGCCTTAGATTTTCTGCGCCCGATGAACAGCGGCAAAGGCGTTGAAGCCGTCCACAAAGAAATCCGAAATGTTGTTTCGCATGCCGAAAGCGACAGGCTGTTCCATAACGATATTGAAGCCGTGCTTCGTCTGGTGCAGAGCGAAGCAATAGTGCGCGCCGTCAGTAAAGCCGTTGGAGAATTAGAGTAATGACGAACAGAAGTGAAAGGAGCTTAGGGACTTGCGGAAAAACATGGTTTTCGTATATTTGTGCCTTGTTGGTTGAAAACTTGAAAAGCCACCATAGCTCAGTTGGTAGAGCGGCTCATTCGTAATGAGCAGGTCGTGGGTTCGAGTCCCATCGGTGGCTCTGCTTCAAACGCGATGACAGCGAAGAGCATCATCGCTATTTTTTTTATCCAGCCAAATCCTTTTCTCGTCGTTATGCAAGAAGGTATTATCACACAAGTTATCGGACCCGTCGTCGACGTCGATTTTTCACAAGGCGATTTACCCTCCATTCTGACTGCACTGAAAGTGCGCCGTGAAGATGGCACTGACCTCGTGCTCGAAGTTCAACAGCATTTAGGTGAAGAGCGCGTGCGTACAATTGCAATGGACGCTACGGAAGGATTAGTTCGCGGCATGAAAGTAATTAACACAGGAGAGCCGATTACGACGCCAGTCGGAAGTGAAGTGCTCGGACGCCTGCTCAATGTCGTTGGAGACCCCATTGACGGAAAAGGCGAAGTCAAAGCGGCAAAGCGATATCCAATTCACAGAACCCCGCCATCGTTCGATAAACTTTCCACAAAAGCCGAAATTCTCGAAACCGGAATTAAAGTCATTGATTTGATTGAACCCTACGCCAAAGGTGGAAAAACAGGTTTGTTCGGCGGTGCAGGTGTCGGCAAAACGGTTATCATTCAAGAACTCATCAACAACATTGCCAAATTCCATAGCGGATACTCGGTATTTGCAGGCGTCGGCGAAAGAACACGCGAAGGCAACGACTTGATGCTTGAAATGGAAGAATCAGGCGTCATTAAAAACGCCGCATTAGTTTTTGGACAAATGAACGAACCACCAGGGGCACGGGCACGCGTGGCGCTTACAGGATTAGCCATCTGCGAATACTTCCGCGACGAAGAAGGACGCGATGTGCTCTTATTCATCGATAATATCTTCCGTTTCACCCAAGCTGGCTCGGAAGTTTCGGCTCTGCTCGGTCGTATGCCCAGCGCAGTGGGTTATCAGCCAACGCTCGCCACTGAAATGGGGGCATTACAAGATAGAATCACTTCAACTACGAAAGGCTCAATCACATCGGTTCAAGCAATTTATGTGCCCGCCGACGACCTCACCGACCCCGCACCGGCAACCGCCTTCGCACACCTTGACGCCACTACCGTGCTTTCAAGACAAATCGCTGAAATCGGAATTTATCCCGCCGTCGACCCGCTCGACTCGACTTCGCGCATCTTAGACCCGCTCATCGTTGGTCAAGAGCATTATGAGGTCGCGCAAGGTGTTAAACTCTTGCTCCAACGCTACAAAGATTTGCAAGATATTATCGCCATTCTTGGTATGGATGAACTTTCCGAAGAAGATAAACTTGTAGTTGCGCGCGCACGCCGCGTTCAACAGTTTCTCTCGCAACCCTTCTTCGTCGCCGAGCAATTCACCGGCTTGAAAGGTCGCTATGTTAAACTTGCCGATACCATTCGCGGGTTCAAAGAAATTCTCGAAGGCAAATACGACCACCTGCCCGAAGCCGCATTCCGCCTTGTCGGCACGATTGAAGAAGCCATCGAGAAAGGCGAAAAAATGTTGGCAGAAGCCAAGTAAAGGAGTAAGAAAATGGCGGCAGAATTTCATCTCGATATCGTAACGCCTGAAAGAAATGTGTTCAGTGGCAAGGTGGTCAGTGTTACCGCGCCCGGCACTCTGGGGCAATTTCAAGTTCTAGCCGACCACGCGCCATTTCTTTCGTCGCTCGCCACAGGCGAAGTGCGCATCGACCTTGCGGATAAATCACAAAAAACCTACAAAGTGTCAGGCGGATTTTTTGAAGTGAGCGCAAATAGAGCAATGCTTCTTGTCGAAAGTGCGTCGTAACTTTCTTTCTGAATGATTCTCAAACCGAAACGATTGCAGGAGGGCGATACCATCGGCATCGTGGCTCCTGCAAGCCCTATCTTCCCCGAAGATAAACTTGAAAAAGCCAAAGCCTATCTCCACTCGCTTGGCTACGACGTCAAATTGGGCAAGCACATCAAAAAAATGCACGGCTACTTGGCAGGATTAGACCAAGAGCGCGCCGACGACATCAACCGAATGTTTGCCGATAAATCCGTCAAAGCCATTTTTTGTTTGCGTGGCGGCTACGGCTCTCCGCGTCTGCTTCGCCTCGTTGATTACAACACGATTCGACGCAACCCCAAAATTTTCGTTGGCTTTTCCGACATCACCGCGCTTTGCTGTGCTATCTTCGCAAAAACAGGTCTCATCACATTTTCAGGACCGATGCTCGTTTCCGATATGGTCAACCCCGATGAATACTCGCAGTATCACCTTTGGCGAATGCTTACGAAACCACGCATTTACGGCAGGTTCATCAATCACGAAACGCATCACCTCGTCGGAGTCCGTTCGGGCGAAGCCAAAGGACGGCTCATCGGCGGCAATCTCTCTCTGCTCACGGCACTGGTCGGAACGCCCTTCCTGCCCGATATGCGCAAAGCCTTGCTCTACTTCGAGGACATCGGCGAAGAACCCTATCGCGTCGACCGCATGCTCTCCCAATTTGAAAATGCAGGCATTCTGGAAAAACTTTCAGGCGTGATTATCGGACAAATGACTGACTGCTTCGAAGATGATGATGAAAAACCTTCCTTGACGCTGGAAGAAGTAATTGACGACTACCTCTGTGTCTTGCCCGAATCCGCCCCCGCATGTGCCAATCTCTCCTACGGTCATATCAAACACAAACTCACGCTTCCTATCGGAGCAAGAGCAAAACTGACGGTTAAACAGAAGCGCGCACGGCTTGAACTTTTGGAGACCGTTGTTTTGTAAATGGCTTAACAATTTGTTAAAATTCGCGCCTCTCATCGCTTCAACAGTTTAAGCGATTCAAACTTCATGCAAACCATTTCAAACGACACGGCTCAACAGCCACTGACGCGCCTACAACGCTACGGAGAACTCATCATTTATGCGGTAATTTTCTTCGCACTCGTGGCATCAGCATTTGTGCTGAACATTTTTTTAACAGAGCAAAGTGCGAAAGATACAAATGATGTTTTCTGTGCGACCCGCTTGCAACAGTCGTGGCGAAAGGCGCAGAAAAATTTGACCGAAGTTCAAAACAACTTGATGACAGACGCCAGCATCATCGAAAATTTTAACAACTTTCGTCATGCCATCGAGAATTTTGATTCCATTCTAACCGCATTTTACTTCGGCGGCAGCGTTGTGATTGACGGAGAAATCTTTACCTTGATAAAACCTACGGAGGAGCGCCCTAAAAAAATCATTAACGACCTTCAAGAAATGTGGTCGCCGATTAAAGCCGAGATGTTAGCATTGGCGCGCACGAATCCCCAAAACCCTGCTACCATCAATCAAGAGGCTTTGGCAAAACTGGTTGAATACGCGGTTACAAGAGATGAAGCGATTCTGGACGCGAGCCAATCGTTTATTGTTACGCTCGGAGAACTTTCACAGGAGCGCGTTTCAAAACTTCAATTCTTTCAAATTCTGGCTCTCGTCTCAACCGTCGTGGTGTTTTTGGCGATGGTCATTCGTGTAACGATTTCACTGCGCAACAAAGACACCTTGCTCGACAATCAAATGGAAGAAATCACCAAACAACGCGACACGATTGCAAACGAGAAAGAGCGAATCGACAAACTGCTCAAAGACCTTCAAATGACGCAAACGCAACTCGTGCAATCGGAAAAAATGGCGTCGCTGGGGCAAATGGTGGCAGGCTTAGCGCACGAGGTCAATACGCCGCTGGGCTTTGTGAGAGGCAACATTGAAATCAGCCAACGCAATCACGGCATTATCTCGTCGGCACTACGACAGCACGACAAGTTGCGCCAAACATTGGAGTCAGGAGAAGTTGATGAATTGGAGCAAATTTTGTTAGAGGCAAAAGAATCTATGGAGAAAATCAATGACTATGATTTGCTGACAAAAACTGAGCGCGTGTTCGAGGAGTCGCTCAAGGGCATCGACCGCCTTCAAGAGTTGGTAACGAATCTTAAAAATTTTTCGCGCCTCGACGAAGCCGTTCTCAAAATTGCCGATATTAACGAAGGAATTGAATCATCTGTGTTAATCGCAAATAATGTCCTCAAACACAAGGCAGAAGTGGAAAAACATTTTTCGCCAAATTGCACGGCGGAATGTTATCCTGCGCAACTCAATCAAGTATTTTTGAACCTGCTCACGAATGCGGCACAGGCGATTGAAGAGGGCAAGCGCGGCAAAATTTGCATTTCTACTTTCACAGAAAACGGACATGTCGTGGTCAAAGTC
>CALKXI010000047.1 GCA_938003965.1 uncultured Chlorobiales bacterium
CGTTACAAACAGCGGCTCGCTCACGCTTGGCACGGGCGTCAAACTTACCTTACAAAGCGGCACACAACTGACGCTGAACAACGCCACTTTGACGGTTTCCAATCCTGAAACGGAATACATCATCACACAACCGAATTCAAGTCTGAAACGCACAGTGGGCTCGGGGGAAACAAAAGCGTTTCCGATAGGGACAAGCGCGGCACCGTTTCCACTGACAATTACGACAACGAGCGGCGTTACTGGCGGCGATGTGGCAGTGTCGGTTGAGGCAGGCAATCCTGCCACAGGACGAATGGGCAATGGCACTTTTGCCGTGCAAGCCATTTACGACATCAGCGCGCCGGGATTTGATTTTGGAACAGGTAACTTGTCGCTCAACTTTGGTTGGCTTACGAGTACCGAAGGTTCATACTTTGACCGAACGAAATCTTTCCCTGCGCGATGGACAGGTTCAGTTTGGGAATCGTATCGAACAAACGCCTCACTCACACGCGATAATTCATCAACCATCAAAAGGGTTCAGATTGGCGGACTGACTGTGCTCGCAGGTGAGTGGGCAGTCTTTTCGGGCGACGACGATTCGCCGCTTCCTGTTTCACTCATTGCGTTCATGGCAAGAGCCACAACGCGCGGCATTGAACTGGTATGGCGCACAGCAACGGAGCAAGATAATCTCGGCTTCATTCTGCTACGCAACGGCGAAGAACTTGCAAATTACCAAACTGAACCACGCTTGCGCGGCAACGGCACTACGCTTTCCGAATCGCAGTATCAATTTGTAGATGATGCGGTAGAAGTCGGTCGCACTTACACCTATCGGCTTCGCAGTGTTGATTTAGACGGCACAATTCACGACTATGACCTTTCCGCAACAGCGACGGCTATTGAGAAAATTCTTTCATATCAACTCTTGCAAAACTATCCGAACCCGTTCAACCCGATGACGGTTATTGAGTATCAGTTGCCTGAGCCGAGTGCCGTCAAGTTAGAACTCTTTGATGTGTTGGGGCGCAAGGTTGCCACGCTTGTTGATGCGCGTCAAGAAGCGGGCAGTTATCGGTATCGGCTTCAAGCCTCGTCGCTCTCGCTGGCGTCGGGCGTTTATCTTTATCGGCTCACGGCGGGAACGTTTATGAGCACAAAAAAGATGCTGTTTGTAAAATAAGGTTTTGGTAAATTCGCCTTCAACTTAAACGCTTTTGAAGTATGTTCGGATTAGGATTTCAGGAACTCATCATCATTTTTATCATTATTTTGTTGCTTTTCGGCGCAAAGAAACTGCCTGAATTGGCGCGTGGCTTGGGCAAAGGCATCAACGAGTTCAAGCGCGCACAGCAAGGATTGGAAGAGGAAATCAAGAATGTCGCAAGTGATAAGCCCTCGAGCGATAAAGAACTTGCCGAGAAAATTAGCAAAATGAGCGACGAAGAAAAAGCCAAGTTAGCGGAATTGCTCAGCAAAAAGTGAGCGTAGTTGTTGGAGAAAACAAAACAAGGGCGAGCAACAACTCGCCTTTTGTGTTAAAGCCTGAACGTATGATTGCTTTTGACCAAGTAACGCTCTATCGCGGAAATAAAACCGTGCTTGAAAAGCAAAGCCTTGAGATAAAACGCGGCGAACTGCTCTACCTTATCGGACCGAGCGGTGCGGGCAAGAGTTCATTTCTCAAACTGCTTTACATGGATTTACTGCCCGATGAAGGCGAAATAAGAGTGGGCGAATATCGTTCAAGCACCATCAAGCGCAAGGAGATTCCGTATTTGCGGCGCAACTTGGGCATTGTGTTTCAGGAGTTCAGGCTGTTTGAAGATAGGACGGTGTATGAAAATGTCGCGTTTGTCTTGGAAGTAACCGATGTGCGCAGTAAAGACATTCCGAAGAAAGTGAGCGCGGCACTCTCGGAAGTGGGCTTATCGCAAAAGCGGAACGAGTATCCGCGCAGTCTTTCAGGTGGGGAGCAACAGCGTGTTGCGATTGCGCGCGCATTGGTGCGTGAACCCTTTGTGCTCTTAGCCGATGAACCCACAGGCAATTTAGACCCCGAAGTCTCGCTGGAAATTATGTTGCTTCTGAAAAAAATCAGTTTGAAAGGCATTTCGGTGGTGGTGGTCACGCACGACTACAACATCGTCAAGCAAGTGCCTGCACGCACCTTGCGTTTGAAAAACGGCGTGTTGGAAGAAGTAGAAGTTTCACCTGCGCAAGCGTGAGTCAGTGAGGCGGATTGTTCCGAGCCGTCAGTTCAATTTTGTCATTCCAAGCAGAGGCGAGGCATCCAAACAAGATGAGCGTTAGAAGTTGGTCGCAGATGCATTTATTGAATCTCGCTCTTTTTCGCACGTGATTCTGAAATGCGCACAATCACGAAAGCAATTAACCCGAAGATGAAAAAGAGCAAGAGCATCCACGCAATTCCCTGCAAGGTTTCAATGATGGTGCGATAAACTTCCAGAATCCATCGTTCAGTGGTGAGTTCAAGAATCTGCTGTCCATCATTTCTTGTGGTTTGCGGGGAAATGTATCGCTCTAAATCCCACATTCGCACGCCGTTTGAAATTCCAACAACATAGAGCGCGAAGCGCACATAGCGCGTCCAAGCCGTGTAGATGTCGTCGGTGATAATGCGCTTCATGATGCGGTCGAGCGACTGTTTGAAAAGGGAATCGATGATGAACGCTACGCCAAACGCGACGGCGAAGGTTACAATTAGGAGCGTAATGAACATGGCTTATCGTGATTTTTTACGTGGCGGACGCGCCGATTTTTTCGGCGTAACCGCGCCGCCGATTTCATGGTCAGAGGCTAACAACATGGCATAGCGCGTGGAGTCGCTAAGCACCGAGATGGCTTCTTGCAGCTGCTTATCAGAATCAAACGATGCGACCAATCCTGCTTCTTCGCCCTTGTATCGCGTGATGATTTCGCGTTCCAAAATGGAGAGCAGGTGTTTTCTTTGGCGGTAAAAGTCGCGCTCTTTTTCTTCTGCCATCACGCGCTTGAGGTCGGCAAGTTGCTTTTGAAGAGATTCACTGTAAGTGTTTTTTGCGGCGATTTCGCTCAGGTCTTGAAGTTCTTTTTCGGCATCGGATTCGTAGGTGAATTTATCGGCGTCAAGAAAGGCTTTGAACTCGGCAAGCAGAGCATCGTCGGCTTGAAAGTTTGTTGGAAGCGAGGCGTGCTTGGCGCGGTATTGATTGGCGAATTTGAGAAAAGCCGACTTGCGGTAGAGCGCGGTTTCAAGCGCGGTGTATTCGCGGTCATCGACTTTGACATCGGGCGTAATGCCGCCACCGTCATAAACAATTCTACCACCTTTGGTTTTGAAGGGCTTGTGAATCGTGTCGTGCTCAACGGTAAAGACTTTTCGCTTACCCTCTTTCTTGTTGCGTTGGAAGTAGTCGACTTCTTGAATTAATCTGCCGCTGGGCGTGTAGTATTTCGCCGTCGTAATTTTAAGCGATGCGTTGTAAGGCAGGCGAGAAATCGTTTGAACCAAGCCTTTGCCGAAGGAGCGCGTGCCAATGATAACGCCCCTGTCCAAGTCTTGAATCGCACCTGCAACAATTTCGGATGCCGATGCACTGCCATTGTTGATGATGATTGCAAGTGGCACATCGGGCATCAGTGGCGCAACAGGCGAGGTATAAGAACGAACTTTCGTTGTGTCGCGTCCTTTTGTTGTTACAATCGTGCTGCCTTGTGGAACGAACTTTCCTGCAATGCTGACGGCGGCGTCGAGCAATCCGCCCGGATTATCGCGCAAATCTAAAATCATGCCACGTAGTTTTCGCCCGCTCATCTTTGCAGAATCTTGTAACTCGCGCAAGGCAGAAGCCACTTCTTCGGACGCATTGACGCTGAATCGCTCCAGCTTGATGTAGCCGATGCCGTCGCTTACAAAGCCGGAATACACCACGTTTCTGATGATGATTTCGCGTCGAATCAGCACGAACTCCAACGGGTTGCGCTCGCCTTCGCGTTCAACTTTCAAGCGCAATTCCGTTTCAGCCTCGCCACGCACCATTGAGCGAATTTCCGAAAGCGTTTTGCCCCTAACATTCTTGCCGTCAACTTCAACAATCACATCACCGATGCGCATGCCTGCCTTATCCGCCGCGTAGCCTTCAGTTACGCTCATAATCATCACCCTGCCATCTGCATCAGTGCCGAGCGAAACGCCAATGCCCGCATATTTGCCCGTCGTGATTTGCTCAATATCGTCTGACTCCTCTTCGTCCATAAACACCGTGTAAGGGTCTAAAGTGGAAAGCATGCCATCAATCCCTGCACGCATAAATTGTGCCACGTCAATCTGGTCGACATAGTTTGAAGAAATTTCGCGATACACTTTTCCAAGCAGTTCGATGTTGCGCGTAATCTCGAAGAAGTTTTCATTCTTCACAACAAAGCCGAACCCGCCGAAAACCATTGTCAGCACAAGAAGCGACGGCAAGAGTAACTTTTTCATGTGTT
>CALKXI010000048.1 GCA_938003965.1 uncultured Chlorobiales bacterium
CAGTTACCTTGACCATTCTAATTGCACCAATGTGGGATTGAAATGCATCTGCGGGCTGAAGGTATTGGTCAAGTATGTCAATTCTAATTGCACCAATGTGGGATTGAAATTAAAGTTTGCTCATACAACGAACCCCTCGCCCTGATTCTAATTGCACCAATGTGGGATTGAAATTTGAAGAACCCGCCGGGTGATAAAAAGAACTGGATAATTCTAATTGCACCAATGTGGGATTGAAATCCTGTGCTGATTGCAGGCAGGCGGATTTGACATTAATTCTAATTGCACCAATGTGGGATTGAAATACAACTGAATTAACTTGCAATGTCATTTCAGTCGCAATTCTAATTGCACCAATGTGGGATTGAAATCTTTCGTGGCTCGGAAATACCTTTCTGCGCGTCGGATTCTAATTGCACCAATGTGGGATTGAAATTTTGTTCGAAGGCTTACCGCCAAGCACTTCACCAAATAATTCTAATTGCACCAATGTGGGATTGAAATCAAACATTAACGCTCATTGCGCCCTTGCGGCAAACAGGATTCTAATTGCACCAATGTGGGATTGAAATAATGCTTTCAGAGCTGCGTATCGTTCTTGAAGTGTATTCTAATTGCACCAATGTGGGATTGAAATATTCTCTATTCAACTGGTCTGCAGTAATTACTGCGATTCTAATTGCACCAATGTGGGATTGAAATGAACCTGAATCCGTTACGGTAAAGCCTGAATCCGAATATTCTAATTGCACCAATGTGGGATTGAAATTTGGACGAACGGACAAAACGCGTTCTTCGCTGTCCATTCTAATTGCACCAATGTGGGATTGAAATCTTCTCTATTCTGTCTTCTATATTCTCACTTCTGTCATTCTAATTGCACCAATGTGGGATTGAAATGCGCGAAAGTTTGGGATTATGGCGACGACTCGGTCACCAATTCTAATTGCACCAATGTGGGATTGAAATTGTGTAAGTGAGAATAGAGAAGTGAGAAACGAGAACAGGGAAGTGGGAATGGAAAGTGAAGTGTTATGATGGCGTTGACAGAATAAACCTGCCTTTCTTGAATGCGCATTTCTTAATATCCCTACTCCACACGCCCGCATATCTGCAATTGAACACAAATAACTCCAGTCAGGACTCTATCCACTGTTGCCAAGAGGTGTGGGAAAGGCATGATGGGGAGGGTGGAAAGAGCCAATCATTCTCTACGCTTCAGGATTCATGGATGAGGGTGTGGTAGATTTATCAGGGGTTTGGAATGATAGAAAAGGATGGGGTCGGTTGAGAGGAAGATTATACGCCCACTTTGCTGACTTTGATGGTGTCGGTAGTGCCGTGTTTCAGAATAGGAATGCCCATTGTGTAGACGAGCACGTCATCGCGCTGGGCGAGTCCGTGTTCAATGAGGCGTTGTTCAATGGTTTTGAAACTTTCGTCTGTTGAGGTAAGGGTTTCAGTAAAGATGGTGTGCACGCCCCAGACGAGGTTCATGCGGCGTTGAACGGCATCATTATCGGTAATAACGACAATCGGCGTGGTGGGCTTTTGTTTGGAAACTTTGATGGCAGTAGAGCCAGTGTGGCTTAAGACGACAATGGCTTTGGCGCGGACGGTGGTTGCGACGTCGACGGCGGAAACGGCAATGGCTTCGCTTAAATCGACCGTCGCGCTACTTGCGATATTATGCGCAAGTGCGTAACGCTCTTTTGCAAGCAAGCTGTAGTTCTCGCTGGATTCGACGTTGGAGATAATTTCCGACATAGTGCGCACGCTTTCAATGGGATATTTGCCGGAGGCGGTTTCGCCTGAAAGCATGACGGCGTCGGTGCCATCAAACACGGCATTAGCGACGTCGCTGGCTTCGGCTCTTGTTGGGCGCGGGTTTTCCGTCATGGATTCAAGCATTTGAGTGGCGATAATGACGGGCTTATATTTAGCGTTGCAAGTTTGAACGATGCGCTTTTGCAGAATTGGAACGGACGATGGTTTCATTTCCACGCCTAAATCGCCACGTGCCACCATGACGGCGTTGGCTGCATCAACGATTGGTTCAAGATTGGTTATGGCTTCGGGACGCTCGATTTTAGCCACAATCCAAGTGTCTTTGCGGCGCAGGTTGATGATGTGACGAAGGTCTTGAATATCTTGCGCGGAACGCACAAACGAAAGCGCGATTAAATCTACATTGTTATCTAATCCGAAATAAACATCTTCAATATCTTTCTCGGAAAGCGAGGGGACAGACATATTGACGCCTGGCAGGTTTAAGCCCTTTTTAGATTTGAGTAAGCCACCAATAACAACTTCGGTAATCACATCTGTATCAGTTTTATCGATCACGCGCACTTCCAAAAGTCCATCGTCTATTAAAATTCTATCGCCGGGTTGGACATCTTTGACGATTTCTTTGTAAGAAGTGGAAACGCGCTCGAAGGTGCCGAGAATTTCTTGCGTGGTGATGGTGAAACGGTCCCCTTGTTTAAGCAAAACGGTTTTTTCTAAATCGCCGATGCGAATTTTCGGACCTTGAAGGTCTTGCAGGATAGCGATTTGTTTGCCTGTAATTTTGGAAGCTTCGCGTACCATTTCAATGTACGCCTTATGGTCGGCAAGTGTGCCGTGCGAAAAGTTCAAGCGCGCAACGTCCATGCCTGCGTGGACAAGCTCGACGATGTTTTCAACGGAGTTCGTTGACGGACCGAGCGTGCAGATGATTTTAGTGTGTTTCATAATGACAACTTTGTTTTTTTATAGAAGGCAGTTACAGCGCGGCTTGTTGAAGTCTTGCAAAGATAAGAAAGGCATAGCGTTTTGAGAACGTAGAACGGTGGGAATTGTGCAATGCATTCTCGACTTTGTTCAGAGCGACAAACCGCATGTTAAGCCATCACAAAATCGTAGAGCGGGAATTTGGACATGAGTTCTTTAACCTCTTGCTTTGTGGTGGCGCAAAGTGAGTCAATGTTCGGAGCGTGCGCGTTTCGGATAATGCGGTCAATCCATTCAGCGATGAGTTTGGCTTCGGGTTCTTTCATGCCTCGTGTGGTGATGGCCGCCGTGCCAAGACGAATGCCGCTGGTAACGAAAGCGCTTTTATCGTCAAACGGCACCATGTTTTTGTTCGTCGTGAAACCAGCTTGATGGAGCAAGTGTTCGGCTTCTTTGCCGCTCACGTTTTTGTTACGAAGGTCAATAAGCATGAGGTGATTATCGGTTCCGCCCGAAATGATGTGATAGCCAAGCGCGAGGAATTGTTGAGCCATCGCTGCTGCATTTTTCTTGACTTGAAGCGTATAGTCTTTGTATTCAGGTTTAAGATTTTCGCCGAAGCCGACGGCTTTGCCCGCGATGATGTGCATCAGCGGTCCGCCTTGAACGCCGGGCATGACTTCGGTATCGAGCACTTCCGACATCAGTTTCAGCCGTGCGCCATTTTTGGTTTTGATTTTAATGCCCATCGGATTTTCAAAATCTTCGCCCATCAAAATAATGCCGCCTCTCGGACCGCGAAGCGTTTTATGCGTGGTCGATGTAACGAAATGGCAATGAGGAATTGGGTTGTTCAAAAGCCCTGTGGCGATAAGCCCTGCGGGGTGGGCAATATCGGCAAGCAGGAACGCTCCGACACGGTCGGCGATTTCACGAAAAGCTTTGAAATCCCAATCGCGTGAATAGGCACTTGCACCGCAGATGAGCAACTTCGGCTTAACCTTTTGGGCAATGTCAGCAACGCGATTCATATCGATGCGTCCTGTTTCTTTTTCGACGCCGTAGAAATGCGCGTGGTAAAGTTTGCCTGAGAAATTGACAGGTGAGCCGTGCGTAAGGTGTCCGCCGTGTGAGAGGTCAAAGCCGAGAATAGAGTCGCCAGGTTTAAGGACGGCGAAGAAGACCGCCATATTGGCGTTTGAGCCTGAATGGGGTTGCACGTTAGCATAAACGGCACCGAAGAGTTTTTTAACGCGCTCACGTGCGAGGTTTTCCGCAATATCGACGAACTCGCATCCACCGTAGTAGCGTTTGCCCGGATAGCCTTCGGCGTATTTGTTGGTCATGACTGAGCCACAGGCTTCCATCACGGCGCGGCTGGTGAAGTTTTCCGAAGCGATGAGTTCAACGGTGTCGGTTTGGCGTTCCAGTTCAGACTGAATCGCGGCATAAATTTCTGGGTCGGCAAAGCGGAGTGCATCCATTATAGTTAAATGAGTTTAAGTTAAACAGAAGGTTTGTTTGAGAATCGGTCGACGATTGAATCCAAGAAAGTTTTCTTCAGCGGCTGTGGATTTTTGGATTCGTAGTAGTAGTTGTAATAGCGATAATACTTGTAGTATGAGCCGTAGGTGTTGTAGATGTCGAAGTTGTTTAAGACTAGACCGATAATTTTTCCGCCGACTTTCAAGATGAGGTCTTTGGCACGTTTAGCAAGTTCGGTTTGCGTAACGCCAGAAGAAACGACAAGAATCATGCCGTCGACGAGCGTCGAGACAATTTGCGCGTCGGTTACGGCAATGACGGGCGGTGTATCAAGCAAAATGAGGTCGTAGCGCGTTTGCATCTCGGCAAGAAATTCTTTCATGCGTTGCGAGCCGATAAGTTCCGACGGGTTGGGCGGAATAGTGCCTGATGTGATGATGTCGAGGTTGCGAATCGGCGAAATGCGAATGATGTCATCAACAATGGCGCGCCCGACAAGGTAGTTCGTAATGCCCGGCTCTTTGTTGTATCCGAAAACGGCATGAAGCATAGGGCGGCGCAGGTCGCAATCAATCAAAAGCACTTTTTGACCGCCTTGCGCAACGGTAATAGCAAGGTTGGAAATCGTCGTTGATTTGCCTTCTTTGGGTGCCGAACTCGTAACGCCGAAAAGACTACCGAGTTTTGTTCCATCAGGTTGAACCGTGCTGACACGCGAGAAAAGCAGGCTTGTGCGCAAGGCGCGATAGGCTTCTGAAACCGAACTTTTTGGGTCGAGGTGTGTAACCAAATGCGAGGCAATTTTGCGCGATTCGGATTCAGGTCCTTCAATCACCTTCACACTGGTCAAGGCTTGGGCGCGGAGATTTTCATCAAAGGTTTCAATCACAGGGATGGTGGCGAGAAGTGTGCCAAGTTTTTCGGCTTGTTCGGGCGTGTGAATGCTTCGGTCGAGCGCGTGAATCAGCAGCACGATGCCAAGCCCTAAAATCAAGCCAATCACGACGCCAAACGCAATCGTTATCGGACGTTTCGGTGCGACAGGATTGTATTGCGGAACGGCTAAGTCGACGACCTCAATGCCGCTCGGCGTTTGCTCTTCTGAAATGAGGGCTTCTTGATAGCGTTTTTCGAGCAAGTTGTAAAGCTCTTGATAGGTTTGCGCATTGCGTTGAAGGCGAGCAAACTCAATGTTTTTGGCAGGAGTGCGCAGAAAGGCTTTGTCGTATTCTTCGGCAAGTTTGCGATATGCCGCCAGGCGCGATTGAATGCCGATGATTTCAAGTTCGGTGGCAAGTTTTTTCTTGGCGACTTCTTGGTAGTATTCGGGATACTGAATGTTGGCGTAGCCCTCTTTGACTTGTTGCTCAAATTCCTTTTGAAGTTTTTGTTTATAGACTTCAATTTCGGCGTCGAATTGGCGAAGTTGATTCTGAACGTTTTGGTTGTCTTGGTTTGGGTCGGAAAGAATTTTATCGCGCTCGACCTGCTTTTGCGCGATGATTTGTTGAAAGAGTTTGGTGTAATTTTCTGTGCTGGCTTGAACAGCAGCGTTAGCAAGTTTCGGCTCGAGGGCGGTCATTTCTTGCTTGTAAGCATTAAGCGAAGCGGTCAGCGCGTTAAGCATCACTTCGGCTTCATCGACTTTGGCGAGCGCATCAGAGTAGCGTGCAATCATGCGGTTGGATTCTTCGCCAATGGCGACAACGCGTTGGTTCTCCATGTAACGTTGAAGACGTTCTTCGCTGTCTAATAACTTGGCGCGCTTTTGTTCTAACTGTTCTTGCAAGAAAAGGCGAAGTGCGGTTGCGGCTTTGCTAGCAGATTTTTTCTTACGGTCTTCATAGACCTTGACGGCGGTGCGCGAAACTAAGGCTGCCTCGTGAGGATTGGGCGCGCGGAAACTGACTTCCATAAAAGTGCTACCTTTGGCAAGTTTGACATCAAGCCCGCTACGCACGCGCGCAGCAATGACATCAATTGGCGCAATGTTGCCGTTTTCGTCCTTGATGATATCAAGCGTATCGGTGCGCATATTCGGATTTTGATAAACCGCTTGCACAAGTTCGTAGGCAACTTCTTCGCTAAGTGTTCGACTTTTGAGAATTTGAATTTCGTTGCCTCGGTCTTCGGCATCTTTATCCGTGCTAAAACTCACAATTACGGAAGCACTCGATGAAGGATTGCGCAGAATGAGCGTCGTGGTGCTTTCATAAACATTAGGCTGAGAATAAGCGATAAACGTGGCAATCAAAACCGATACAACAAAAACGGTCAGAATAATCCATTTGCCTTTGAAAAAAGCGCGAAGGTAGCCAGAAATATCAACTTCCTGCGATTGGCTTTCTTGCAAAGCCTGTTGAAGTTGGCGATAGAGGAGCTGGTCTTGAGATGCGTTTCCGTTTCGTGTATAGCCGTTGGTGTTCTCCATTGATTATTTCAGATAAGGTTAATGTTTGTCGTTGCCTGTGCTTTATCGTCCGAAGCCTTTGCTGCAGCAAGTTCGACAAGTTTGTCCTTGCGTTGCCAAAGGAAACTGAATAGTCCAAGAATAAACGACGTGAAGTTGTTGATAGCGAAAGTGAGAAGCGCGTAACTGGACGCGACAATCAAACTAAAATCAAAAATCTTTTCAAGCGTTTTCGAGCAGGCGTATTGATATGTGCCCGCTCCCGCAGGCGTAATGAGCGAGCCAAAGGCTGAAATGCTCATCGTCGTCAAACCTTCCGCCCAGCCGAAAATTTCAGTCGTCGACCATTCAATCGCATACATCGGCACTAAGCCCGCAAGCAAATAACAACTCCAAATAATGATTGAAGAAATAACGATTTCCGCATACTTCGCCCGATTGTTCAATGCTGCCGTGCCTTCAATGAATGACTCAAGCGCGTTGGAAAGTCGCACCGACCACTTCGGCGAAAGATGGTGAAATAGCCCTTTGAAGCGCGCCGCAATTTGAGCAGGATAAAGCGAGACAATCGCAAAAAAAACTAAAACGCAAATCGACAAGAGCAAAATTAAGTATGACGCAAGTTCAAACGATAAGTTCAATCCGCCCAAATGCACTTCGCCAAAGGCGTCATTGATTTTTCGGCGGAAGATAAAAACAGAAAGCGCAAGAAGTAAGGCAAACATCAAGGTATCTAAAATCCGCTCAATCACGACCGATGCGAGCACTTTTTTGCCGTCAATTTTTTCTTGTTGTGCCAAATTCACCGCTTTGGTGATTTCGCCGACACGCGGCAAGGCTAAATTCACCGCATAGCCAATCATCGTTGCATTAAAGAGATTTTTCAAACTCATTTTTTCTTTGACAGTCGAGAGCAAAATGCCCCATCGCCACGCCCGAAGCACATGGCTGAAGGTCAGAGAAATAAGGGCAATTGAGACGAGCCGATAATCAATTCGAGAAAAAACCTCACCTAATTTTTCAAAATCTTCACGTGAAAAATCTTTGAAAGCAAGCCAGAAAAACAAGCCCGCAAGTGAGATGGAAAAGATGTATTTAATCGCGTTTTTCATAAAATTTATTTTCCAAGTATGGCTTGAAGCACGGCGGCAGTTTGAGCACGACATATCTTGAAAATTTCTGCATCACGGCGTCGGCGAAGTTTCGCGACTCGATGTCGTTTTTTCAAATGATTAAAAAAATGCTTGCCGTTCCACAGCAGTGCCTTAAAAGTTGCGCGGCTTGCATCAGCACGTTTGGACTTCAAATAAAAAAGCATAGACAAAAGTTCAAGGAACAAACGCAACGGCAAAACCAAATATAAGCGTATTGCATCAGCGTTTTTTGTTAGCATCATCACATTATTGCGGTGGTTGAGATAAACCTTTCGCGGATTGGTTTGCGAAAGCGTTGCGCCACCATAGTGATAAACAACCGAAGTCGGCGCAGAGTAAAGCCAAAATCCCGCTTTCCAGAGCCGCCAGCAAAGGTCAATTTCTTCCATGTGCGCGAAAAAATCTTCGTCAAACAATCCAACCGTCTCGAGCGCGCTTCGGCGGACAAACATCGCCGCACCTGACACCCAAAAAATCGGCACGGGGTTGTCATACTGTCCGTCATCTTTTTCCACGCGGTCTAAAATGCGTCCTAAACAGTAAGGGTAGCCGAGTTTATCCATCATTCCGCCTGCCGCGCCTGCATAGTCAAAAATGCGCTCGCCACGATTGCGCGCTTGAATCGAGAGCAGTTTCGGTTGCAGGCTTGCAATGCGTTCATCTTGTTCAGCAGTTGAAACAAGTTCCGAAAGCCAGTTCGGCTCTTGCTCGGTGTCGTTGTTGAGAAAAACGACATACTTGCCGCTTGTGTGTTCAAACCCGAAATTGCAGCCGCCCGCATAGCCTAAATTTCTCCCCGTGTGAAGCACTTGAATGGTTGGGTATTGAACTTTTGCAAGTGCAAGGCTATCGTCAGTTGAGCCGTTATCCACAATCGTAATGAGAAAGTTCGGATAAGTTGTTTTGCTAAGCGTTGAGAGACAGCCGAGCAGAATCTCCGCCCCGTTGTAATGAGGAATGATGATATCGACTTGCGGATAAATTTTGACAGCCTTTTCAGTATTTGCAAAGGACGATGCCTCGTTCATTCGGTTAAATTTGACGGCGCAAAGATACGGGTTTGAAGGCGTTTTTCCGCACACGAAAATTGAGCACGAGTGATAGGAAAAAAGTGTGAGGTCAAAGCGGGTCGGCGATAAGTTCGGCGGCAGAGAGGTTCAAGCGATAGCGGCGCGATTTTCCAAACTGTTGGTCGCGCCGTTTTTTGATGATTGAAATCAAGGCGTCGGCGTGGGTGCGGAGTTCTTCAAGTGAGAGTTCGCCTCGCGCAAATTGCATGCGTGCAATCAAGAATCGATATTTCTTCTCAAAAATTTCTTCGCGAAAAATGCGCGGCATTGAAGTGCAATAGAGTTGAAGGTCAGTAGAGTTGAATGGCTTACAAAAGCCTGATAACTTTTTATCTTACAACGATGCAAAAATAGCAATACAGAGCAAACTACAAGGCAGACTCAAAAAACGAATGAAAGTCTTAGTTACAGGCGGCGCGGGCTATATCGGCGCGCACGCCGTCCGCGAACTGAAAAAAGCGGGCGACGAGGTCGTTATTTTTGACAATCTGATTTATGGACATCGCGAATTGGCGCAAGGCGAGCGGCTTATCGTCGGTGAGTTGGAAAATACGGCACTCTTGCGAGATGTATTTGCTGAACACAAGTTCGACGCTGTGATGCACTTTGCCGCCTTCGCATATGTGGGCGAGTCAGTTGAAAATCCGTCGAAGTATTATCGCAACAATGTTGCCGCCACGCTCAATTTGCTTGACGCCATGCGCGAAGCAAAGGTCAATCGGTTTATCTTTTCGTCGACCTGCGCAACTTACGGTGAGCCGAAAGAAATTCCGATTCCTGAATCGCACCCGCAAAATCCCATCAACCCATATGGCGCATCGAAGGCGATGGTCGAGCGCATCTTGCAAGATTATGCGGTTGCTTACGGATTAAAGTTCGTCGCGCTTCGTTATTTCAACGCCGCAGGTGCTGATGAATCGGGCGAAATTGGCGAAGACCACAACCCTGAAACACACCTCATTCCGCTTGTGCTCGACGCCGCGCTCGGCAGACGCAAACACATCACTATCTATGGTACCGACTACGACACGCCCGACGGCACTTGCATTCGCGACTACATTCACGTAACCGACCTTGCCAATGCGCACGTCTTGGGCTTAAAGTATCTCAATGAAGGCGGCGCAAGCGATGTGTTTAATCTCGGCAACGGCAATGGCTTTTCGGTGCGCGAAGTAATTGATACGGCAAGAAAAGTAACCGGCAGAGAAATTCCTGTCGTTGAAGGCGCGCGACGAGCAGGCGACCCCGCTAAACTCATTGGCAGTGCCGAAAAAGCTAAGCGCGTTCTTGGTTGGAAGCCGAAGTTCAATCACTTAGAAACCATTATTTCAACGGCGTGGAAGTGGCATCAAAAGCGATTTGCACCCGAAGTTGAAACCGTATAATCATGCTGATTTCTCATCATGCTGATTTCTTTGTCAAACCTCAATCGAATCAAAGCGCATGCAAAAGCGACCTTTCCCGAAGAATGCTGCGGCTTGCTGATTGGCAACTTCGAAGAAGAAAACGCCATTCGCCGAAACATCGTCCGATATGTTGCACCGTGTGTGAACAGGCTACGCGGCGACCGAACACAAGGCTTTGAAATCGCCGCCGACCAACGCTACGACATTGAAATGGCGGCAAAAGAATACGGCATGAGCATTGTCGGGACATATCACTCGCATACGCTATTCGGCGCGTTTCCATCGGCAAGCGATTGCGACGCCACGCCTTCTCTTCAAACGATGTTGATTGTGGCAGTCAATATGGGCGTGATTGAAGAAGTGAGAGCCTTTTGCAAAAACATCGACCGCGACATTTCGGAAGAACAAATCCAATTCCTCTTTTGAAAAAGCGTGGTGAATTTTTTTACGAGCGAAACGGTTCGAACAAAATCAATAACGGCTGAACGCAGAAGCGAAAAGAAGAAGCCGAAAGAAAACACAAAAACATTTAACCACTGAACATTTATGTCCGACACGATTGCTCCAACATCAATCATAGATAAACAAACGCTTTCGCTGATTGGGAACACGCCGCTGATTCGACTGAAAAAAATCGCCGACCAGTGGGGCATTAGCGACCAAGTGGAAATTTACGGCAAGTGCGAGTTCATGAATCCGGGCGGAAGCGTCAAAGACCGTCCCGCGCTCAACATCATTGAAACCGCCGAAGCACAAGGTTTATTGACCAAAGACAAAATCCTGCTCGACGCCACAAGCGGAAACACAGGCATTGCTTACGCGATGATTTGCGCGATTAAAGGATACCGTTGCCGTCTCTGCTTGCCTGAATCGGCGAGCCAAGAGCGCAAAAATATCCTCAAAGCCTACGGCGCGGAACTCATTTTCACGCCTGCATCGGAATCGAGCGACGGCGCAATTCGCAAAGCCCGCGAACTTTATGCACAAAATCCCGACATTTATTTTTACGCCGACCAATACAGTAACGACGCCAACTGGCAAGCGCATTTCAACACGACAGGCGTTGAACTTTGGGAACAAACCGACGGACGCATCACGCACTTTATTGCTGCCATTGGCACAAGCGGCAGTTTCATCGGCACTTCACGCCGATTGAAATCCTACAACGAAAAAATTCAGTGCATTGCTGTTCAGCCTGATGTTGCCATTCACGGCATTGAGGGCATTAAGCACTTGGAATCGGCGATGGTGCCTCGCATCTACGACCCACGTGTCCCAGATAGATTCATTGAAGTTTCAACCGAAACCGCGTATCATTACACCGTCAAATTGCCAAAAGTAGAAGGGTTGCTCTTGGGCATTTCGGCATCGACAAATGTTTATGCCGCACTCAAAGTTGCCAAAGAACTCACCGACCAAAACGCACAAGGTGTGATTGTCTGCATACTTTGTGACGGTGGCATGAAGTATCTTTCAGAGCATTTTTGGAATGCTTGAACATAGAAAACCGATGATTATCAATATCAAAATTTCAAACCCTCGCTCGTTCCGCTTCCCAAGCGGTTACTCAGATATTGACGCTTCAATCATCAAACCGATTGAAGTTCAAAAGCGATGGACTGGCTCAATCGAGAGCGCGCTTGTTGCTCGAATCGCCTCGCCAATTCTCATCAATGGCGTCTATGGAAACCGTTTAGTGTTGCTCATGGACGAGCGCACGAAAATCAGCCGTGTGATGATGGGCTATTCGGTTTGGGCAGACGTCTATCTCGTTCCGCAACACGTCTCGCTCATGAGTAGCATGTTGATGGATACCGAACTGGCGCGATTAGGAACAGCAATGATTGTGATGATAGATAAAGAGCGCGACTTGCCCGGCGACCTGAAAATCAGCAAAAGCCACCTGCTCGTGATGAACACGCAAGCCCAAGGTGCGTATCCCGAAGAGTGCGGCGGCTTGCTCGTTGGAATGGTGATTGATGGCGACTTTGAAGTGCGAAAAGTAGTTCCTGTAACCAATATCAAACTTGAATCGCGGCACAACCGCATTGAAATTGACCCGCTTGAATATGCGAAAGTCGAGCGACAAGCCCTCAAAGAAGGCTTGGGCGTTTGGGGATTTTATCACTCGCACCCCAACGCTGACGCAATTCCCTCTGAATTTGACCGCGCGAATTTTCCCTTCACAAACTGGTGGTATCCGATTATCTCGGTCGGCGAAGACAAAACCATTCGTCAAATCCGATGCTGGAAACTCAACGACGACCGCGCCTCCTTCACTGAACTGCATATCGAAATTGGCGACACCACATACATCTCTCAATCGGCTTGAAAGTTTGAGTGTATTCACGCGGAGCGACTGTCTTTGCGCTTTTCAATCTTTCACCTGACACATGAAAAACCTGCCAAAACTCACGCCTTACGGCTACAGCACGATTGCCAAAATGGTTGTGCTGTGCATTGCGATTTTAGCGGTGGCGTATATTCCCGATTTGCCCGGCGTTGTCCGATTGCTTCTGACGGCGTTGGCGGTCGTGCTACTCATCTTTACCGTGCAGTTCTTTCGCGACCCTGAACGCACGCCGCCAAACCAACCGAACATTGTGGTTTCTCCCGCCGATGGGAAAGTCGTGCTGGTCAAAGAAGTAGACCATGCATTTTTCAACGGCAAAGCGAAAATGGTGAGCGTGTTTATGTCGCCAATCAATGTGCATGTCAATCGTAACCCGATTTCAGGAAAGGTAACGCACGTCAAATACATCGAAGGGCAGTACATCGCCGCCTTCGACCACAACGCAGGCGAGCGCAATGAGCGCACTGAAATCGGAATCGAGAATGGGCGCATCAAAGTTTTCTTCAAGCAAATTTCAGGCTTCGTGGCGCGGCGCATCATCTGCGACCTCAAAGAAGGTGATGAAGTTAAAATCGGTGAGCGATTCGGAATGATTAAGTTCGGAAGTCGCGTCGATATCTTTCTGCCCACAAATGTGGAACTGAACGTCAAAGTCGGAGACACAGCAACCGCTGGCGAAACCATCATTGCAACCTACCCTTGACCAACCGATGAGCATCGACGAGCATTACGACGACTTCCTGCGCGGCGTTGAAGAATTTAACCGCCGAGAATTTTTTGAGTGCCACGACACTTGGGAACACATCTGGCAAGAAACTACAGGTGCTGATAAACTCTTCCTGCAAGGCATGATTCACGCCGCCGTTGGACTTTATCACTTCACCAACGGACGATGGAAAGGCGCACGAAGCCAATTAGAAAAATGCATAACGAAACTTGCAGGCTATCACCCAACCTATCGCGGCGTCGATGTGGCGCAACTCGTCAAAACCTTCAACACCGATTTTCTTCCCGCCATTGAAAAAGCCGCAAACGGCGAAAAAATGACCCCGCCAAATTTTCCAACCATTGAACTAACCAATCAAACAAGAAGAACTCACGCAGAGTTACAGGCGCAATTAGACCAACAGCGCGTGTTGCTCCAAAACGAAATCGACGCCCTCAAACGCGAGCGCGACGAACTCAAAGAAAAATTGAAATCGGAACAAGAAAAATTCGCTCTCACCTTAAAGCGACATCTCAAAAGTGCAGAGAAAAAAACGCGAGTGTTATTTGCGCTTATCGCACTGCTTCTGCTTGCATTGATTTGGCTTCTTGTGAGAGGCGTGTAAGGAAGAACAAAAGGGGGAGTTTGTTCTGTCGTGTTTAGTAAGTCGGCATTGAGGGGTCGATTTGTGTTGCCCACGCCGTAATGCCTCCAACAACATTTTTCACGTTCTTGAATCCATTTTGGCGAAGAATTTCGCAGGCTTGTGCGGAGCGTCCGCCCATTTTGCAATGCACGAGAATCTCAGTGTTCTCTTTGCCTTTGAGTTCTGAAAGGCGATTCGGAAGTTCGGGAAGCGGAATGAGCACTGTGCCGTTGAGGCGGACGATTTCCCATTCGTTTGGATTGCGCACATCGAGAATGAAGAGTTTTTCGCCTGCATCTAAACGCGCTTTCAATTCTTGAACAGTAATTTCGTTTGGATTGCTCTTTGCCCCCTGTGTTTGAGATTGAAGTTCGGCATTTTGGCTATGGTCGTTAGCGGGCATGCCGCAGAAGGCTTCGTAGTCGATGAGTTCCTTAATCGTGGCGTGGTCGGAGCAGACAACGCAGTCGGGATTCTTTTTCAATTTCAGTTCGCGGAATTTCATTTTGAGTGCGTCGAAGAGAAGCAGGCGGTTAATCATCGGCTCGCCAATGCCCGTGATGAGTTTGATGGTTTCAATGGCTTGCATCGTGCCGACAACGCCCGGAAGCACACCGAGCACCCCACCTTCGGCGCAACTTGGCACAAGTCCCGGCGGCGGCGGTTCGGGATAAAGGCAACGGTAGCACGCGCCTTCGGGAAGTCTGCCGTTCGTTGCCTCATGGCTATTCGCCCAAAAGACAGAAACTTGTCCCTCAAATCGGAAAATACTTCCATAGACATTCGGCTTTCCGAGCAACACACAAGCATCATTAACGAGATATCGCGTCGGAAAATTATCCGTGCCGTCGACAATCACATCGTAATCTTTCAAAATCTCTAACGCATTTTGTGAGGTGAGCGGCGTGTCGTAAGTAACGACGTCAACGAACGGATTGATGGCGTTGATGGTCGCTTTTGCGGATTCGGCTTTGGGTTTTCCAACGGAATCGGTGCGGTGCAAAATTTGGCGTTGAAGATTGGAGTAATCAACGACATCGAAATCAACGATGCCGAGTTTGCCGATGCCCGCCGCCGCAAGATACATCGCAAAGGGTGAGCCAAGTCCGCCCGCGCCAATCATCAAGACGCTGGCGTTCTTCATTTTCTTTTGACCTTCCAAGCCAAATTCGGGAAGAATCAAGTGGCGGCTGTATCGCTTAATTTCTTCGTTAGAAAGCGTAACGTCGCTCTCGATTTGCATTTCGCCGAAGGTTGCAACTGCGCCGCCTGCAATCGAGGGCACAATGATGAGTTCATCGCCGAGCCGCACATCAGTTTCAAGCCCTTTCAAATCTTTGATGTTGGAATCGCCTTTATAGACATTGACGAAAGAACGGAGTTTTCCGTCGTCGGTATAAAGATTTTTTTTGAGGTCGGGATATTGAGAGACGAGTTTCGTCAAGGCTTCACCAACGTTTCGCGCCGAGACTTCAACGACCTCATGACCCGCCGTGTATTGACGAAGCGCGGTCGGAATAATGATGCGTGTTGCCATTTCTTATTTTGATTAAATGTTGATGAGATTCATTTCAGGTTGCTTAACGCAAATTCACGATTCAGACGTTTTCCGAAAGGTATTGCTATGCAGAGGCTTCTTGGTGATGATGCAGTTCAAACTTGAAGAGCGTCATGGATAAAAGCAGGCAAAGAAACAACGCCATTCCGCCGACGAGATACGGCGCGTGATAATCAAGCCCGTAAAGCAAACTTCCCGAAACAGGACCAAACATTCGCGCCAGCGAGCCGATAGATTGCAACACGCCGAGCGTTTCGCCTTGTTCAGCAGGGTTGGCATAAAGCGAAACAAGTGCCGTGTTCGTCGGTGTGCAAAAGCCGTTGCCAATCGCCACAAATGCCAGCACGACTAAGCCAAACGACAAAAGCCAAAGTTCAGGCACAAACGGCAGAAGCCCGATTCCAAGCATCATCACCGCCGAGCCGCCCGTCAAAACTTCGCGCTCGCCGAATCGCTTTGTGAACTTGCCAATCAATCCGCCTTGAACAATCACCGACACAATGCCGATAAACGCGAAGAGAAATCCGATGTTTTGCTCCGTCTGCGCGTAGTGCTCTTTCCACAAGAGCGGCACGGAAATCTGCATATTCACAAAGGCAAACGTGAAACAAAAATTCACGACAAGCAATCGCGCAATCGCGGGTTCTTGAAAGGCTTTTGAAAAACTTTTGACCGAAAAAAATCGGAACTCGGCATGAGGCTTTTTTTCTTTGAGCGATTCGGGCAAGAAGAAATAGGCGAGAATCAAATCAAGAAAGGTTAATGACGCCGCCACATAGCCGACGGCTTCAATGCCAAGGTTGGTTTTAATTGCGCCGCCAATTGGCGGACCAAGCACAAACCCAAGTCCAAACGCCGCACCCAAAATACCGAGCGACTTCGAGCGACTTTTTCTATCCGTAATGTCCGTAATGTAGGCTTGTGTAACGGTTACATTCGCCGAGCCAATGCCTGCCAGCACCCGCGAGAGAAAGACAAACCAAAGCGAGTGTGATTGCGAAAAGAGAAAATACGAGACGACCGACGTCGCAATGCTAATCAAGATGACCGGACGCCGACCGATTTTATCGCTAATCCCGCCCCAAATCGGCGAGAAAAAAAATTGCATCACGGAATAACTGCCCGCAATGATTCCGATTTCAAGCGGCGTCGCCCCAAGTTCGCGTGCATAGTTCGGAAGTAACGGAAGCACAATGCCAAATCCGACAAGGTCAAGAAAAACCGTGAAAAATAAAATGACAAAAGGCGAGCGTTGCATGATGAAATTCCAAATTTCCCAAAAATACTGAAAGGTTATGGATTCCTCACTGCGTTCAGAATGGCAAACGAATGAGTAATGAATAACGAGTAATGAGTAACGAAGAGAAGAACGAAATGGCGAAACGATAAGGCAATTCTTCATGATTGCAATTCTTCACGATTCATCAACGACGCGACCGTTGTGAGCGAAGCGAAGAATCCATCTGTGTGTCATCTGCGCAATCCGTTCAATCCGTGTTCTATCTCAAAATGGATTTCTTACGCTTCATTATCAAACGCGCTTTTTTGTAACTTCGTCAAACATTTCTTAATCCTTTCTTTGAGAATCTATGTCAAAAGTCGTTTTAGATTTTGAAAAGCCACTCGTGCAGTTAGAAGAGAAGTTAGCCGAAATGCGCGCCTTTGCTCAAAACGGCAACGGGCAGGTGAATACCGAACTCGCAAATGAAATCAGCATCATGGAGCGCAAAGTGGAAGACTTGCGCGCCTCGATTTACCGCAACCTGACGCGCTGGCAACGGGTTCAACTTGCGCGCCACCCTGAACGCCCCTACACGCAAGATTACATCTACATGATTTTTCAAGACTTTATGGAACTGCATGGCGACCGTGCCTTCGGCGACGACAAAGCCATCATCGGCGGATTCGCTAAACTCAAAGACGCAAGCGGTTTCTCGCAAAGCGT